>JAEUHB010000427.1 GCA_016794665.1 Opitutaceae bacterium
GATCCCTCGATGCTCACCGGCATCATGGCCCGCCATCGCCTCGCCGCCGACGAGATCGCAATGGTCGGCGACCGCATCTACACCGATATCGCGATGGCCCGCCGCGCCGGCGCCCTGGGCGTGCTTGTGCTCACCGGCGAAGCCACCGGCGCGGACGCCGCCGCCGCGCAGCCGCCGCCGGATTTGGTCTTGCCGAGCCTCGCCGAACTCGGCGAACAACTGCGCCTCTCCCGCCCCTGACTCACGTTCCCCTTTCATGAAGACGCCCCCACTTCTCCTCGTCGCCAGCCTCCTCGTCGCGTCGCCGCTTTTCGCCGCCCCGCAGATCATCGCGCATCGCGGCGCCTCCTTTGATGCGCCGGAGAACACCGTCGCCGCCGCCAAGCTCGGCTGGGAGCAACGCGCCGATGGCGTGGAGTTCGACATCTGGCTCACCAAGGAAGGCGAGGTCATCGTCATTCACGACGCGACCACCAAGCGCACCGCGGGCAAGGACGGCCCCGTCGCCAGCCAGGCGCTCGCGGAGCTCCGCCAGCTCGATGCCGGCTCGTGGAAGGACCCCAAGTTCCGCGGCGAGAAACTGCCCACCCTCGACGAAATCCTCGCCACGCACCCGCGCACGCCGGGCAAGCGCCTCTTCATCGAAATCAAGACCGGCCCCGAGATCGTGCCCGCGATGGTCGCCGCCATCCGCCGCAGCGGCCTCACCGCCCAGCAGATCGCGATCATCAGCTTCAAATACGACTCGCTGGTGGCGTCCAAGAAAGCGCTGCCGGCCTACGAGGCCTACTGGCTGCTGAGCAAGCCCTCGACGGATCCGAAGAAAAAGTCCCCGACGCTCGACGAAATCCTGCGCGACAGCCGCGCCGGCAAGATCGACGGCCTCGACCTCAACCACGGGTGGGTCCTCGACTCCGCCGCCGTGAAGAAGATTCGCGCCGCCAGCCTCTCGCTCCATGTCTGGACCGTGGACGACGTCGCCATCGCGAAGCAGTGGACCGCCCTCGGCGTGGACAGCATCACGACCAACCGCCCCGGCTGGCTGCGGGAGCAATTGGGAAAGTAGCCGGCACCTCGCGGGAGGACGCCGCAGTTTCCAGTCGCCACGCGCGCCGGCTTCGTTGAGAAAACTGCGCCGCGCCGCGCACCCCTTCGCCGCGGTTTCCGTTCCCCCCCATGAAAACTGTAGCGAGGCTTCTCCTTTGTCTGCTCGCGGCCGCTTCGCTGGCCGCGTCCGAGCCGGCGGCCACCGGCAGCGTGTCCGGCCGGGTCTTCGACCCCGCGTCCGGCAACTACCTCGGCAACGCCCGCGTGACCATCGCGGGCGCCGGGCTCGAGACCTTTACCGACGAGACCGGCTTCTACCGCCTCGACCGCGTGCCCGCCGGCGAGGCGCGGCTGCGCGTCTTCTTCACCGGCCTCGCGCCGCAGGAGCGCGCCGTCGCGATCACCGCGGGCGGCGCCGCGCGGCAGGACTTCGAGCTCGCGGCGGGCGGGGCCGCGCGCACGGACACGACGGTGAAGCTTGACCGCTTCGTCGTCGCCACCTCGCGCGAGATGGACGGCGCCGCGATCGCGATCAACGAGCAGCGCTTCGCCACGCACATGAAGACCGTGGTCTCCGCGGACGAATTCGGCATGGTCGCCGAGGGCAACGCCGCGGAGTTCCTGAAATTCCTCCCGGGCGTGACCATCGAGTATGCCGGCGGCGACGCGCGCGGCGTCTCGCTCAACGGCGTCGGCAGCAGCTACGTGCCCGTCTCGATCGGCGGGTTCGACCTCGCGAACCTGCCCGCCTCCGGCAACAACCGGAACGTCGATTTCAACGGCGTCTCGATCAACAACGTCGCCCGCGTCGAGATCACCGCCTCCAACACCCCCGAGACCTCCGGCACCTCGCTCGCCGGCTCGGTGAACATGGTGCCGCGCAGCGCGTTTGAGCGCGCGCGCGCGCAGCTCACCGCCAACGCCTACGTGATGATGCGCGACAACGACCGCTCCCTGTCGCGCCGCCCCGGCCCGCACGACGGCTACATGCACCACGTGCAGCCCGGCGCGGATTTCTCCTACATCGTGCCGGTGAACTCGCGCTTCGGCTTCACGCTCACCGGCGGCTACTCCAAGCAGGTCGCCCCCCAGGACCTCCTGCAAAACACGTGGACGGGCGTGAGCGGCGCCGCGAGCGCCAACCTGCCCGCGCCCGGCGTGACCACGCCTTACCTCACCGGCATCCAGGTCGGCGACCGGCCGCGCGTGACCAAGCGCACCTCCGCCGGCCTGACCGTCGACTGGAAGCTCGGCGCCGCGGACCGTTTTTCGTTCACGCTGAGCTGGGCGCAGTTCTCCACGGCCAACTACAACCGCGCGCTGCGCTTCCTCATCCAGCGCGTCACGCCCGGCAACTTCGGCCCCGGCTTCACCCACGGCGCGAGCGGCACCGGCGCCGGCGAAATCCAGAACGCCGTCAACGCCCGCCTCTGGACCAGCTCAACCTACGCCCCCGCGCTCGTGTGGCGACACAATGGCCCCGTCTGGAAGGCCGAGGCCGGCGCCGGCTACTCCGCCTCGACCGCGAACTACCAGGACCTCGATCAAGGCTTCCTCCGCGGCGAAATCCTCGCCCGCCGGCAAAACGTCCAAATCTCCTTCGACGACGTGAGCTTCTTCACCCCGGGCCGCATCACGGTGCGCGACGGCGTGACGGGCGCCCCGATCAACCCCTACTCGCTCGAGGGCTTCTCGCTGGCCTCCATCGGCAACATCAGCGACTACCGCGATCACCAGGAGCGCAAGCGCAGCGTATTCGGAAACCTCCGCCGCGACTTCGACTGGCGCGGCGTGCCGCTCTCCCTGAAGGGCGGCGTCGATGCGCGCCAGACCTTGCGCGACATCTCGGGCGGCTCGCTCGGCGCCACCTACGTTGGGCCCGCCAACATCACGCCCACGCTGATCGACGTGCCCAACTCCTCGCGCACGCCGCCCTTCGGCCACCCGCGCAACCAGTGGCTCAGCACGGAGAAGACCGCGCAGCTCTACCGCGAGCACCCGGAATATTTCCGCACGGATCCCAACGCCATCTACCGCTCGATTATCAACCTCCAGCGTCTCGCCGATGAGATCCTGTGGTCCGCCTACCTGCGCGCCGACGCGCAGTTCTTCGAGCGCCGCCTCAAGCTCACCGGCGGCTGGCGCGCCGAGCAGACCAACGTGCAGGGCGCAGGCCCGCTCACCGATCCCACGCGCGCCTACCAGCGCGATGCCAATGGCCGGCCCGTCCTCGTCAACGGCCGCCCGGTGCTCACCGTGCCCACCAACGCCGGCCTGCCCTACTCCCAGCTCACCTACATCAGCCGCGGCGCGCAGACGGAAAAGGAATACCTGCGCGTGCTCCCGAGCCTCAACGCGAGCTATAACTTCACCGACAACCTCATCCTCCGCGGCGCCTACTACCAGTCGCTCGGCCGCCCGAGTTACAACCAATACTACGGCGGCACCACGCTGCCCGACACCGAGCAGCTGCCCAGCCCGACCAATCGCATCAGCGTCAACAATCCGGGCATCAAGGCGTGGAGCGCCGACACGTTTCGCTTCAGCCTCGAGCGCTACTTCGAGGGCGTGGGCCAGGTCTCGGTCGCGGTGTTTCGCCGCGAGTTCAAAAACTTCTTCGGCAACGT
Source organism: Opitutaceae bacterium (assembly GCA_016794665.1). GTDB lineage: Bacteria > Verrucomicrobiota > Verrucomicrobiia > Opitutales > Opitutaceae > ER46. The sequence continues at coordinate 3,675 of JAEUHB010000427.1, forward strand.
CACGCTGCGCTCGACCCCCGAGCTGCTCGAGCAGCTCGAGCTCGATCCCGCGACCTACGGCCCCTACGACATCGTCACCAACTACAACCTGACGACGCGGGTGCGCGGCCAGGGCCTCGACTTCAGCTACAAGCAGGCGCTCACCTTCCTGCCCCACTGGGCGCGCGGCGTGCAGGTCTTCGCCAACGCGAGCGTGCAGCGCATGACCGGCGACGCCGCCGCGAATTTCCAGGGCTACATCCCGCAGACCTACAACTGGGGCGCGAGCCTCACGCGCGAGCGCGGCACCCTGCGGGTGAACTGGAACTACCGCGGCAAGCAGCGTGCGAATGCCGTCACCGGCAACGGCATCGAGGGCGGCGTCTTCAACTGGTGGGCCAAGCGGCTCTACATCGACGTCTCCGGCGAGCTGCGGCTCACGCGCCGCCTCGCGCTCTTCGCCAACCTGCGCAACGTGGGCAACGCGACCGAGGACCTGAAAATCTTCGGCCCCAACACCCCCGCCTACGCGACCTTCCGCCAGCGCGAGGACTTCGCGTCACTCTGGACGATGGGGGTGAAGGCGCAGTTCTGAACCGGCGGCGGCCCGGCGCGGAAGTCAGCCGCCCGGGCCGTCGACGAACGGCGCGCGCGAGCTGGCGGGCCCGCCGTTGCGCTCGGGCGGAAATGGCCGGCGGCGGAGCTTGGCGCCCGCGGCCTCGTTGCCGAGCGCGACGAGCTCGTCGATCAGCACGGTGGGATCCTCCTCGTAGCGGAGGCGGAGGAAATTTTCCCGCGTCGCGGCGTAGGCGGCGGGGTCGGCCATCCATTTGTCGATGATGCGCGCAAAGTCAGCCGCGTCCTCGATTTTCCCGGACGCCGCGCCGTTCCGGAAAAATTTCCAAGTGAGTTCCTCCTGCGGCATGATGCCGCCGAAGGCATTGAAGATGATCGGGCAGCGGAAGTGCAGGGCCTTGGCGCAGGTGGTGGTGCCGCCGCGCGTCACGATGGCATCGCTCGCCTGCATCAGGAGGTGGACGATCTCGGAGTAACCCTCGAGGTGGCAGAGGAACTCCGGATGGGCGGCGCGCCACTGCACGAGGTCGTTGTAGGCCTCCTTGTTCTTCCCGCAGATGACGATGGCCTGCACGCGGTCGGCGTGGCGCAGCAGCGCGGGCAGCAGGGCGAAGTGGTTGTTGGCGCCGTTGCCGCCGGTCGCGAGGAACACGGTGAAACGCTCCGGATCGAGGCCGAGGCGGCGGGTGCGGAACACGCGGCGATCCGCGGGCGTGAGCACCTCGAGGTGGGCGCGCGGCAACATGAGGTAGCCGCGCACGCGGGCGCGCTCGGGCGGGATGCCGCATTTCACCGCGTAGTCGCGCGCGGTCGGCGTGCGCGACACGTAGAGGTCCACGCTCGGCTCGATCCAGTTGCGCGAATAGCCCCAGCCGCCGGAAAACTCGCCGCAATAGGTGGCGCAGCGCACGTGCGCCGGGCCGAGAGTCTTGCGCGCGAGCTGAAAATAGCCGCGGTTGAGGCAGTCGTGGACGCTGAACACGAGGTGCGGCCGGTAGTCGCGCAGGACGGAGAGGTAGTAACCCGCGCCGAAGGTGACGCGATTGGCGTTCAGCCAGCTCAGCACCTCGACGATCGCGAAGAACACCTTGTGGAGCCACGGCGCGGCGCGTTGGATGCGGTTGTAGAAATTCACCCCCGCGCGGTTCACCACCGAGGATTTCTCGAGCATCTGCTCGATGCGCACCTCCACGTCGTGGCGGTAGAGCTGGAAGCACCACTCGGCGAAGGCCTCCGCGCGGGCGTCATGGCCGCCGCCCGTGCTCGAGGTGAGGATGAGGATGCGAAGCTTCGACATGGTCAGCCGGCGTCGAAGTAGCGCGCCTGCACGCGGCGCTTGAGCGGCAGCGAGCCGAACCGCGCAAGGAGCGGCGCAGCCACGGCCTGCGAAAAACGCCCCATGCGCACCGTGCCGCTGCGGCGGCGGAGGAGTGCGCGGCGCAGCGCGGCGGCGGCGTGCGCGGGGGCGTGGCCCTGCGCCATCATTTTTTCAAACGCGGCCCAGGCGCGCCTCATGCGCGGGGTTGGCGCGGCCTGCGGGTGGCGGACCGAGCCCTCGATTTCGGTGCGGTAGTCGCCGGGGCGCACGTCGAGCACGACAACGCCGGTGCCGGCGGTCTCGATGATAAGGCTCTCGCTCAAGGCGGAGAGGCCGGACTTCACCATGTTGTAGGCGCTCTGAAACGGCAGGGGGAATTCCGTGGCGAGCGACGAGATGTTGACGAGCGCGCCGCGCCGGCGGGCGAGCATGCCGGGCAGGGCGGCGTGAGCGAGACGCGCGGGATTCACGAGCATCACGGCGAGTTGCTCCTCCCAGACCGCGAAGTCCGCGCCGGCGAATTCCGCGAAGACGCCGAACCCCGCGTTGTTGATCACAAGATCGAAGCCGCCTGCGGCGCGGTCGGCCCGGCGAAATGCCTCCACCGCCGCCGCACCGTCGCGGAGATCGAGCGCGATGGGTTGGAGCCCGGGGACGTCGACGAGCCGTGCGGAATCGCGCGACGTGCCCCACACCCGGACACCGTCGGCGAGCAGCATCTCGGCAAAGGCGCGGCCGAGGCCGGTGCTCGCGCCGGTGACGAACGCCGTGCGGTAGTAATCGGAGACGCGGGCGGGCACAGTGTCAGGCGACCCGCTTGTAGACCAACGCGACGTTGGCGCCGCCGAACCCGCTGCTGTTCTTCATCACGATGTCGGCCTGCCGGTTTTCCGTGGCGCGGGGAAGATTGAGGCCGGCGCACTCGGCATCGGGGTTGGCGAGGTGCGCGCAACCGGGGACAAAACCATCGCGCAACCCGAGCGCACAGAACGCGCTCTCCATCGCGCCGGCCAGCGAGAGCCCGTGGCCGGTGAGGGCCTTGGTGCTGCTGACGGCGACGCGCGGAAGGTGCTCCTTGAATACCGCGCGCAACGCCCGCGCCTCCGAGACATCCCCGATCAGCGTGGAGGTGGCGTGCGCGTTGACGTAGTCGACTTGGGCGGGCTCGACCTTGGCGGCGCGCAGCGCGTGGTTCATCGCGGCGGCGGAGCCGCTGCCCTCGGGGTGCGAGATGGCGACGTTCCAGCCGTCGGAAGCTTGGCCCCAGCCGAGCACCTCGGCGTAGGGTTTCACGCCGCGCCGCGCGACTTCATCCTCGGTTTCCAGCACCAGCACAGTGGAGCCTCCGGTGCCCACGAAGCCGTCGCGCGCCGCATCGAACGGCCGCGACGCGAGGTTCGGATCGGCTTGGAGCGACAGCGTCCTCATCCCGGCGAAGGGCAGGATCGCGTCCACATTGCCGTCCTCGGCGCCGACGACAAACATCCGTTTCTGCCGGCCAAGCACCAGGTCATCGTGGGCGTAGCCGAGGGCGTGGGCCGACGACGCGCAGGCCGAGGAGAAGCCGCAGGAAGTCCCCTGAATCTTGAAGGCCGCGATGAGATTGAAATTCAGCGTGCCCGCGATGGAGGCCACGATGCCGAGGGGTGAGCAACGCATGACGCCGACCTTGGTCAGGCGGTCGTGGTGATGATGGAGCAGGTAGGGCGAGCCGGCGGAGGCGGCGTAGAGGCCGGTGTCGGCGTTGGAGACATCGGCGTCCGCCAGCTGCGCGTCGGCGATCGCCTGCAGCATGGCGCAGTGGGCAAAGAGGCCGTTGGGCGCCATCGTGCGGAGCAGCTCGCGCTTGATCTTGTAGCGCTCGGGAAAGGTCCAGTCCTCGGGGTCGGGCGAGTCGGTCCCAAAGTCCTTGATGGTGCCGATGACCTTGCAGGGAATCTCGGGCTTCTGGAACGGGGGGTAGACCTCAAACCCGTGCCGCAGTTCGCGAAGACTGCGGGTCACGCTCGCGGCGTCGTTGCCGATGCTGGTGACGAAACCGAGTCCGGTGATGAAAACTCTGGGCATGTGACGAGGAGGCTCCGCAGTGAAGACTTCGCGCTGCGCCGGTCAACGCGGGAGGCGGAATGGATATGCCGGAGACCGGACGAGGCCCTGCCCCGCTTTCCGTTGGCGCACGGCGCGGGCGAAAGGGCGGGCGAAGACCACGCCCAGATTTCTCAGGCGTTCATCGCCACCCGCAGCGGCGGAGTGGCGGCGGAGGGCGAGGTGCCGTTCGAGCCTGGCGCGTGCGCAGCGCCGTTGATCGGCACCGGCGCATCAACGGCCTCGACGAAGCCGAACGTGAGGGTGATTTCCTCCGCGATCACGGCCTTTTCCTGACCCACACGGATCGAGCCCTCAAACGTGGCGAGCGGCATCTTCATCCGCTTCGGCTTGATCGAGAGGGTCAGGATGTCGCCGGGCTTGCAGATCCGGTGGGCGCGCACGCCCTCGCAGCCGGTGAAAAAGATGGTCCCGGAGCCGATGACCTTGCCGGGTTCGGTCGGGGCGCCCTCCAGCAAATAGAGCACCGCAAGCTGCCCCAGCGCCTCCAGCATGATGGACGCCGGCATGACCGGGTTGTCCTTGAAGTGGCCCTGCAGGAAAAACTCCTGGCCGGAAATCTTGTATTTGCCGTTCGCCGAGGTGGAGCTGACGGAGGCCTCGTTGAGGAACAGGAACGGCGGCTGGATCGGCATCACTGCGGCCACGTGCTCGATCGGGATGAACTTCGTGGGCTTCGGCAGGGGCAGGCCGCGAATCTTGCAGTCGATGAACGTCTTCACATCGCCGACCGTGCGCAGGTTGCGCAGTTCGTCGTTGTTGATCGACATGGTGAGCACGTCCTCCACGAGGATGACGATTTCCATCATCGTGAGGGAGTCGATGCCAAGGTCCTCGATGAGGCGCAGGTCGTCGTCGGCGTCCTTCAGCTTCATCCGGAGATCGGGCTCAACAAACCGCTCGATCACGCCAATCACGACGGCTGGGACATGCTCGGGGTTGGTGGTCTTGCGGAACTGCACCGCCGCCTCAAAGGTGGATGGGGAGCAGCGCTTTAGCGCTTCCCTCAACTGAGCCTCATCCTCGGGCGCAAACGGCTTGGGAGCGAGCGGGGCCGATTTGTGCGCGCTTGCGCTGGTTGAGACTGCGTCGGGCATCGTTTGAACGTTGTATGTTACGACGCAGATCAAAGTAAACCCCTTATTTCGGGAGGAAAGGTAACGGGAGGGTCAGCGTGGTGCGGCGTCGAATTGCAGGCCGGAGTCGGCGGCGGGAGTCGCCGTTTCGCGCTGGACGATCGCGCGCACCGGGCCCACTTCAAGGCCAGCGCATGAGCGCCGTCGCCACCGCCAACCTTGGGGCCGAACCGGTCTTCCTGATCACGCACGAATTCTACCCGAAACGTGGCGGCATCGCCACGTTCACGGAGGAGATTGCGCGGGCCTCGGCTGCGCTGGGTTACGATGTCGAGGTCTGGGCCCAGTCCGCGCCGGCCGAGGCGGAGAAAGCCGACTGGCCCTTCCGGCTCCGCCGGCTGCCCCTGAAGGGCACCCACGATCTGGTGTGCCAGCTCCGGCTCGCCCGGGAGCTCATCCGGCATCGCCGCGGGCTGCGGCACGCGACGGTCTACCTGCCGGAACCCGGACCGATGCTGGCGATGATGATGCTGCAGTTTTTCCAGTCGTTTCGGCCCAGGAGGCTCGTGCTCACCTTCCACGGCTCGGAGATCTTGAAATTCGCCGGCAGCCCATGGCGCCGCTGGCTCTCCCGCCGGCTGATCCGCCACGCGACGCGCATCAGCACGCTGAGCAACTACACCCAGGAGCTGCTGCTCAGCCACTTTCCCGAGGCGGCGGATCGCATCACGCTCACGCCAGGCGCGCTCCGGTCTGATTTCGCCGTCGTGCCCGCGCGGCCGGTGGCGCCCAAGGACAGGATCGTAGTGCTGACGGTCGGCCGCCTGCATCCGCGCAAGGGCCAGCTGCTCACCCTCCAGGCGTTGCAGATGCTGCCGCCCGCTTTGCGCGCGCGGCTGGAGTATTGGGTCGTGGGCGCGCAGGGAAAGGGCAACTACGAGATGCAGCTCCGCGCCGCCGCGGCGGAGCGAGCGGACCTGACGGTGCGCTTCTTCGGCAACATCCCCGACGAGGAACTCTCCGAACTTTACGAGCGCGCGGACATCTTTGCGATGACGAGCGTGAACCACGGCCGCAGCATCGAGGGTTTCGGTCTCGTCTACCTCGAGGCCGCGGCGCACGGGCTGCCAGTCGTCGCGCACGACGTGGGCGGAGTCGCCGACGCGGTCGTCGACGGCGTGACCGGCCTGCTCGTGCCGCCGGAGCGGCCGGTGCAGCTCGCCGCGGCCTTCGAGAAACTAATCCACGACGCAGCGCTGCGGAAAAAACTCGGCGCCGCCGGCCGCGAGTGGGCGCAGCGCAACTGCTGGAAGGAATCCGCCGCCGCGCTCTTCCGCGCCGGGGCCGCCGCGCCATGATCGTCTCGCGCACGCAGATTGTCGTCCGCTACGCGGAGACCGACATGATGGGCGTCGTCTACCACGGCAGCTTCCTGCCCTGGCTCGAGGTCGGCCGCACCACGCTGCTCAAGGAGCTCGGCCTGCCCTACCGCCAGCTCGAGGCCGAAGGCTACCGGCTGCCCGTGCTCGAGGTCGCCGTGAAATACCAACGCCCCGCGCTCTACGACGACACCGTGACGATCGTCACAACCCTGCGCGAACTCCCGCTGCTCCGCATCCGGCTCGAATACGAGGTGCGCCGCGACCACGACCTGCTCGCGACGGGGCACACCGTCCACGCCTTCATCGACCGCACCGGCAAGCCCGTGCGCCCGCCGGCATCCGCGGTGGCGGCGTTCAGCGCGGCGTTCAAGTAGCCGCGCGTTCCGCGGCGTATTCCGCGAGCACGATCGGATCGGTCTCGGTTTTTGCGTGCGCCCCGAGCGCATCGCCGCCGCCAAGGCGGAACACCGCCCACACGGCGTGCGCCCGCACCAACGCAGAGGCATGCGTGGCCGCGAGCGCGGTGAGCCGGGGCAGGAGCGCGGCGTCGTGGCTGTTGCCCGCGACGACGCAGGCGTTGCGCAGCAGGCCGATGAGCTTCAGGCGCTTCATCGGCGTGCGGCGAAATACCTCCGCGAACCTCTCTGCCGTGAGCGCGAGGATGTCCGCGAGCGAAATCTCCGCAAGATCGTGGCGCGCGACGAGGAGCAGGCGCCGGCCCTCGCGGGCGAATCGGTTCCACGGGCAGACCTCGAGGCACACGTCGCAACCATAGATCCGATGACCGATCCCCGCGCGCAGCTCGCGCGGGATCACGCCCTTGTTCTCAATCGTCTGGTAGGAGATGCAGCGGCGGGCATCGACGACTCCGGGCGCGGGAAAGGCGCCGGTCGGGCAGGCGTCGAGACAGCGCGTGCAGCGGCCGCAGAGGGTGCCGACCGTCCGATCGTGGAAATCGTTCTTCACCGCGGCGTCGGGCGCGAACGAAAGGCGCGTGAGAATCGCGGCCAGGAAGAGCCAGTTGCCGTGGCGCCGCGAAATCAGCATCGCGTTCTTGCCCGTGAAGCCGAGGCCGGCTCGCGCCGCCCAGGAGCGCTCCAGCACGGGCCCGGTGTCGACGTAGGCGCGGTAGTCTTCGCGCGCGGCGCCGTAGAGCTCGCCAAGCAGTTCGCCGGCGGCGGCGAGCGCGGGCTTGATCGTGTCGTGGTAGTCATCGTGGAGCGCGTAGCGCGCCCAGGCCGGCCGCGTCGGTGCCGCGATCTTTTCCGACCAGTAGTTCACCCCGAGCATGATGACCGAGCGCGCGCCGGCAACGACGAGCCGTGGATCGAGGCGCTTCTCCGCGGTGCGCTCCATCCAGTGCATGTCGGCGTGCCGGCCCGCCGCGAGCCACGCGCGGAGCGGGGCGGGCTCGGCTCCCTCGACGGCGGCGAAGCGCACGTCGTCGAAGCCGAGCGCCACGAGGCGGCGGCGCAGCTCTTCCTGCCGTTCCGTGGCGTTCACGGATGGGCGCGCGCGAAGTCCGCCGCGTCGCGGCGCCACGCGCGCAGGACATGCGCCGCGATGTCGGAGAGCGGGCGCCCGTCCGTGAGAATCACCGTGCCCGACACCTTGTAGATCGGCTCGCGCGCGGCGTAGAGGGTGCGGATGCGTTCCTCGGGATTCGCGACTTCGAGCAGCGGCCGGTTGCGCTGCCGCGCCGTGCGCGCGAGGATCGTCTCGAGCGAGGCGTGGAGGCAGACGACGACGCCCTTTGTCTTCAGCAGCGCCAGCATCCCCGGCTGCACGACGAGCCCGCCGCCGCAGGCCACGAGCGTCCGTTGCGCCGGGTGCCCGCGCTCGATGAAGTCACGCTCCAACGCACGGAACGCCGGCTCCCCGTCCTGCGCGAAAATCTCCGGGATCGTCTTCCGCTGCTGCCGCTCGATCTCGTGGTCGCTATCGAGGACCTGGAAGCCCATCCGTTGCGCGACGGCGCGGCCCACCGTGGTCTTCCCGGTGCCCATGAAGCCGACGAGGTAGAGGTTGACGTCCGCTGGATTCATCGCGTGCGTTTCGATCAGAAACGTGCGCGCCGCAAATTGCCAGACCCCAAACGCCCCATGACGCGCGCCGACAATTTCGCCTTCGCCAGCGACAACACCGCCGGCGTCTGCCCCGAGGCGCTCGCCGCGATTCAGTCGGCGAACTCCGGCCGGGCCCCGAGCTACGGCGACGACCTCCACACCGCCGAGGCGAAGCGCCTGTTCGCGCGGATTTTCGAGACGGAGTGCGAGGTTTTCCTCGTCTTCAACGGCACCGCGGCCAACGCCCTGGCGCTGGCCGCGCTCTGCCAGCGGCACCACGCCGTCCTCTGCCACCAACTCGCGCACATCGAGACCGACGAGTGCGGCGCGCCGGAGTTTTTCACCGGTGGTGCCAAGCTGCTCCCGCTCGCCGGCGAAAACGGCAGGCTCCGCCCCGCCGATCTCGAGCCGGCTCTGCAGCGCGGGCACGGCGTGCACTTCCCCAGGATCCGCGCGCTCTCGCTCACGCAGGCGACGGAACTCGGCACCCTCTACACGCCGCCCGAGCTCAGCGCGCTGGCAGATTTCGCGCACGCTCGCGGGCTGGCGGTGCACGTGGACGGCGCGCGCTTTGCCAACGCGGCCGCCGCGCTCGCGCCGCACGGCGTCACGCCGGCCGATCTCACGTGGCGCGCAGGCGTCGATGTGCTCTGCCTCGGCGGCACCAAGAACGGCTTGCTCGGCACGGAGGCCGTCGTGTTTTTCAACCGCACGCTCGCGGCGGAGTTCGACCGCCGCGTCAAGCAGGCGGGCCAGCTCGCGTCGAAGATGCGCTTCGCCGCCGCGCAATGGGTCGCCGTGCTACATGATGGCGCGTGGCTGCGGCACGCGGCCCACGCGAACCGGCAGGCGCGGAAACTATCCGCCGGCCTGAGCGAGCTCGGCTTCGCGCTCGTGGCGCCGACCGAGGCCAACGGCGTGTTCGTCGAGCTGCCGCCACGCGTGGTCACGGCACTCGAGGCATGCGGCTGGCATTTCTACCGGTTCGTCGGCGAGCACGGTTACCGCTTCATGTGCGCGTGGGACACGCAGGACGCCGACATCGCGGCGCTGCTCGCCGACGCGCGGGCGGTTCACCGGCCACTCTGAGCCCGGCGTTTCGCGCGAAGCGCTACCCTGGGGAAACACCACGCCTCACCGGCCGCGCAAAGACCGCCCGATGGCCCGCCACCGCCTCGCGCAGCGTCGCGCGCGCGAGCGCGAGGTCCGCGCCGTCGAGCGGGAGGCGTGGCGCGCGCACGGTCGCGGTGCCGCAACCCATCTCCTGCTGGATCCACTTGATGTGCTGCACAAACTTCGGCACCGTATCGAGCCGCAGCAGCGGCAGGAACCACCTGTAGATCGCATCCGCGCGCGTGGTGTCGCCGGCCGCGGCGGCGTTGAAGAGCGCGACGCTCTCGGCGGGAAACGCGTTCACAAGCCCCGCGATCCAGCCGCGCGCACCGGCGGCCAGGCCCTCGACGATCGCGTCGTCCAGGCCGACGAGCAGCGCGAGGCGCTCGCCCACGAGGTGACGGATCGCCGTCACCCGGCGCGTGTCGCCGGAGGATTCTTTCACCGCGCGCAGCGTGGGAAACTCCGCGGCGAGCTCCGCGATTTGCGCGGGCAGAAAGTCAGTTTTGTAGGCGGGAGGATTGTTGTAGAGCATGCACGGGAGCTTAGTCGCGCGGAACACCGCGGCGACATGCGCCTTCATTTCACGCCAGTCGGTCGAGTAAGTGTAAGGTGGCAACACCATCAGGCCGGAGGCGCCGGCCTTGGCCGCGGCGCGCGCCAGCGCGGCCGCCTCCGCGGTCGAGAGCGAAGCGATGCCGAGCACCACGGGCGCGCGACCCTCCGCGGCTTGCACGGCGGTGCGCACGACGGAGACTTTTTCCTCGGAGGAAAGCGTCGCCGCCTCACCCAGCGAGCCACAGACGACGAGGCCGGTGCAGCCGCTGCCGAGCATCCAGCGGCAGTGCCGCGCGAACGCCGGATGATCGATGGCACCGTTGGCACGGAGGTTGGTCGTGAGGGCGGGAATGACACCGGTCCAGTTCATGCGAAGCGATCAGGGTTGAGGAGCGAGAGATCGTGCGCGGGTTCTTCGCCGGACAGCAGCTGCGCGACAAGCCGGCCCGTGATCGGCGCGAGGCTCAGGCCCATCATCGCGTGGCCGGTCGCAGCGGTGAGGTTGGCGTAGCGCGCAAAGCGGCCCAGATACGGCATCCCGTCGGGAGAACACGGCCGCAGCCCGCGCCACACGGGCACGTCGCGAAAATCCTCCACGGTGAAATCCGGGAAATAGCGCGGCACCGCCTCGGTGATCCCCGCGACGCGCTCGGGGCGGATCGACTCGTCCATGCCGCTCAGCTCCATCGTGCCGCCGATGCGCAGCGCCGGGCCCATCGGCGTGACGGCCACGCGCGCCTCCGTGAAGATCGAGCAGAGTCGCGGCAGCTGGCGCGGACGCGGGAGCGTGAGGCTGTAGCCCTTGCCCGCCTGCATCGGGAGCTTGAGGCCCAGCGGCCGCACCGCCGCCGGTGACCACGAACCGCCGGCGAGCACGAACTCGTCCGCCTCGATTTCATCGCGCGAGGTGACCGCGGCGGCGAGGCGGCGGCCGTCGTGGCGCCAGCGCGTGACCTCCGTTTGCCATTGAAATTGCACGCCCGCGGCACGCGCGAGCCGGAGCAGCGCCGGCATGAGGCGCATCGGCGAGAGGTGGCAATCGAGCGGAAAATGGATCGCACCCGCGATCGCCATGCGCACGTCGGGATCAAGCTCGGCGGCGCGGGCGGGCGGGACGACTTC
>JAEUHB010000435.1 GCA_016794665.1 Opitutaceae bacterium
CGGCGTGTCGCGGTATTTCGCACGGAAGCGTTGCACGAAGTCGCGCACCTCGGGCGCGGTGCTCTCGGAGGAGTAGTGACTGCAGTAATAGGCGCCGTTGACGGCCGCGCCGCCGATCTCGGTGACGCGCGGGTTGGTCGAGGAGATGGCCATCATCGGCACCTTGGCGTTCTGGCAGATGGGCGCGGCCTCGCGGGAGTTGGCGGAGGCGTTGGCGCCGATCATCACGCCGACCTTCTCGCGCGAGATGAGCTTCTTCACGGCGGTGGCGGCCTCGCCCTGCTTGGACTGCATGTCCTCGACGTGATACTCGAGCTTGCGGCCGAGGACGCCGCCCTTGGCGTTGATCTCCTCGACGGCGAGGATCACGCCCTTGCGCGTGGCGACGCCAAACGCGGCGTCCTTGCCCGTGAGCGAGGCGTAGTGGCCGATCTTGAGCGGGCCCTCGGCCGCGAGGGCGGCGCACGTGAGGCCAAGGAAAAGCGCGGGGAGGAAGCGGGGACGGGTCACGGTTCGATGGTTTGGAAAAATTCGGAGCGGCCGTTCTTCACGGCGAGCACGACCGCGGGTTTGGAAGCGTTGCGCTCCGCATCGATCGTGGTGCGACCGGTGACGCCCGGGTGGTCCTTGATGGCCGCCAGCGCGTCGCGCAGGCGGGGGCCCTCGGTCGTGCCGGCTTTGGTGATCGCGGCGGCGAGGATCATGACGGCGTCGTAGGCGAGGGGTGCCATGGAGTCCGGCGTGTCGCGGTATTTCGCACGGAAGCGTTGCACGAAGTCGCGCACCTCGGGCGCGGTGCTCTCGGAGGAGTAGTGACTGCAGTAATAGGCGCCGTTGACGGCCGCGCCGCCGATCTCGATCAGCTCGGGGGCTTCCCAGCCGTCGCCCGCGACGATGGGCAGCGTGAGGCCCAGCTCGCGGGCCTGTTTGCAGATGAGCGCGCCCTCCGTGTAGAATCCGGTGGTGGCAATCGCGTCGGGCCGCGCGGCCTTGATCGCGGTGAGCTGGGCGCGGAAATCCTTGTCGCCCTCCGAGTATTTCTGGTCGGCGACGATCGTCCCGCCGCCGGCGGCGAACTTCTCGCGGAAGACCTTGGAGAGGCCGACGCTGTAGGACGAGGAGACGGACGTGAGCAGCGCGACCCGCTTGGCCTTCAGCGTGTCGCGCGCAAACTTCGCGAGCACCGCGCCCTGAAACGGATCGATGAAGCAGACGCGGAAGGCGTAGCTGCGATTGGCGGTCACCTCATCGGCCGTCGCGGTGGTGGCGACGAGCGGCACGCGCGCGGTTTGCGCGACCGGCGCCATCTCCAGGCAGTTCGACGAGGTGCCGGTGCCAAGGAGCGCGACGACCTTGTCGCGCGAGAGGAGCTTCTTGGACGCCGTGGCGGATTCGCCGGGTTTGGACTGGTTGTCCTCGGCGACGACAGCGAGCGGACGGCCGAGGACGCCCCCGCGGGCGTTGAGCTCGGCGATGGCGAGGAGGATGCCCTTGTGCGCGGATTGGCCGAAGGCGGCTTCCTTGCCGGTGAGCGGGCCGACCTCGCCGAGCTTGATGGCGTCGGCGGCGATTAGGCCGGAAGCGAGCGGGATGAGAAGCAGCGCGGCGAGGGCGCCGCGTCTCCAACAACGTGCACCGCTACGCGGAGTGCTCACGGGGCGACCGTCTTGTGGAACTGCAGCTTGCCGTCCTTGACCCCGATGATGGTGGCGGGCTTGGAGGCGTTGCGGTCCTTGTCGAGCGTGGTCACGCCGCTGGCGCCGGAGAAATTTTTCGTCGTCGCGATCGCGTCGCGGAGTTTCGGCCCCGCGGTGACGCCGGATCGCTTGATCGCATCGACAAGGATGTAGAGCGCGTCGTAGCCCAGCGCGGCGTAGGCATCGGGGGTCTCGTTTTTCCAGCGGGCCTTGAATTTCTTCACGAACGCAGCGACGGCGGGCTCCTTGTTCTCGGGCGTGAAGTGCGTGGAGTAGTAGGTGCCGTTGAGCGCGTCGCCGCCGATCTCGAGGAGTTTCTCGGATTCCCAGCCGTCGCCGCCGAAGAGCGGGAGCGTGAGGCCGAGGCTGCGGGCCTGCCGGGCGATGAGCGCGGCCTCGGTGTAGTAGCCGGGAATGAAGACCGCGTCGACGTTGGCGGCCTTGATGGCGGTGAGCTGGGCGCGGAAATCCTTGTCGCCCTCGTTGAATTTCTGCTCGGCCACGACGGCGCCGCCGCCCGCGACAAAGGTCTCCTTGAAGAACTTCGCGAGCCCGACGCTGTAGGCGCTCGAGACGCTGGTCAGCGTGGCGACCTTCTTGGCCTTGAGATCGTCCAAGGCGAACTTGGCCATTACGGTGCCCTGGAAATCGTCGATGAAGCAGACGCGGAAAACGTAGTCGCCCTTTTGCGTGACGGCCGGGTTGGTCGCGCCGGAGGCAATCATCGGAATCTTCGCGGCCTGCGCGAGTGGGGCGACCTCGAGCGAGCGGGAGGAGGTGACCTCGCCGAGGATGGCGATCACCTTGTCACGGGAGAGGAGTTTCTTCGCGACCGTGGCGGACTCGCCGGCCTTGCTCTGGTTGTCCTCGGCGATGAGCTCGATC
>JAEUHB010000443.1 GCA_016794665.1 Opitutaceae bacterium
CCTGATCGACTGGCTGAAGTCGTGCGGGCACACGGAGGTGCATCTCGCCGCCAAAGGCTGGGGCGCGATCCCCGCGGCGCTCGCGGCGGTGTTGTCGCGCGACGTCGTGCAGGTGACGCTGAAGAACGCGCTCACCAGCTACAGCGACATTGCCGAGGCCGAGGACTACCACTGGCCCCTCTCGGCGCTGCTGCCGGACGTGCTGCACCACTTCGATCTGCCGGACTGCTACCGCGCGCTCGCGGCGAAAAGTCTCCGGCAAATCGAGCCGTGGGGCGCGATGGCGGCAGGGAAGCGGTAGGCACCAGCGCCGAAAGTGCGGCGTCTGGCGCGAGCCTGCGCCAGCTATTGGACGCTCACGGTGTGTTCTGACTCACCGCGCGATCTCGACTGCGGGGCGGAAGTGATCCGTGCGCGACCGCGACCGGCTCGCAGAACTCGAGCGCGGCAAACGTGCCAGCCCGTGGCGCGCGTGAGGCGGAGGAGGCCACGAGGAGGCCGGGATCGATTTCGCGGAGTTGGACGCGGCTAAGTTCGCCGGTCTGAGTCCACGAGACCACGATGCGGCCATCGCGGGATTGGGCGGCGCGCGGGAAACCGCTGGCGCGGGCTTGAGTGGACTCGGCGACGAGCTGCGGGGCGGAGAGCTTGCCGTCGGGGAAGAGCCGGCGCGCGTAGATCCCGGCGGCGTTTTCGGCGGTGCCGATCTCCAGCCAGATGAAAAGGGCGCTGCGATCGGTGAGCATCACGGTCTCGATGCGGCCGAGCGGGCGGCCGAGGTCGAGGCGCACCGCGGGGGCGAGCGTGCGCCCGGCGTCGGTGGAGAGCCGCGCGAAGACCTGGGGTTTGCCCTCGGCGGCGGTGAACCACGCGACCGCGAGGGCCTCGCCACGGGCGTCGGCTGCCGGGCCGTTCACGGGGCAGGCGGCGATTTTCCAGCCATCGTCGCGCAAGGTGGCGGGCGGGGAAAACGTGCGCGCGCCGGGATCGAAGATGGAGAATTTGTTGTCGCGGGTTTCATCCGCGGTGTGCCCGCGGTAGGCGACGAAGACCCGGTCGCCGGGGAGAGAGGCAACCGTGTTTTGGCAACAGGTGCAGACATCCGGATCGACGGTCCACTCGCCGAGCTTGGAGCCATCCGGCGCGAGCAGGCGGGCGAGGAGCTTCATCGACGGCGCATAAGGGGCATTGGGATCGCGGGCGGGTCGCGGGGCGTTGGGATCGCGTTTCGCGTTGGGGTCGCGCTTCGGGCGGGGCGCGGCGTTGGGGTCGCGGACGCGGGCGCTCTCCAGCCAGACGGCGAGGGTGCGGCCGCCGCTGAGCGGGGCGAGCGCGACGAACTCGTGGCCGAGGCGCGCGGGGGTGCGCCAGGTCTTGCCGCCGTCGGTGGAACGGGAAAACCAGCCGTCGTAGCCGCCAGCGTCGGGCGCGTTGCGCTGGAACCACTGCGCGGTAAGCGCGCCGTCGGTGCCGACCACGAGCGAGGCGAAGTCGGCCCAGTTTTCCATGAGCAGCGGCGAACTCACGATCACGCGCGGTGCGGACCACGCGGTGGCGGCGGGGGCGAGGGTCGAGAGGAACAGCGCGCGCTCGCCGGCGGTCGCGGAGGGCGCGGACCACGTGAGGTGGAGCGTGCCATCGGGCGCGGCGGTGAGGTTAGAGCACTGCGAGTCCGGCGCGGCGGGCGTGGGGAGATCGCGGACGAACGAGGGGGTGGCGGCCGACGCGAGCGAGAGCGAGAGCAGGAGGGCGAGCGTGGTTTTCATGGGGAGGGGACGGCGAAGGTGAGGTTGCCCCAGTAGCTCTGCCAGTCGTAGCCGGGGACATCTTTGATCGGGATCATGTGCACGAGGCTGATCATCCACGGGCCGGCGTAGGGCAGGTCGAAGGCGATGGTGCCATCGGCGGCGGAGCGGCCCTTCAGGGTGACGATGATTTTGTCGCGGTGATGCCAGGCGCGGACTTGCGCGCCGGCGAGCGGCTGACGATCGAAGAACACCGTGAAGGCGAGCCGTGAGCCGGGGCGCGCGGCAAACGGATCGGACTGCGGGACGATCTCCAGCCGCTGGCCGGTGCGGATTGCGTAGGTGGCGTCGGACTTGTCGCCGACGCGGATGAGGGTCTTAACGCAGCGGAGATAGCGCTCGCGGCCCGGTTCGTTCTCCTGCTTGGCGGCCTTGCGGGCCTCGGCGACGAATTCGAGGCCGTCCTCATTGAGGTAGCCGAGGAATTTGTCGGGCGAGAGCGTGATCGTGCTCGGCTGGCTGTCCTCGGCGATGAGGTGCGTGCCGGGTTTGGCGAGAGCGAGCGGGAGGGTGTCGAAGCCAGGACCGGCGGGCACCCGCGCAAAAAGATCGACGACGCCGGCGGCGGAGTAGTGGCGGAGGGCGGCGACCTTCTCGGTGTTGAAGGGCCGGACGAGGCCGGTGAAATCCTCGCCGACGTTGAGCGTGAGGTTCACCGTCGCGCCGGCCGCGACGAAAAACTTATCCGGCTTAATCCAATATTCGTGGGCGGCGAGCGGCGCGGCACAAGCGAGGGCGGTGAGGATAGCCGGAAATTTCATAGGGAGATGAGGATTGAACCACAAGGCACAGAGACCCGATGGAACGAGCTTGGTCGTGGTCTCTGTGCCTTGGTGGTGGACGTTTTCTCAGAACGACACGCGCGTCGAGAATTCCGCGGTGCGCGGATCGGCGAGGCGGCGCATCGTGGTGCCGGCGACGGACTCATACTCCTCGTCGAGGAGGTTGCGACCGCGGAGGGTGAAGTGCCACTTCCGCCAGGTGTAGGTCGCGCTGGCGTCGAGCGTGACGTAGCCCTCGGCGATCACGGAGTTGTTGTTGTTGCCGAAGCGGTCGCTCACGTAGCGCGGGCCGCCGCTGAGCGCGAAGCCGTTGGCAAAGCGCTTGGCGACGAAGAAATTCGCGACCCACTCGGGCACGTTGCTCGGGCGCTTGCCGGTGCGCGAGATGACGCTTGTGCCGAGGTTCTCGTTGAAGTCGGCGAACTTCGAGTCGGTGAAGGCGCCGTTGAGCTCGACGCGCCAGCCGTCGCCGGGCGAGACGGCGAGGGCGAGCTCCGCGCCCTTCGATTTTTGCGCGCCAATCTGCTGGCTGACCCGGATGCCGGTGACAGGATCGAGCGTGGTGGTGAGCAGATCTTTTTTCAGGAGGTCGAAGACGGCGAACGTGGCGTCGAGCTGGCCGCGGAGGAAGGTGCCCTTGATGCCGGCCTCGTATTGCCGGCCCTTTTGCAGGGAGAAATCGTTGCTCGTGGCGGTGAACGAGACGAGCTGCGTGACGGGCTCGGCCGCGCGGCTGAACGAGGCGTAGGCGTTGATTTCCTTGGTGAGGATCCACACGCCGCCGACGCGGCCGGTGTAGGTGCGGTAGCCTTTCTTGTAGGTGGCGAACGCCGTGGGCGTGGCCGTGGTGTTGTTGGCGAGCGTGTCGCGTTGGAGGGAGATGTGGTCGAAGCGGACGCCGGCGACGGCGCGGAAGTTCGACGTCACATCGAACACGTCCTGCGCATGGAACGCGTGCGTCTCGACGCCGATGCGCGAGGTCTTCTGGAAGCGCGAGGCGGGGCCGAAGCCGACGTTGGGGTTGAGCAGCGATACAGCAGGGATGGCGGTGACCTGGTTGCCGGCGGCGCCGCCGCGGATCTGGTCGTTGTGCTCGAAGACGCCGCCGATGAGCAGGCGGTTGGCGTGGCCGGCGATCGGTTTTTTGATCGTGAGGTCGAGGCGGTTGCCCACGAGCACGTCGTCGCGGTAGATGAGCGTGAGGCCGCCGCGGGTGATGTTCCTCGCGACGGGATTCCACGTGTTGCTCTCGGTGTTCTTCCACTTCAGGAGCTGGGTGGCGACGTAGGTCTCGTTGCGCAGCTCGAGGTCGGGCGAGAGGCGGACATCGGCCCGGACGCGGTTGAACACGTTCTCGGTCGTCGCGTAGTTATCGAGGAAGTTGTAGTTCGTGCGGCGCGCGGCCGGATCGACGCGCGGGTTGATCATGCGGTCGGTGGTGTTGTTGAAGAGTCGGACCTCGGGCTGGGCGTTGGCCACGGTGGTGTTGAACACGGCATCGTAGATCGTGGGGTTGCCATAGTAGCTCTCGTTCCAGTCGTCGAGGAAGGTGCCCCACCACGAGAGCGTGAGGCGATCGGTCGCGCGCCAGCTGAGCGAGAGCGCGAGGGCGTCGTAGCGCTGGGAGTTCCGGTCCTGGTAGGCGTAGGTCTGGTTGTGCGAATAGTCGGCGCGGTAGTTGACGCCGGTCTGGCCGAGGGGGCCGCCGGCTCCGATCCCCACACGGTAGCTGCCCCACGCGCCGTAGCTGGCCATGGCGTCGCCGCGGAAAGTGGACGTGGGTGACTTCGAGATGTAGTTCACCGCGCCACC
>JAEUHB010000444.1 GCA_016794665.1 Opitutaceae bacterium
GCCGAGCGCGCCGACTACGCCTACCGCCTCTGCACCGCGCGCCCAATCCGCGACAACGAGCGCGCGACGCTTGCGACGTTGCTGCGCGACACGCGTCAGCGCCTCGCCGATGGCTGGCTCAACCCCCGCGAGGTCGCCACAGGCCAGTTGTCAAAACTCCCCGACCTTCCGCCGAACACGACCCCGCAGGACGCCGCCGCCTGGACGATTGTCGCCCGCGTGCTCCTGAACCTCGACGAAACGCTCACGAAATCCTGAACCGCCATGTCACTCGCCACTGATCTTCATGCTGAGCGCGCGCGGCTGCTCTCGCGGCGCTGGTTTCTCCGCGATTGCGGCGTCGGTCTCGCGGGCGCCGCGTTGACGCAGCTGCTCGCGCGCGACGCCAGCGCCGCCGCGTCGGCGAAGAATCCGCTCGCGCCCCGCGCGCCTCATTTCACGCCCAAGGCCAAGCGCATCATCTATCTCTTCCAAGCCGGTGCCCCGAGCCACCTGGAGCTGTTCGATCCGAAGCCCGAGCTCACGAAGCGCGACGGCCAGTTGCCGCCCGCGGAGCTGCTCAAGGATTACCGCGCCGCCTTCATCAAGCCCAACTCCGCGCTGCTCGGGCCGAAATACAAGTTCGCCCGCCACGGCCAGTCGGGGATCGATTTCTCCGAGCTGCTCCCGCACACTGCGAAGCTCGCCGACGATCTCTGCGTCGTGCGCTCGATGCAGACCGAGGCCGTGAACCACGCGCCCGGCCAGATCATGATGAGCACGGGCTCGCAGCAGTTCGGCCGCCCCAGCCTCGGCGCGTGGACCCTCTACGGCCTCGGCAGCGACAACGAGGACCTGCCCGGTTACGTCGTCCTCACGAGCGCCAAGGGCACGAGCGGCGGCGCGAGCAACTACGGCTGCGGCTTTTTGCCCACGGTCTATGGTGGCGTGCCATTCCGCAGCGCGGGCGATCCGATCCTTTATCTTTCCAACCCGCCGGGCATCGATGCCGCGACGCAGCGCGCCTCGCTCGACGCCTTGCGCGAGCTCAACACCAGCTCCCTCGCCGCCGCCGGCGATCCTGCGATTGCGGCGCGCATCCAGAGCTACGAGCTCGCCTATCGCCTTCAGACGAGCGCGCCCGAACTGATGGACCTCGGCGCCGAGCCTCCCGCGATGCTCGAGCGCTACGGCATCAAGGACGCGAAGGAATCCACCTTCGCCCGTAACTGCCTGCTCGCGCGCCGCCTCGTCGAGCGCGGCGTGCGTTGCGTGCAGCTCTTCCACGAGGCCTGGGACCAGCACGGCAACCTCACCCGCGACCTGAAGAAAAACTGCGTCGACACCGACCAAGCCAGCGCCGCGCTCGTCGCGGACCTCAAGGAGCGAGGCCTGCTCGACGACACGCTTGTGATTTGGGGCGGCGAGTTTGGCCGCACGCCGATGGTGCAGGGCGGCAACGACGGCCGCGACCACCACAACCGCGCCTTCACGATCTGGATGGCGGGCGGCGGCCTGAAACGCGGCCACATCCACGGCGAGACCGACGACCTCGGTTTCAACGTCGCCCGCGATCCCGTGCACGTGCACGATCTGCACGCGACGATTATGCACTTGCTCGGCTTCGACCACACAAAGCTCACGTTCCGCTTCCAGGGCCGGGATTACCGCCTCACCGATGTGCACGGTCACGTCGTCAAGGACTTGATTGCATGAACGCGTCGCTGCGATTTTCCGTCGTGCTCTTCGCCTTCGTCGTGGGCTTTGCCGCCGTGCGTGGGGCCGACTTGCGTGACGCGCTGGTGTTCCACGCTCCGTTCGACGCTTCGGCCGACGCCGCCTTTGCCCGCGGCGATCGCCGGGTCTTCACCGCCGTGGACCGCGCCAAGCGTGACGCCGCCGCGCCGGGCCTGCCGTCGGACGGCACGGCACGCCTCGCCTCCGGCGCGGGCCGCTTTGGCGGGGCGCTCGAGTTTCGCGGCGCCACGAAGCAACAGGTGTTTTTCCGCGGCCCGGCCAATGTCGGGTTCGTCGCCGGTCCGTGGTCCGGCAGTGTCTCGCTCTGGCTCCGTCTCGATCCTGACCGGGATCTCGCGCCCGGCTACTGCGACCCGTTCCAGTTCGTCGGCGCCAAGTGGGGCGACGGCGCGCTCTTCGTCGAGTTCACCAAGGACCACAACCCGCGGCATTTTCGCTACGGCATCTTTCCGGTCACCAAGTTCTGGAATCCGCAGAACAAGAAGCTTGAGGAGATGGCTGACACCGAGCGCCCGATGGTCCCCGTGCGCCGCCCGATCTTCGGTCGCGATCGGTGGACGCACATCTTGGTTACGTTCGCCAATCTCAACTCCGGCCGTGCCGACGGCCGCGGCGCGCTTTACGTCGACGGCGAGCGCATCGGCGCGAGCGAAGGCTGGAACCACACCTTCAACTGGGCCGACCCCGCGCAGACCGCGCTCACGCTCGGCCTCAACTACACCGGCCTCATCGATGACGTCGCGATCTTCGACCGTGAGCTCACGGCCGCCGAAGCGCGCGTGATTTTTGCGCTGCCGCGTGGCATCGCCCAGCTCCACTCCCCCCAACCATGAAACTCCATCGTCTCCTCCCCGCGCTGCTCTCCCTTGCGGCCGTCCCGTTCGTCGCCGCCGCGTCGGCGCCCGCCGGCTTTGTTTCCCTCTTCAATGGCAAGGACCTCACCGGCTGGAAAATCCCGGTCGGCGACAACGGCCATTGGAAGGTCCTCAACGGCGTGATCGACTACGACGCGCGCAGCGAGGCCACCGGTGACAAGAACCTCTGGTCCGAGAAGGAATACAAGGACTTCGTCCTGAAAATCGACTGGCGCATCAAGGAGACGACCGGCCTCTACAACATGCCCACCGTCCTCCCCGACGGCAGCCACAAGAAAGGTCCCGACGGCAAGGACATCATCACGCCCACGCCCAACGCTGACTCCGGCATCTACCTCCGCGGCTCAAGCAAGGCGCAGCTGAACATCTGGTGCTGGCCCATCGGCTCGGGCGAGGTCTACGGCTACCGCATGGACCAGAAGATGCCGCCGGCCGTGCGCGCCGGCGTCACGCCCAAGGTCCGCGCCGACAAACCCGTCGGCGAGTGGAATACGTTTGAGATCACGATGAAGGGCGACCGCCTCACCGTCGTGCTCAACGGCAAGAAGGTGATCGACAACGCGCAACTCCCGGGCGTGCCCGAGAAGGGCCCGCTCGCCCTCCAGCACCATGGTGGTTTCAAGGACGGCAAATACAACGCCGCTTCCAGCCTCATGCAGTTCCGCAACATCTCGATCAAGGAACTGTAGGCCCGCGGGCCGCGCTCACGGCGCGGCCTTTTGTTTTTTCCCAGCTCCCTTACTCCAACCCGGTCCTCCCCATGCCCCACCCCAACCAGTCCGCCCTCAAGGTCCAGCTCAGCGTCTTCATGTTCCTCCAGTATTTCATCTGGGGCGCATGGTATGTGAGCATGGGCACGTATCTGTTCGCGACGCTCAAGTTCGAAGGCGCTCAAATCGGCCTCGCCTACGGCGCATTCGCCATCGGCGCGATGATTTCGCCGTTCCTCGTCGGCTTGATCGCCGATCGGTTTTTCGCCTCGGAGAAGCTCCTCTGCGTGCTCGGGATCGCGAGCGGCGTCGTCATGTGCCTGATCCCGGGCTGCAGGACGTTCTCCTCGTTCTACCCGATGCTGATCCTCTACTGCGCGCTCTACGTGCCGACGCTCGCGCTTGGGAATTCCCTTTCGCTCACGCATCTCGCCAACGCCAAGGTGGACTTTCCCCGCGTGAAGATGCTCTCCGCCGTCGGCTGGATCGCGGGGCTCTTCGGCGTCGGCTTCATCGCGAGCGCGGAGTCGCCCACGCAGTTCTACATCGCCGGCGCGGCCTCGGTCGCCTTCGGGCTCTTCGCGCTCCTGCTGCCCCACACGCCGCCGACCAAGACCGGCGCCAACGTCTCGCTCGGCGAGATCCTCGGGCTCGACGCGCTCGCGCTGCTGAAGAAGCCGTCATTCGCGATCTTCATCCTGTGCATGTTCCTCATCTGCATCCCGCTCTACTTCTACTTCGTGAACCTGGGCGTCTACCTCACCCAGCTCAAGTGGACGAGCATGCTGGAGAAGACCTCGCTCGCGCAGGTGTCGGACGTGATCTTCTTCCTCCTGCTGCCGATTTTCCTCAGCAAGTTCGGCTACAAGACCACGATCTTCCTCGGCATCGCGTGCTGGGTCGCGCGCTACTTCGCGCTCGGCTTCAGCGCCGACGGTGGCGCGATGCAGACGGCGCTGATCTTCGTCGCGATCCTCCTGCACGGGTGCTGCTACGACTTCCTGTTCATCGCCGGCCAGCTCTACGTGGACGAGGAGGCCAACGAGCGCATCCGCGGCGCCGCGCAGGGCCTGATCGCGTTCATCCTGTGGGGCGTGGGCGCATTTGTCGGCACACTGCTCGCCGGCCAGGTGCTGGCCAGGAACGCGCTCGCCACGCCCACCGCGGCGGGCCTCGCCCACGATTGGAAATCCATCTGGCTTACGCCCGCTTGGGGTGCGCTCGCGGTGTTGGTGATTTTCCTGATCTTTTTCCGCAACCCCTCGAAGACTCCCGCGGGCGGCCCGGCGGCCTGAGGCGGGCG
Source organism: Opitutaceae bacterium (assembly GCA_016794665.1). GTDB lineage: Bacteria > Verrucomicrobiota > Verrucomicrobiia > Opitutales > Opitutaceae > ER46. The sequence continues at coordinate 4,626 of JAEUHB010000444.1, forward strand.
TTTTCCGCAAAGCAAAAGGCGCGGACGTTTCGGTCCGCGCCTTTTGCGTTCAGCGAAGCCATCGCGCTCAGCGCGGGCTCACTTCAATCGGGATCGAAATCTCGCCGGTGCCAAAGCCCTTCAGGAACAGGCTGCCCTTGCCCGGCCGGCCGCCTTCGACCGTCACGGAGACGCTCATCTGGCCCGGCTTGGCGATCACTTCCGGCATGATCACGCTGTCGGGCACGTCGGTCGTGACGTCGAGGAGCGTGCCGCCCGCGGGCGCGGGGTTCGCGAGGGTGAAGGTGAGCGGCTGGCGCTCGCCCGTGCGGAGCGCGAGGGACGTGGGGTTGACCGTGACCGTGGTCGGATCGATGCGGAAGACGCCGGCATCGGTGTTCCCGGTGGTGCCGCGGATCAGGACCTTGTAGGTGCGGCCGGCGTCGAGCGGCGGGACGAAGAAGTTGAGTTCGTTCGGCGAGACCAGCACCGTGCGGACGGAGGCGCCGTCGAATTGAATTGTGTCCTGCGGCGTGAAGCCGCGGCCGACCACGCTGATCAGCGCGCCCACCGGGCCGCGGTTGACTTGCAGCCGCGTGACGTAGCGGTTCTCAATCGCGACCTGGTTGACCTGCGTGTAGGATTCCTGCGGCGTGAGCACGCCGTTGCCCTCGACGCTGTAGTTGACGAGGAAGTAGTAGGCGAGGCGGTCGCGGCCTGCCGGCACCTGATACTCGAAGTCGTAGAGGCCCTCGCCGAGCGGGCTCTTCTTCATGCCATGGTTCTGCCCGTCCACGACGATCCGTGGATCAAGCCCCGTGACCGTGCTGGAGCGCGTGGCGACGCGCAGCGTGAAAGTGTAGATGTTGGAGGGGTTCTCCACCATCGTCTTCGGCGTGAGGTCCGTGAGAGTGACGGTCTCGCAGCCGGAGAGCAGCATGAGGGCGGCGGCGAGCCCGAACCCGGCGAGGAATTTCCTCGCGGGTGAAAATGGGTTGGTGTGCATTGTTTCCTGTGTGAAAATCGGACGGGACAAAGGTTGTTAGTAATGAGCGGCGATTTTGCAGCGCAAGCCAAAGCTGAACCGGCGGCACCGCTGGGACTCTACGTGCATGTCCCGTTCTGCGCCTCGACCTGCGATTTCTGCGCGTTCTACCAAACGCAACCGACCGCGGGTGACGTGGAAAGGTTCCTGCGGGGCGTCGCCGATGAGGCGGCGCTGGCCGCGTGGCCGCGGCCGGTGACGACCGTGTTCTGGGGCGGCGGCACGCCGGGCCTGCTGCTTCCGCGGGATCTGGCGCGGCTGGCGGGGATCGTGCGCGCTCGGTGCGGCGGCGAGCCGGTGGAGTGGACGATCGAGCTTGCGCCGGGTTCGGTCACGCGCGAGCGGCTGGCGGTGTTGCGCGACGCAGGTGTCACGCGCGTGTCGCTGGGGGTCCAGAGTTTCCAACCCGCGCTGCTCGACGCCCTGGGCCGGCGGCACTCGCGGGAAAAGGCCCTGGCGGCGCACGACCTCGTGCGGGCGGCGGGTTTCCGCAGCGTGAACCTCGATCTGATGTTTGCGCTGCCCGGGCAGACGGCCGCGGAGTGGGCGGCCGACGTGCGCGAGGCCGTGGCGCTGGCACCCGACCACCTCTCGACCTATTGCCTGACCTTTGAGGAGGACACGAAGCTCTGGCTGAAGCTCTCGCAAGGCCGCGTGAAGCTCGACCCGACGCACGAGGCGGACCTCTACGAGGCGACGTGGGCGCAGCTCGCGGCTGCCGGCTACGCGCAATACGAGGTCTCCAACTTCGCGCGTCCCGGTCATGCGTGCCGGCACAACCTCAACACGTGGCACATGCACGAATGGATCGGCCTCGGGCCCTCGGCGGCGTCGCAGCACGCGGGCTGGCGCGGCGCCAATGTCGCCGATCTCGAGCAGTGGCTGGCGCGCGTGGCGGCGGGCCGGCGCGCGACCGAGGATCGGGTGGCGCTCACGCCCGAGCTGCTGGCGGAGGATGCGCTCATCTTCGGCCTGCGCATGAACGCCGGCGTCGATCTTGCGCCGTGGCGCGCGCGCGCGCCGCAGGCGCCGTGGGCGATGGTGGAGGACACGCTGGCGACGCTGGCCGCGGGCGAGTTCCTTGTGCGCGCCGGCGACATCGTCCGCCTCACCGACCGCGGCCGGTTGATCGCTGACTCGGTCGCGACGGAGCTGATGGCGGCGTTTGAGCCGATGTTCGAGACCGCATGAGTGCGTGGCGCCATTGGGCCTTGGCGCCCCCGTGGCTGGCGGCGCTGCTGCTCACGGGCTGCGGATCCGCCCCGGCGCCGCGCGACTACGTGCCGATGGCGGTGCGTTTCCACCTCGAGTCCACCGGCGGCGAAGGCGTGCCGTTCACGCTGCCGCGCAGCGGTGTGGCGGTGGGGCTCAACCCGCGGCCGGTCCTGACTGAAGCCGACGTCGCAAACGTCGAGCTGGTGCAGGTCGATCTCGGGCGGTGCTTGATGTTTCAACTCACACCGGCGGCGACCCGGGATTTTTACCGGCTGTCGGTGACGCACCAGGGCCGCCGGCTGGCGCTGCTGCTCGACGGCGCCGCCGCCGGCGTGCGCCGAATCGACGGCGCGATCGCGGACGGGGTGGTGTATATGTTCCTTGAGCGGCCCGACGAGACCTTGCCCGGCTTGGTGGAGAACCTGAAGAAAAGCACCGCCGCGGTGCAGCGCGAGATCGCGCGGAAGAAATGAAACGACTGCTGTTCGCCTTCGCCCTTGCCGCCGCGGCTGCCCAAGCCGCGGAAAAACTCACGCTCGTCTGGCCGACCTCCGGCACCGCGTGGGCCGAGGGTAAGCCGCCCGCCCAGTGGCTGCAGCACGCCGGATCCGGCGATCCGGATTCCGGCGGATTCGGTGGCGTGCGGGGCGGGGGGCGCGATTTTCACGAGGGCCTGGACATCCGGCCGGCGGCGCGCGATGCCCGCGGCGAGCCGCTCGACGAGGTTCGCGCCGCTATGGCCGGCGTCGTCCGGCACGTCGTGTCGGCGCCCGGTGCGAGCAGCTACGGCCGCTACGTGGTGGTGGAGCATGCGGCGCTGGAGCCCGCGGTCTACACCCTCTACGCGCACCTCGCGCGCCTCGCGCCCGGCGTGAGGGTCGGCGCGCCCGTCGCGGCGGGCCAGGCCCTCGGCGTGATGGGCCACAGCTCCGGCGGCTACATGATCCCGGCGGAGCGGTCGCACCTGCACTTTGAAATCGGGCTGGCGGTGACCCGGAATTTCCAAGCGTGGTATGACCGCCGGAAGTTCGGCGCGCGCAACGAGCACGGCATGTGGAACGGCATGAACCTGGTCGGCGTCGACCCGCTCGCGTTTTTCAACGAATGGCGCGGGGGCCGCGTGGCGCGGCCGGTGGATTTCTTTGCCCGGATGGAGACCGCCGCGCGCGTGCGGGTTGCGACGCTGCGCACGCCGGACTTCGTGACCCGCTATCCCGCGCTCGTCGCCAAGCCACCGGCCCCCGGCCTCACGGCGGGCTGGGAAATTCGCTTCAACTGGACCGGTCTGCCCTTCGCGTGGACGCCCCTCGCCGCCGCGGATGTCGCGGGCTGGCCCGCGGACCAACCGCGCGTGGTGGAGGCCAACGCCGCGCTGATCAAGCGTCAGCGCAGCAAGTCCGTCGCGGTGCAGCGCCGCGGCGGCTGGGCGCCGGGCAAGGATCTCGAACGCGTGCTCGAGCAACTGTTCGGGCCGCATTGAGCCGCCGGCGGCCGGCCCTACGCGAATAACGCGGCGCGATCCGCGGGGCCGAGTTCGCGCCATTTTCCCGCCGGCAATTCACCGAGGGCAAAACCACCGATGCGCGCGCGGACGAGCCGCAGTGTGGGGTGGCCCACGGCGGCGGTCATGCGGCGGACCTGGCGGTTCTTCCCCTCCGTGAGCTCGAGCGCGAGCCAGGCGTCGGGCACCGTTTTCCGAAACCGGATAGGAGGATCGCGCGGCGCGATCGCGGGCGCGGGGTGGAGCCGGCGAGCCCGGCACGGCCGCGGGCGAAAATCCCCGAGATCGATCCCGCCGCGTTCGAGGCGGCGGAGCGTGTCGGCGTCGGGCACGCCCTCGACTTGCACCCAGTATTCGCGGCGGTGCGCGTTCTTGGGGTCGAGCAGCCGGGAATTGAGGCCGGGCTCGTCGCTCAGGAGCAGCAATCCCTCGGAGTCGGCATCGAGGCGGCCGAGCGCGTAGACGTCTTGCGGGAGGGAAAAATCCGCGAGTGTGCGCCACCGCGAGCCGGGTTCGGGCGTGAATTGCGAGAGCACGCCGTAGGGCTTGTGGAGGGCGAGGAGCACGGGGACGGAGTAATCTCCGAAACAAGGGGGAGCGGAAGCCCGGAAATTTCCGCACTTCCGGTCTCCAGCGTTTTCACGATTGTTGCCTGATGCGTGCGGTCCAACTGAACGGAATCAACCAGCTCAGCGTCGTCGAGGTTGCCGAGCCCCGGCCGGCAGCGGGCGAGGTGACGGTCGCGCTGCGCGCAGCGGCGCTCAATCACCGCGATGTTTGGATCAAGCAGGGGAGGTATGCCGGCCTCACGTGGCCGTGCATCCCGGGCTCGGACGCTGCGGGCGTCGTAGGCGCTGTGGGCGCAGGTGTTGATCCCGCCTGGCTGGGCCGGGAAGTGATCATCAACCCGAGCTTCAACTGGGGCGATGACGAGCGCGCGCCGGGCGCGGGCTTCTCGATCCTGGGTCTGCCGCGCCAAGGCACCCTGGCGGAGATCATCGCGGTGCCCGCCGCGCAGATCGCGCCGAAGCCGGCGCACCTTTCTTGGCCGGAGGCCGCGGCGCTGCCCCTTGCGGGCCTCACGGCGCATCGGGCCCTTTTTGCCCGCGCCGGCCTGCGCCCAAGTGAGCGCGTGCTTGTCAACGGCATCGGCGGTGGCGTGGCGTTGTTTGCTCTGCAATTTGCCGTGGCGCACGGCGCGAAGGCGTGGGTGACCTCGAGTTCGCCGGAGAAAATCGCGCGTGCCGTCGCGCTCGGCGCGGTGGGCGGCTTCGATTACCGCGACGCGCAATGGGCGAAGGCCGCGGTGCAAGCCGCCGGCGGCTTCGACGTGATGGTCGAGAGCGCGGGTGGCGAGGGCTTTGAGGCGGTGCTCGACGCGGCGACACCGGGCGGCCGGGTGGTGTTTTTCGGCGCGACGCGCGGCAATCCGCCCGCGCTCGCCATGCGAAAAGTATTCTGGCGCCAACTCACGCTCCTCGGGACGACGATGGGCTCGCCCGCCGACTGGGAGGCGATGCTGGCGTTTGTCGCGCGGCACCGGCTGAGGCCGGTGGTGAGCGACGTGTTTCCGCTGGCCCGCGCCGGCGAGGCATTGGCCCGCTTGGATCGCGGCGAGCAGTTCGGCAAGCTCGTGGTGACCATGAGCTGAGGTTCAGGCTTGGCGGCGATGCGCCGATGGAGGAGGACATTCTCTTTCCGATGAGCGACAACTCCCAATTCTTTGCGTGCGTCATGGCCGGTGGCAGCGGCGAGCGTTTCTGGCCGATGAGCCGGGCGAGGACCCCAAAACACCTGCTGCGATTGCTCTCCGAGCGCACGCTGGTGGAGGAGACGGTGCGGCGCATCGGCGCCGTGGTGCCGAAGGAAAATATTTTTGTCCTCACGAACGAGGTGCAGCTCCCCGGCACGCGCGCCGCGCTCGCCGGCCTTGTGCCCGAGGCCCAAATCATCGCCGAGCCGGCCAAGCGCGACACGGCGCCGGCGGCGGCGCTCGCGACCGCGCTCGTGCGCGCGCGTGGCGGCGACGATGCCACGCTCGCGCTGCTGCCCGCGGACGCATTCATCGCCGACGCCGCGGGCTTCGGCCGCCAGCTCGGCGGGGCGCTGGCGCGCGCGAGCGCCTCCGGCGCCATCCTCACGATCGCGATCAGGCCGGACCATGCGGCGACGGGCTTCGGCTACCTCGAGATGGGCGCGGAGCTCGATCGCGGGGCGGCCGGCACCGTGCGCGAGGTGAAGCGCTTCGTGGAAAAGCCGGCCCGCGCCACCGCCGAGGGCTATGTGGCGAGTGGCAACTACGCGTGGAACGCCGGCATGTTTTTCTGGCGGGCGGGCACGTTCCTCGGGGAGGCCGAGCGCAACGCGCCCGAACTCGCCGGCTTCATCCGTGAATTTCCGCGCGGCGACTTTGCGGGATACCTCGCGCAGCGCTTCCCGGCGCTGCCGAAAATATCCGTGGACTACGCCATCATGGAAAAGGCGCGTGCGGTGGAGACGCTGCTCGCGCAGTTCGACTGGGATGACGTGGGGCTCTGGACCGCGCTGCCGAAGCACCTGAAGCAGGACGGCGCCGGCAACGCGACGCGCGGTCCGGTGTTTGCCGCCGCCGCCGGCAACAATATCGCGATCAGCAACGGCCGGACGATTGCCCTCTGTGGCGTGAAGGACCTCGTGGTCGTCGAGACCGCGGATGCCGTGCTGGTCTGCCACCGCGACGCGGTGCAGGACATCAAGCAGATTGTGACGCAGCTGCCGAAGGAACTGCTGTAGGACCGCTCCCCCTTTTTCGTCGGTCCCAAGCGGCCGGGTCGATGAGCAGCGGCGTGCGCTCGCCGCGCAGCACCGCTAGCACGCCGGCGGCCGCCGCGGTGTGGCTGCGGCGGCGGCCTTCGTCGGTGAACGCCGCCATGTGGGGTGTCGCGAGCACGCGTGGGTGGTGAAACAACGGGTTGCCGGCGTCGATCGGCTCCCTGGCCCACACGTCGATGCCGGCCCCGCGCAGGCGGCCGCTCTCGAGGGCAGCGAGCACGGCGGTCTCGTCGAGCAGCGGGCCGCGTGCGGTGTTGATGAGAATCGCGCCGGGGGCGAGGAGCGCGAGTTGCGCGGGGCCGATGAGGCCGCGCGTGGCGGGGGTGAAAGGCGCGTGCAGCGAGACCACGTCGGCCCCGCGCAGAAGCTCGTCGAGCGTCGCGCAGGGTTCCGCGTTGGCCGCGGCGATGGTGGCGGGCGTCATGAACGGATCGTGGGCACGCACGCGCATCCGCAGGGCGCGGGCGATCTCGGCGACGCGGCGGGCGATGCGGCCGAACCCCACGAGGGCGAGGGTCTTTTCCGCGAGATCATGGCCGAGCACGCTGGCGTCGAGGCGCCAGTCGCCGGCCTTGGACTGCCGGTCCGCCACGGGGAGCCGGCGGGTGACAGCCAGCATGAGAGTAATGGCAAACTCGGCCGTGGACTCGGTCGGCGCCTCGGGCGTATTGAGCGCGCAGATGCCTGCGGCGGTGGCGGCGGGCACGTCGACATTGTCGTAGCCGATGCCCGTGCGTGCGATGACGTGCAGCCGCGGGGCGGTGGAAAACGCCGCGGCGTCCCAGCGGCGCTGCGCGCCCGCGATTACGGCGTCGGCCGCCGCGATTTCACCGGGGCCGGCGATGCCGGCGGGGAGGTTGGGGCCGGCGAGCCGCACGTGTGGCGTAACGAGCGCGAGCGCGTCGGCGTGGAGCGGGACGTCGGTCCAGAGCAGTGGGAGGATTGTGGGAGCGGGCATGGAGACTCAGGAAGCGAGGTGTGTCATTCCTAGCAAAGCGAGGAATCCAAGAAGGAGTTTGAACCTGTGAAATCACCGATGGATCGAAAATGGATCCTCGGCCGCACCCAGAATAAGGATCAGGGAAAGCCATTTGCACGCACTCACGCTAGCGATCCTGCAGCGGCGCGGTGGACTGCGAGCATCGCGGCCGTGCGGCCATCGAAACCCGAATTCCTAATCGAATCCGAACGTGGCGCTGGACGTCGCCTCGCGAATTCCGACCCCGCCGGGGCATGGAGCAGATGGGCTCCTCCGTCCCGCGCCCATGCGCACACGTAGTGGTCTCGCGCAGCTATCGGGGAGATGAGTAAAGAACCTTAGTCGTCGCGCATTTTCGGCGGCCTGCCGGTTTCGACGTGGATAACGCGAATACCAGCGATACGTATGTCGCGCAGGAGTTTATCAGGAAATTTATTTGCGAACAGATGCTGTCTGGAAAGACTGGGCGTATACCCCTATGAAATTGGAGAACATCCTTGCTGCTTTCCTGGCGTTGAGCGTTTCAGTCGCGGCCCAGAGCACCTCTCCCGTCGTGGGTGGTGTTTGGGCGGGGAATGTTTCGCCAACGAGCGTCACGGTCGCCGCTCGCATCAACGAAAGTGGCGCGCGCGTCCGTCTCGTCGTCAGTCCCAGCGAGTCGCTGGCTGCGCCGATGTTCTCCCCGGTGGTTACGACTGCTTCGGCCTCGGGCAACGCCGTGAAGCTCACGGTGCAGGGCCTGCAGCCGGGCACCGACTACCACTATGCCTTGGAGGTGCGCGGCGTGGTGCGCACGGAGGCGAACGCACGCGGGAAATTCCAGACTTTCCCGCTGGGCCGCGCGTCCTTCCGTGTCGCGTTCGGCAGTTGCAGCGATTTCCGGTCGGGCAACCAGGGCGTCTTTGATGAGATCGCGCGGGAAAAGCCGCTGCTGTTTATCCACACGGGCGACCTTCACTACAGCAACACGAACTCCGTCCAGGTCGAGGACCACCGCGCCAACTACGATCAGGTTCTCGGGCACGCGAGCCAAGGGGCCTTCTATCGCAGCATGGCCATGGCCTACATGTGGGATGATCATGACTTTTGTGGCAACGACACCGACTCGACGGCCGCCGGGCGCGATGCCGCCCGGGCCGCCTATCGCGAACGGGTGCCCCATTATCCGACTCCGGTTTCCGGCGGCGCGATCGGGCAAGCGTTCACGGTCGGGCGGGTGCGCTTCATCATGACGGATTTGCGCAGCGCAGCGGTGCCTGCGTCGCAGCGGGAGACCGCCTCCAAGAGCCGCCTCGGTGCCGCGCAAAAAGCATGGTTCAAGCAAGAACTCATCGCGGCGCGGGACGGCGGTTTTCCTTTGATCGTCTGGGTTTGCACTGTCCCGTGGATTTCGCCGGATGAATTGGGCTCCGACACCTGGGGTGGCTACGCCACCGAGCGCACGGAACTGGCCAACTTCATCCGCGACAACCGTGTCTCAAACCTCGTGCTGTTTTCCGGCGACATGCACGGCCTCGCATTCGACGATGGCACCCATTCGGACTATGCAACTGGCGGCGGCGCCCCTGTCACCGTGCTCCACGCGGCGGCGCTGACGGAGGGCGGCCTGGCCAAAGGCGGGCCCTACAGTGGAGGCCTCGTGACGGGCAGCCAGCAATACGGAATCCTCGAGATCTACGATAACGGGGGAAGCAGTGTCGCTTGCCGGTTTCTCGGCACGCGGGTCGGCGAGGGTCGCAAGATCACGCAGATATTCAGCGGCTCCGCGGCCGGCTCGAACGCCCAAGCGATTGTCAATATCTCGACTCTCGCGCGCGTGGCTGCGGGTGACGATGCGCTCATCACGGGCTTCGTCATATCCGGCGCGACGCCGCGCAACGTGCTGGTGCGGGCGGTGGGCCCGACATTGTCGGCCTTTGGGGTGGTCGACGCGCTGCCGCGCCCGCTGCTCAAGGTCTTCCAAGGCGACCGGATTGTTGCTTCCAACGAAGGCTGGGCCGGTGACTCCGCCGCGACGGCTGAGACCATGCTCCAGGCGTTCGATCGAGCCGGTGCATTCCGACTGCTCGATGAAAGCAGCCGCGACGCCGCGGTTTTCCTCTCGCTCGCCCCGGGGGCCTACACCGTCCAGGTGAAGAGCGGCGACTCCGTGCCGGGCTCGACCCTATTGGAAGTTTACGATCTGCCGTAGGAATGGTGCCGTAAATCCGGCTCGGACGCGTCAAGTGGGCGGGCACGGTTTGGGTTGCGGGCCGCGGCGCGCCGCCGCGGGTTTGGTGGTCGTGCTCCGGCTTGTCCGCGAAGGGACTTTCACAGTTCTTTTCGCCCGCCCGAGATGGCGGTCGACGATGTAGTAGGTTGGTTTCCTCGCACCATTTCCATCGTTCCACCCTGTGACTCGCTACCTGACGAGACTCGTCATCCTGACTTTTCCCGTGCTGATGCGGGCGGATGTCGTGTTCAACGAAATCATGTATCACCCGGCCTCGGAGAGGGCCGAGGAGGAGTATGTCGAGTTGCACAATACGGGAGCCAGCTCCGTCAACTTGGAGGGCTGGAGTATCGTCCGTGGCGTGTCCTACACGTTTCCCAATGTGACGATCGCACCCGGCGGCTACTTGGTGGTGGCGGCCGATCGCACGGCATTTTCCAGGAAGTATCCAACCGTGACGAATTTTGTGGCGGGGTGGTCGGGCCGGCTTTCGAACTCGGGGGATACGCTGATCCTAAAGGAGGCCGCGGGGACAATCGTCGACCAAGTGGACTACGCCGACGATGGCGCCTGGGGCGTGCGCGAGCGTGATGATTCGGATTTCGGTCATCGCGGCTGGCGTTGGCGCAGCGCCGCCGACGGCCACGGCAAGTCGCTGGAATTGATCAACGCGACGTTCGACAACAGCTCCGGTCAAAATTGGGGCGCGAGCACGAAGCCCGAGGGCACGCCCGGCCAGCCGAATAGCATCGCCGCGTCGGACATCGCACCTTTGGTGAGCGGGGTGCGGCATTTTCCGTTGGTTCCGTCCAGCGATCAAACCGTCACCGTCACTGCCATGGTCCGCGACGACCGGGCCGCGGCGGTCGCGGTGACCGTCACCTATCGCAAGGACGGTGAGCCCGGCTGGACTACGGCGACGCTGCTCGATGACGGTGCGCACGGCGATGGTGTTGCGGGCGACAGGGTTTATGGCGCGCGGCTCCCCGCTGCGGCGGACGGCAGCGTCGTCGAGTTCTACGTGACCGCGACGGATGGCGTTCATTCGCGCACTTGGCCGGCGCCCGCGTTGAACAACCCTGAGCAAGGAGCCGCCTTCGTGCCGGAACAGTCGCAGAATTGCCTGTATCAGGTCGACAACAAGGCCTACCTCGGGGCGATGCCGCTCTACCGTTTGGTGTTGAGGGCGGCCGATCGCGCCACGCTCACCGATATCAATCTCGGAACCGGGAAGGACAGTCACGCGCGGTTCAACGCGACGTTGATCACCGTGGACGGCGTGTCGCAGGAAGTCCGTTACCTCGTCGGCGTGCGGAACCGCGGCCACAGCAGTGCGGACAAGCAGCCGCAGAGCTTCAACCTAGCCATCCCCGGCGATGCGCGCTGGAAGGGTCGCGTTGCGTTAAACCTCAACTCACAGTTCGGCTATCTCCAGCTCCTCGGCAGCGCGTTCTTCAGCCGCGCCGGCTTGGCCGCGCCAGAGTCGCGGGCGGTTCAAGTCCGGGTAAACAATCTCGACCCCACGGACGGCAGCACCTCCAGCCCGAGCTACGGCTTCTACGTCTGCAATGAGGTGGCGGGCTCTGATTTCGCCGATCACCATTTCCCGACCGATGCCAGCGGCAACGTCTACGCGGTCCGACGCGACGAGGCCGGCGGACGTTACCAGGAGGGCGATTTCAGTTTCCTGGCCCCCGCGGGGCTTAACGGCGCCGACCCCTATCGGCCGGCGTATTTCAAGGAGACGAACGCCTCCGAGGATAACTGGGGCGACCTCATCGAACTCGCCCGTGCGCTCGCCAAGGGACGTTTCACCGCACTCACGGCCGAGCCCACTTGGGACGCCGACTACGTCGCGGCGATTCAGGAGAGAATCGATGTGGAACAATGGATGACGTGGTTTTCCGCCCAAACGCTCATCGGCAACGGCGAGACAAACCTCGGCAACGGTTACGGTGACGATTTCGCCTTCTACATCGGCATCACCGATCCGCGGGCGCGCCTGATCCCCTACGACCTCGACACGATTCTCGGCGCCGGGGACAGCCCCGCGGGGGCGACAGACGACATCTTCCCGATGATCCGGCACGGATCGGAACGGGTGGCGCGCCTTACCCCGACCGTGCTGTATCCGTTGCTGCGGCACCCGGCTTTCGGCCCACGCTATTTTGCCAAGCTCCAGCAGCTGCTCAGCGGTCCGCTCTCGATTGCGAATTTCAATGCCCTTGCGGATCAAGTGTTGTCCGGCGTTGTCGATGCGTCGCGCATTGCCCGGCGCAAGGCTTGGTATGCCTCGCGCCACGCGTTCGTGAGCGACCTCGTGGGTGTGCGTCTGGGTGTCGCCAGCGGCCCGGCCGTCGACGTGGCGTCTGGGTATCCGCGCACGACGGGTGCGCGATGCAACCTCACCGGCACATCCGATCCGGCGCGCACGCAGAGCGTGAAGGTCAACGGTATCGCCGCGAGTTACGTGCCGTGGCGGGTCGCGTCTGCCACGGCTGCGTCGAACACTTACACCGTCGCCATTGGCGAGTGGTCGTTGACCGACGTGCCGCTTCAACCCGGCGTCAACCGTCTGCTCATTCAAGCCTTCGATGCCGCCGGCAACGAGATCGAGCGCACGCATCACGAAGTGTGGCATGACGACGGCAGCGTCGCGAATGTCGCCGGCGTGATCGCCACCGAAGCGACGTGGACCGCCGCCGGCGGCCCCTACTTGGTCTCCGCGCCGTTGACCATAGGCAGCGGCGCGACCCTCACCATCGAGCCGGGTGCCTCGATCTATCTCGGTCCCGGTGTGGGCCTCACCGTCGCCGCTGGCGGACGTCTCATAGCCGAGGGCACCGAGACTAAGCCGATCCATTTTACGCGTGCGCCTGGGGCCACGGCCAACGGCGGCACCATAACTATCAACGGTGCGGCCGGCGTGGCGGAGTCGCGCCTCCGCCACGTGTTTTTCAATTTTGGCGGCTCGCCGGCGGTCGCCTGCACGGCCAACTCGAATGTCATCCTGGACCACTGCGAATGGCTGCGCACGGATGTCGCCTATCTGCATCTCGACGGCGGCTCGTTCGTGGTCAGCAACTGCATTTTCCCCACCGCCGCGGCGAACTCCTACTTCGAGGCGATCCATGGCAAGGGCGTGACGCCGGCCGGAGGCCGCGCGATCATCCGCGATTCATTTTTCGGGAAGACCCACAGCACGCCTGGCAATTACAACGACGTGATCGACTTCACCGGCGGCAACCGTCCCGGGCCGATTCTCCAGATCTACAACAACGTCTTTGTCGGATCGGATGACGACATTCTCGACCTCGACGGCACGGATGCGTGGATCGAGGGCAATATCTTCATGCACGTCCATCGCGCCAACTCGCCGGACTCCGCGAGTGCCGTGAGCAGCGGCGATGACGCCGGCCGGACATCCGAGCTGACGGTGGTCGGGAACCTCTTCTATGACGTGGATCAGGCGGTGACCGCGAAGCAGGGGAACTTCGTCGCGTTCCTCAGCAACACGGTCGTCGACCAGAGTTCACGCGGCAGCGAGGAACGCCACGAGGACATCGCCAACCGCCCGAATGTATTTCTGCCTGCCGTTATCAACGTCGCCGACGACGGCACCCCCGCCGCCCGCGGTGTTTACGCGGAGGGCAACGTCATCCACTCGGCCGAGAAACTGGTTCGAAATTACACCGGCGCAGAAGCGGTGACCTTCAACAACAACCTCTTTCCGCCGGACCTTGTCTGGTCTGGCCCGGGCGGCGGCAACACTAGCGCGGCCGCGCTGCTCAACGACGTCGAATTGGACCCCGCGACGGGCGCATCGAATATTCCGACCCCGACGAAGGACAACTACCGCCGGGTCGCCCAGGAGATCAGGCGCCAATTTGGCCTTGATGCGCGATCGCCCGGCCGCGGCACCGGTGCTGGCGGCGGCGACAAAGGTGGCATACGGTCCCTCGGTGTTGTTCTCGGCGGGGCGCCCAGCGGAACCACAAATTCCTCCACGGCGACCGTGACCGTCGGCACGTTGATGAAGGGTTCGGGCATCCCGGCCGGCGCAAACCAGTTTCCGCTTGGCGCGGGCTGGACGCACTACAAGTGGCGCCTCGACGGTGGTGCGTGGAGCGTCGAGACCCCGATGGCCGTGCCGATCACGTTGGCCGGGCTGACCAACGGGTCTCACATCCTCGAGGTCATCGGGAAAAACGACGCCAACACCTATCAGGACGACCCCGATCTTGGCGCCAGCACCCGCATCAGCAGCGCGACGTGGCGGGTGGACTCCAGCTATGTCTCGCCCGCGCCCGCGCCAAACGTTCGCATCAATGAAGTGCTCGCGAGCAACACGGCGACGCTGAGTTTCAGTTCCGTTTTCCCTGATGTCGTCGAGTTGGTGAATGTCGGAAACGCGCCGGCCGACCTCAGTGGTTGGGGTCTCACCGACAACGCGGCGTTGCCCTACAAATATGTATTTCCCGCCGGCACCACCCTGGCGCCCGGGGCTTTTCTCGTGGTCCATGCCAGCGGCAACTCCGCCGTGCCGGCGCCGCGGACGGGCTTCGCTCTCGGCGCAAGCGGCGACGATCTCACGCTTACGCGCAGCGCCGCAGTCGGCGGCGGCATCGCCGACAGCGTGGCATGGGGCCAGCAGATCGCGGATTTTTCGATCGGCCGTCTGGCCGACGGCACGTGGGGCTTGTGCCGTCCCACTTTGGGTGCCGCAAACCGGCCGGCAGCGCTGTCGCCCGCAAAATCGGTGCGGATCAATGAATGGCTGGCCGATGCCAGCCTTACGCGCACCAACGATTTCATCGAACTGCATAACCCCGGCCCGCTCCCGGTGGATCTCGGGGGGCATTTTCTTACCGACAATCCCTCTGGCTGGCCAAACCGCAGTCTAATCCCGCCGCTCACGTTTATCGGCGCAGGCGCCTATCTCGTGATGGTCGCCGATAACGATCCCTCCAAGGGCCCCGATCATGTCGGCTTCCGCTTGTCGTCTGTGCAGGGCGAAATTGGCTTGGTCTCTCCCTCGCTGGATGTGCTCGACCATGTCATCTACGGCCCGCAGCGAACCGACATCTCGCAGGGACGCACCGCGGGGGGGACGATTTCCTTCGTTGGGATGGTGCCATCACCAGGAGCCGCGAATTCACGCCTGAATGCAGATTTCGATGCCGATGGGATGCCCGATGCTTGGGAGATCGCCCATGGTCTCAATCCCTACGATCCCTTGGACGCGAATCTCGACACCGATCGTGACGGCCAGAGCAATCGGGCCGAATTTTATTCTGGCACCAATCCTCGGGATGCTCGCGATTTCCGCCTGTTGCCGCCGGTCAGTCGTTTGGTCAACCTCTCCGTCCTCGCGCCTCTCTCCGTGGGAGAGGTGATGACCATCGGTGCGGTGATCGGTGGCGCGGGCACGGGCGGCAGCAAGGCGGTGGTCGCGCGCGCGGCGGGGCCCGCGTTGACCCAGTTTGGGATGAGCGGCGTCTTGCCGGATCCGAAGATTGCCCTGTATGGCCAGGGCGCGTCTCCGCTCGTCAGCAACGGGGACTGGGCCGGCGATCCGGCGCTGGCCACGGCCTTTGCCCGGGTGGGGGCGTTTCCGTTCGGTAATTCAACTTCGAAGGATGCCGGTATTTTTCAGCCGACGTTGGCCGCCGCCAACTACACGATGCAAGTGAGCGACGCCGGGACGGGGTCTGGCGCGGTGATTGCGGAGCTGTATGACGCGACCCCCAGCAGCGCGTTCACCCCCGCGACCACGCGCTTGATTAACGTGTCAGTGCTCAAGCACATCGCCGCCGGCGAGACGCTTACAGTAGGATTCGTGATTGAGGGCACGGCGCCGAAGACCGTCCTCGTGCGGGCGATTGGGCCTACTTTGGGTCTCGCGCCATTCAACGTCTCCGGTGCGATGACCGATCCGATGCTCGAGATTTTCGAGAATGCCGCTCGCCGGAAGTTCGCTGAAAACAACGATTGGGCCGGATCCGCCGCCCTGAGCGCCTCATTCGCGGCCGTGGGGGCGTTCGCACCCTCCAGCCCCGCCGCCAAAGACGCCGCCTTGCTTGTGAACCTCGCGCCCGGACAATACAGCATGCAAGTCCGCAGTGCGGACGGCGCTGGGGGCGTCGTAGTTGTGGAGGCTTACGAAGTCCCCTGAGCCAGACCATTGCGGTTGAATTGAAGATCGCTCGCTCGCCGGTCCGGCCGGTGGGTCCCGTGCGCGTTTAACTCGGCGTTGTCGCCACCGATGCCGGAGGTGACAACGGTCCGGTGCTTGGCCTCAACCTTCCCTGGCCGCGCCTGCGGTGGCGGAGGCGCAAGTGCATCGGCGTGAAGCGGGGACGTCGGTCAGGTGAAGTGAGCGGTTGGGAGAAGGCGCTAGGGCACTTCGTAGATGTCGATCAGCGCCAGGCCCGCCGAGCCTGCCGGGGCGGAGAGTCGCGCGGTGTAGGCGCCGGGAGCGAGCGTGACAAGGAGCGCGGCGTCGCGGCTCGTCGTGCCGAGGGCGAAGGCGGCCGTGCGGCTGGCGGCCAGCACGAGCGGGGCGGCGGCGCTCCAGTCGTCGTTTGTGGCGAGCGGGGCGGAAGCGCCGGCGGCGAAGATCTCGAGGCGCGGATCCGTGATGCTGTCGGTGATGCCGTAGGCGGCGAGGGCGGGGCCGATGGCACGGATGAGGAAGGTGCGCGCGGTGCCGCCGCCGACGACAAAGCCGGCTTGGATCACGCCGCTGGCGGGTGTGAGTCGGGCCCGCGTGGAGACGTTGATGAGGCGTGGCGTGGTCGGCCCAAGGGTTGCGGCGGGCGTGGCGTCGTAGAGCTCAGCCAGCACGGCGCCGGGCGTCCCGGCGACGACGATGGTGTGCGCGCCGACCGGGCGCATCGCAGTGAAAGCGGCGTCACGGCTCCCGGGGTCCGCGAGGGGGAGCGCGCCGACGGCGGCGGCAGTCGTTACGACGGCGGCGTTGCCGGCCCAATTGTCGTTGCTGCCGGCCAGCGTCGCGCCGGTGAGCAGCATCGCCGCGGGATCGGCCGCAGGACTGGTGACGCCGAAGCGCGCCAGCGCGGGGCCGAGGGCGCGCACCAGCAGGGGCTTGTTGCCGATGGTGCCGACGCCTCCGGACACGAAGCCGAGTATGATCTCGTCGTCGGCAGAGCCGAGGTTGCCGAGCGTGGAGAGGTTCACCATCCGCCCGGGCGAGCCGTCCTGCGCGGCGAGCATGATCGGGGCCGAGAGGGCGGCCTGGCCGTCGGCATCGGTCGCGCGCGCGGTGAGCGCGTGCGTGCCGGCCGGAGGCGTCCAGAGCAGCGTGAATGGCGGCGCTGAGGTTTCGCCGATTCGCTCGGCGCCGCTGAAAAATTCCACCCGTGAGACGGGACCTTCGCGGTCGGTGGCGTGGGCGATGAGGGAAACGGGCGTGCCCGGCAAAACGTGTGTGCCGGCGGGAGGCGACACGAGCGCAACTTGCGGCGCGGTGCCCGTGGCGGCTGCGACGGTGATCTCCAGCGGGCGCGAAACGGTGCTGGCCCCCGTGTCGTCCTTGGCCACGGCGACCAATACGTGCGGGCCCGGCGTGGCGTTGGTCCACGTGAATTCGTGCGGTGAGAGGCGCGTCTCGCCGAGCAACGTGTCGTCGGCGAAAAACGCGACGTGCGCAACCGGGCGAGGCCCGGCCACGGTGGCGACAATTCGCAGTGGCGCCGTCGCGTTGAAGGCGGCCGCCGTGGCCGCGGGCGCCGCGAGCGAGACCGTCGGCGGCGTGACGGTAGCCGTGGAGAAACGCCGCGGTGGGGAGACGGTGAGATTGATGCCGTCGTGCACTTCAGCGCGCCACTCAAAGTGTGTGCCTGGTGCGAGGCCGGTCCATGGCAGCGTGGCAGCCGTGGCACCGGCGGGCACGTCGACAGTGCCAAGCTGAACCCAGTCGGAGACCGGCCCGGCCATATCGTAGGGCAGGGTGAACTCGCTGTCGGTGTCGCGCTCGAAACGATCGAGCGAGGGCGAATAGGTGCGCGCGGTGATCGTGTTGCGCGCGGGGGAAAAGGTGAAGATCCGCAGCCAGCCGTCGCCGCCGTTGGCACGGGCCTGGTAGTCCTGCAGCACGGAGTGGACGGTGCGGCCCTCGAATGTGTCGCTGCGGCGGCCTTCGCCGTGCATGTGGCCGCCGAGGAGGAGGAAGAGGTTGGGATTGTGTTTCAGCCGTTCGTAGATCGCACGCCCCTGCGGGCTGAACGGCGCAGGATTGCCCGTGCCGATCATCCAGTGAGTGGTGACGATGGCTCGCCGGTGCGGGTGGGCCTTCAGCAAGGAATCGGCCCAGTCTAGGATGGGCGCGTAGAATTCGAAGGGGCGGGAATCGAACTCAAGATGGAGGATGATGAAGTCGAGCCCGCTCGCGCTGAAGAGCTGCCAGTTGTTGTTGTTATTTTCCGTGCCGTAGCGACCGCCGAAATAGGAGCGGCCGGCGAAACGCTCGACGCCGAAAAACCGGTTATAGAGCGTGGTCGTGCGATCCGTGTCGCTGGTGTAGGTCTGGTCGTGGTTGCCGGGCGCGGCGCCCCACGGAATGCCATGCGCCAGCAGCGTGGCGGCGCGGTCCTCGAGGCGGTGAATCGCGGCGTCCGCGATCCGCCACTGCGCGGTGTTTTCCCCAAGCGTAGGGTGGACGTCGCCGTGTTCGACGATGTCGCCCATGTGCGAGACGAAGGCGAGGTTCAGCGCAGTGCGATTCGCGGCATACCACTGAGTCTGGGCGTGGAAGTGAGCGGCGCGGCCTTCCAGATGCTCGGAGTAATACTGCGTGTCGGGCAAGGTGCCGACGGTGAAATCAGGGCCGGGCGTGGACGGCGCGGTGGGTCGGCCAAGAAACGTGACGCGCATGCCGCCGCGTTCCGGGTCTGCGATCGTGGCGGAGAGCGCGACGGCCGCGCCAATCCCGGCGGCGTCGGCGGCGGGGCCGGCGAGCGCGACGGTCGCCGGGCGGTTCGGGTTCGGCGCGATCGTGACAGCGACCGGCGCGGACACGGTGCGGTCGCCGGAGTTGTCGATTGCGACGGCGGTGAGCGTATGCGTGCCGGCCGGTGCGCGCGGCCATGTCGCGGCGAACGGCGCGGAGGCGCTCTCGCCGATCTTGTCCGCGCCGGCAAAAAACTCGACGCGCACGACGAGGCCGTCCGCGTCGGTGGCTTCGGCGGCAAGAGGCACCGTGACGGGAAACATGCCGGCGAACGCCGCCGTCGGCGCCGTGAGGGCGACGGAGGGCGGGAGGTTCGCGATGAGCCGGCGGCCCGTGACGCGCGTCGGTGAGCCAGTGAGCGTGCCCGCGGGTGCGCCCGCGACCGCGCTCGCGATCGTGTTGCCCGTCGTCTCGTCGAGCGCGTAGCGGGCCACGAGGCCGGGGGTGTTGGCGGCGACCGGGAGATCGCGCGTCGCAAGGATTTCCGCGGGCGTGCGGGCGACGCGCCACACTCGGACCTCATCGAGCACGCCTTGGAAAAAACCGGCTGGAGCGCCGGTTGACGTCATCGCGGTGCCAAGTCCGAAATGCTGGATACTGTCAGCGCGCGGCGAGGCGCCCGCGGGCAACGTCAGCTCGGTGTCGAGCTCGCCGTTCAGGTAGAGCCGCCACGTCGTGCCGTCGTAGGAGATGGCGGCGTGGTTCCATGTTTCCGGGCGTGCGACCCGCGTGCCGATGACGGGATAGTTCTGGCCCGAGGGCAGGCCGGGCGCGGGTGCGGTCTCAAAATCCGCGACGAGCCGCCCGCCGGCGTCGATTCCGAGGAAGTAATTGCAATCGAGGTTCGAGCCGTCCGCCTCCCCGCGGCCTTTGGTGATGAGCGGCACCGCGGTGACGCCGCCGGTGCCGGTGCTGGTTGTGACGCCGGCGCCCGTCTGAAAAAACCAGCACTCGAGCGTGAACAACGCGAGTCCCAGCTCGGGTGCGCGACCCATGGTGACATAGTTCGTGGCGCCATTGAAAAACAGGGCGGCCTCGTTGCCGGTCCAAAACGCGAAGTCATCAATCGCGAGTCCCTGCTCAGGTCCGGCCTCGTCGAGGTCGGAGAAACGGATCCACAGTTCCTCGCCAGGCGCCCACGCGATGTCCGCGACGGTCGCGGCGCGGGTGGAGCGGTTAAAGGCGGCATTGCCGTTGAGTGAGGCGGCGCCGGTCGCAATGATCGGGCTGGTGAAGGTCGCCGCGGGCACGGCGGTCCATTCGCCCGCGTCGAGGGCGGCCGCGCCGAGCTGGTAGTCAACCGTGAGGGTGTGCGCGATTGTCGCTGAGCTGCGCAGCCACTGCTCGCCGGTGAAGGCGAACGAGAATCGCGTGAGCGTGCGGCCCGTGCGGTTGACGAGGCGGACCGCCGCGCGCACCGGGGCGCCGGGGGCCGCGCGAAATCCCAAGGCGCGATCGGCGGCGCTGGAGGCACCGAAGCTGAAGAGGCCGACGTTGCGGGTCGCCTCCGTGTCATCGAAGGCTGCCGCCGATCCGCCAAACGTGCCGGAGGTCACCGTGTAAGTCCGGCGGTCGGTGTGCCAGCCGGGTAAGTTCGAGTTGTCGATCCAGCGATGGCCGGCGGTGTTGTTGCCGCCCGACGTGAGCCCGTCGAAATCCTGCACGTAGCCGGCGCCTGTGTAAGGCACCTGGGCCAGCGCAGGCGCGCCCAGAACTAACAAGTAGGTGAGGAGACGAAAATTCATCGGGATTCGAGCGCGGCGCGGCCCTCGGCGGCGATGGCGCGGAGTTCGGGCAGGCCACGCTCGAGGTTGGGCAGCGAGTCGAGGTGTCGGAGCAACTTCGCCCACGCCGCGCGCGACTCCGCAGGCCGCGTGGCGGCGAGCAGCCGGGCTCGGCGCGCCATCCACGGTTCGCGCCGCGGCGCGGCGGCTTCGAGGCAGGCGATGCGAGCGAGCGCGTCGTCCACCCGACCGGTGGCCTCCTCGAGGGCGAGCGCATCCCGCAGGAGCGTGGGGTCCGGCCCGAGCCGAGCGAGCCCGCGCGCCAGCACGTTGATCGCGTCGTCGGTTCGGCCCGCCGCCTCCAGCGCGCCCGCGGCTTCGCGAAAATGGTCCGCTTGGACCAGAGCTGGGCATTCGGTCGCGGCGCGATAGTCCGCGAGCGCCGCCTCGGGCCCGTCGAGCGCCGTTGTGGCCCGCGCCCGCAGGACCAGCGCCGGCGCGTGCTGCGGTTGGGATGCGAGGAAACGATTGAGGGCGCCGCGCGCGGACGCGGCGTGGCCGAGCCCGAGCTGCGCTTCGCCCCGCACGAGGTCCGTGGCAAACGCGCCCGGTTGGAGGGCGTCGGCCGCATCCGCCGCACCCAGCGCGAGCGCCCAGTCCCCGTGTTGGCAGAAAAGCCGCGCCAGCTCGAAATGCGCCGCCGCGTCCGCCGGCGCGCGCTCGATCCGCGCCGCGAGCTGTGCCATCCGCTCGTGGAACGTCCCGTGAGCCGGGCAAGCGGGGGGTGCGAGCAGCGCCGCGGCGATCGTGAACAGGGCGAGGCTTGGGGTTTGGGGAAACATACGGGCCGGGGGGGGCCGGGTGGGTGCCGCTACGGTCGCCGAATGCTCTCGTTCGTCAACCCGCGCAACCGCCGCGCAGCGCAAGCGTCTCGCTCGGGCCTGATATTTTCAAAGCTTTGACGTTCGTTCCCTGCCGCACGAAGCTTCGCCTCCCTCTGCGCGCCGTGCGCCATTCTCCCGCCAAACCTCTCCCTGTGCCGCTCCATTTTCTCCGTCCTTTTTTTGCCACCGCCTTCGCCGTGTTCCTGCTGGCCGGCTGCAACCGCACGCCGCCCCCGGCCGCGGGTTCTCCCGCTGCCGGCGCCCCGGCCCCGGTCGTGCCTGCAGCGGCTGGTGCTACGGCCACGGCCACCGCCACCGCCACGCCGTCGCAGCGTCGCGGCCCCGATCCGGAGCGGGAGCGCCAGCGCCAAAGCGCGCTCGAGCGGGTGCCGGTCGAGACCGCGCCCGTCGTGCGTGGTCCGATCTCGGCGTTTCTCCAGTTCAACACCACGCTCGAGACCGAGGCCATGGTGGACATCTACCCGCAGACCACCGGGCAGGTGGAGGCCCTGCTCGCCGAGGAGGCCAAAATCGTGAAGGCCGGTGACCCGCTCCTGAAGATTGAAGACACCGAGCTGCGCATCGACGCCGATGAAAGCCGCGCCAACTACGAGCAGCTCAAGCGCAACTTTTCCCGCTCCGAGGAACTCTACGCCTCCAACCTGATCAACAAGCAGGACTACGAGAATCAGAACTACCAGCTTGAGCAGGCGCGGCTCCGCCATGAGCGCGCCGCACTCCGGCATTCCTACACCACGGTGCGCGCGCCGTTCGACGGGGTGATTGCCACCCGTGAGGCGCAGGTGGGCGCGCGCGTCGCAACTGGCACGAAGCTCTTCTCGATGGTGAAGCTCGACGAAATTGTCGGCCGGGTCTTTGTGCCGGGCCGCTACCTCCCGGTCGTCGCGCTCGATCAGCCGGCGGTTGTCACGTCTGAGTTTCTCGCGGACCGCGTGTTCAAGGGCTGGGTCAAGCGCATCAGCCCCGTGATCGATCCCAAGAGCGGCACGTTCAAGGTCACCGTCGGCGTGCGCGGCGACAAGCCGGCGGAGCTGCCGCCCGGTTTGTTTGTGAGCGTGCGGATCGTGACGGACACGCGGCCCGAGGCGGTGCTCGTGCCCAAGCGCGCAATCGTTTACGAGGGGGGCGAGCGCTATTTCTTCACGGTCGCCAACGAAATCGCCACCAAGCGCAAGCTCCAGGCCGGCTACGAGGACCCGCAGAACATCGAGGCCACCGCCGGCGTCGAGCCCGGGGCGCAGGTGATCGTCGTCGGTCACGCGGGCCTGAAGGACGGCGCGGCGGTGCGCCCCGTGAATGCCCTCGCACCGGTCGCGCTCCCGCCCGAGGCGGGCGTCGCCAAGGACGCGCCGAGCCCCGCTCCGCCCGCCAAGAAATCCTGAGCGCGCGGCCCGTGACCCGCCTCGCCGCCGCATGAGCACCCGTCCGATCAAGTTCCGGGCTGACGACTCGTTCTACGCCTTCACCGTCAAGCGCCCCGTCTCGATCCTCATGGTCGTGATGGCGGTGGTCGTCTTCGGCTGGGTCTCGAACCAACGCTTGCCGCTTACGCTCATGCCCAACATGAGCTACCCCACGCTCACCGTGCGCACCGTCTATCCCGGCACCGCGCCGGAGGAGATGGAGAGCGTCGTCTCGCGCCCGCTGGAGCAGCAGCTCGGTGTCATCCCCAAGCTGGTCTCGATCAGCTCCGTGTCGAAGGCCGGGCAGAGCGACGTGATCCTGGAATTCCAGTGGAAGACCGACATGGATCTCGTCGCGCAGGAGGTCCGCGAGAAAATCGATCGCCTCCGCCTGCCCGAGGGCGCGCAGCGCCCGCTGCTCCTGCACTTCGATCCGTCGCTCGATCCGATTTTGCGCGTGGGGCTCGCGGGGCCGCAGTCGCTCTTTGAGCTCCGCCATCTCGCGGAGCACGACGTGAAGCGGCGGATCGAGTCGCTCACTGGTGTCGCGGCCGTGCAGGTCAAGGGCGGCCTCGAGGAACAGTTCCTCGTCGCGCTCGACGAGAGCAAGCTCGCGCAGCTCCGCCTCGACATCGCCCAGATCGGCCAGCGGCTCCAGTCGGGCAACGTCAACATGCCCGGCGGCAATCTCCGCGAGGGCCAGACCGAATACGTCATCCGCACGCTCAACGAGTTCAAGACGATCGAGGAAATCGGCAACCTGATCGTGTCGCGCAGCAACAACTCGATTGATATCCGCCTGCGCGACATCGCCACCATCTCCCGTTACCACAAGGACCGCGAGGTCATCACCCGCGTCAATGGCCGCGAGAGCGTCGAGATCGAGATTTTCAAGGAGGCCGACGCCAACATCGTCACCGTCGCCGAAACGGTGCGCAACGCGCTCTTCGGCACCGCCGAGCAGCAGGAATGGATCGCGCGGGACAAGGCCGGTGAAAACACACCCGCCGCGGCGGCGGCGCGGGCGAAGCGCGGCGCGTCATCGGTCTTCGACGTGAAGGCCGTTGCCAGCGGCAAGGGTGACAGCGGGCGTGGCTCCAGCGGCAAGAGCTCGGCGAAAACCTCGCCGTCGAAAGAACGCTCCCGGACCGACGCCCAGCTCGAGGCCCGCAAGGCCGCGCAGGCCGAGATCGATCGGCAGCGTGCGGCTGCGCAGGAGCAGATCACGCGGCGGCAGATGACGAATTTCATCGGCCAGCAGCTTCCGCCCGGCGCGACGGTCGAGCTGCTCGCAGACCAATCCGTCTTCATCAGCAAGTCGATCGCCGAGGTGAAGGACAATGCCATCTCCGGCGCTGTCATCGCGGTGATCGTGCTCTATCTTTTCCTGCGCAATGTCGTTCAGACGCTCATCATCGGCCTCAGCATCCCGATCTCGATTGTGGCGACCTTTGCGCCGATGCACATGGCCGGCGTGTCGCTGAACATCATCTCGCTCGGCGGCCTCGCGCTCGGGGTGGGCATGCTGGTGGACAACGGCATCGTCGTCCTCGAGAGCATTTTTCGCTGTAAGGAAGAGGGCGACGATTTGCTCGCCGCCGTGGTGCGGGGCACGCAGGAAGTCGGCATGGCGGTGGGCGCCTCGACGCTGACGACAGTCGCGGTGTTTTTGCCCATTGTCTTTGTCGAGGGCGTGGCCGGGCAGGTGTTCGGCGACATGGCGCTGACCGTGGTGTTCTCGCTGCTCGCGTCGCTAGGGACGGCGTTGTTTTTGATCCCGATGCTGGCCTCGCGGAAATTCGAGGCGCCGGCGGGCGGGTTGCGCGCGCAGGCGGGCGGCTACCTCGGCTTCACGCCTGCGCCGAAGGGCAC
>JAEUHB010000478.1 GCA_016794665.1 Opitutaceae bacterium
TCGTCCTGCAACGCGGGCGGGAACGAGTGGATCACGTCGTGGAAGCTGCCGCGGAACTTTTCCGGGATGCCGGCTTTGGCGTAGATTTTTGTGAGCTTGTCCACGGAGGCCTGCAGGCCCTCGGGCGGGTAGAGCGTGTCATGCAGGCACTGCTGCACGAGGAGCGCGCCGGGCGCGTGCAGCGCCGCGGCGTCGGGCAGGTCGAGCGATCCGTAGAGGCCGGGCGTGAACGCCATCCACGTGTGGCGGATGTGGCGGGGCAGCTGGTGGGCAAACGCCGTCATCCAGCCCGTGATCGATGCGGCCTTGATGCGCGGGTCGGCGGCGATGAGGTGCGCGGTGCGCAGTCCGCCGCCGGACAAACCCGCGGCGCCGATGCGCGCGGCGTCCACATCGGGGCGAGACGCGAGGTAGTCGACCGTGCGCATGTCATCCCACGCGAGCAGGCCGGGCCACGAGGCGCCGGCGGCGATGAGGGTCTTGGACGTGAGGTGCTCGTAGAAGCTGCACACGGCATTGACGGAGCCGAGCCACTCGGGCGAACCGGGCGCGGCCGCGAGCAGCGCGCGGTGGCGATCGCGGACCTCGGGAAACACGCGCGACGGTTCGAGCGCCTCGGCGCGCAGGCGGCGTTCGCCGAAATAGAACGCATCCGCGACAATCACGATGTAGCCGCGCCTCACGAGGGCCTCGGCCCACGGGCGGCCGTCGCGCGCGCGGAACTCCGTGAGGACCGCGGGCTCGCCGGGCGACGATAGCACTTTCTCGTGGCCCCACGTGTAGCGGCCGCTGTGGCAGTGCATCGCGACGACGGCCGGCAAACGGCCCCGGCGACCCGCGGGGATGAGCACGCGCGCCGGAATGTCGTAGGCGGCCGTCGCGCGAATCTTGATCACCTCGATCGAAAAACCATCGCGCTCCTCGCGGCGCACGAGCTCGGCGCCAAGCGGCGCGGGCTTGGGATCGTAGCTGTGGCAGCGACGGAGGACGGGACGCGCGGCGGACTTCCAGGCGTCGAGCGACGTCCACTTCGGATCGAGAAAGCTCAGGCTCGGGCCGTGCTCGCGCGCGATCCACGCCATGAGGTCGTGGAGGTTGGCGAGGTCGGGCGCGGGGGGATTGGGCGGCGCGGGGGGCGCGGCCTCGGCGGCGCTGGCCCCCGTCGTGAGCAGCGCGTCGAGCGGGAGGGCGAGGGCGCCGATCAAGCCAAGGGCTTCGCGGCGCGTGACCGGGGCGGAGGGCTCGCTCATGGCTTCAGCGTGAGGGTATGCCGCGTCTTTCCCGGCAGAAACGGCGTGGGCTCGCCGCGCACCCACGCCTCGTGGCCGGCGCGGAAAAACGGCGAGAGCGGGTGGGCGCTTTGGCCGCCGGGCATGTGGAAGATACCCTCCTCTTCGCGCCCCGGCGAGACCACGAAGCGTTCGCTCGGGCCATGGCCGGGCACCTGCGCGCGCGGCATGTCGGCGTCGCCGGGCAGCGGATCGGATGGCATGGCAAGCCAGCGGCCAAGCCACGGGGAGGAGCGGACGAAGGGGTGCTTCATCTGCAGACGGTTTTTCTGTCCCCACGTGGCCTGCGCGAACGACCCGCCGTCGCGCTCGATCGCGGCGATCGTATCGTCGACGGCCGCGAGGATCAGATCGTCCCAGGTGGCGAACTTCGCCTCGAGCAGGTGCATCGGCTTCTCGCGCAGGATCTGCCAGCACGCGCCCTCGAGGCGAAACGAGCGGTGGCTGAATTCCGGGTAGGCCTCGATGCAGGGGGCGAAAATCGGCCCGAAGACCCGCGCGTGCACCGCGGCGCGGAACTCCCGCGCGAGCCGGTAGCTCACCGACCCGATGCTGGCGCGGCCTTCCCATTTCTCGGCGGCCACGCGCAGCTCGGCGCGGGATTTTTTCCCCGCCACGGCTGCGGGCGTGAGGGTTTCCCTCAACAGCGCGTGCCACGGCTGGAGAAACAGCGCGCGGTCGTCGAGCTGCACGGCGAACAAATCCCTGGGCGCGGCTTGCGCGAGCGGCGCGAGGCCGTCCCGGATTTGCGCCGCTCGGGGCGCGCGGTGCAGGCCGCCGTCGCCAATCACGGCGAGCGCGTCGCCGCCGACCTGCCGGTGGTTCGCCGACCACAGGCGGCCGGGCAGGACCGACTCGTCGCCGCGGAGCACGGGCACGGCCGCCGACGGCAGCAGGCCATCCCATCTGCGATCGCCGAATGTCCACGGCACGGGCACGCGGCCGTCGTAGCCGACGCGCTGCGGCAGGCGGCCGGCGATGGTCCAAGCGATCGCGCCGGCGGTGTCGGCGGCGATGATGTTGAGCGCGGGCGCGCCGGCACGGTGCGCGATCGCCATGGCCGCCGCGGTCGTCGGCGCCGCCTCCATGTCGAGCAGGTCGAGATTTGTAGCCTCGGGATCGTGGGCCACCCAACGGAGGGCGAGCGGCCGCTTGCGGTGATCGCGGGCCTCGATGAGCGGGCCCCAAATCGTGCGCGGATACTCCGCGGCGATCGCCTCGCCGCCCTTCACGAGAATCGTCTCCTTGCGCGTCTCAAACGCCACCGACTCGCTCCGGCCCGGCGCGGTGTAGAGGGTGGGCGCGATGCTGTTCACGTCGACGACGATGAGGTCGCTGGTGTCGGCGTAGCTCACGGTGAAACCCCACGCGACACGGCCATTGCTCCCCGCGACAACCACGGGGGCGCCGGGCAAGGTGACACCCACGATGCGCCGCCCGCCATAGTGCAGCACCGCGCGATACCACGTGTTGGGCACGCTGTGCTCGAGGTGCATGTCGTTCGCGACGAGGCCGGCGCCGCTCGCGGTGTGCGCGCCCGCGAGCGCGAAGGCATTCGAGCCCGTCACCCCTTCCGGATCGCGCGCGAAGAACGGAAACGGATCGCGGCCGGGCGCCGCGCGCGGAGGAAGCGCGGCCGTCTTGCGGCCACGGACGTCGAGGACCTTGGGGCCGGGAATGGCTGCGAGAGGTGCGGTGGTGCCGTCGAGCGCCGCGTCGGTGGGCGTGACGACGGGGGCGAAAAACGCCAGCGCGTCGTGACCCAACTGATCACGGAGCGTCATCAGGCTGAGCTCGTAGCCCACCATCTTTTCCTGGAACTCGAGCGTCATCGCGTAGGCGACGAGAAAGGTGTCCTCCGCGCGCCACGGCCGCGGGGTCTCGCGCAGCACGAGATACTCGAACGGCGGCTCCCGCAGCGCGGCGAGGCCGGCGTTCACGCCGCCGGTGTAGGCGTCGAGCAACGCGCGGTGCTCCGGCCCGAGGCGCGCGAGCACCTCCTGCGCGAGTCGGCGGAAACCGTGACGCCGTGACGCCCGATCCCGCGGCACGGCGCGCGCGCCGAAGATCTCGGCGAGCTCGCCGGCGGCGACGCGGCGCAGCGTGTCCATCTGGAAAAAGCGATCCTGCGCGTGCAGCCAGCCGAGGGCGCGGACGACGTCCGCGCGCGTCTCGCCCCGAATCGTCGGGACGCCGTGCGCGTCGCGCTCGACCGTCACGGCGGCGGCAAGGCCGGCGACCTGCGCGGCGCCGTCGAGCTGCGGGAGGCTGGCGCGGAAGCGGAGCCAATGCCACCCCCCCGCGCCGAGCGCGACGAGCAGCAGCACGCTCACGGCGCTGGCGAGCAGGCGGAGGCGCTTGGCGGCTTCCGGGTGCATGGTGAAGGTGGCCGCGGGCTAGTGCTCCCAGAGCCGGGGCGTCACGGGATCGCGGCCTTCGTCGAAGTCGAGGTAGTCGAACATCGTCATGATCGGCGCCGCGTGCAGCGCGCTCTCGGCGATCCGCCTGGCCAGGATCCCGGCGGCGGGATCGCGCCAGCCGCGTTTCATCATGAAGCCGTTCCAGACCTCGCACTCCTCGTCGGTGCGCGCGCCGCCCTGCTGCTCGGCCCAGGCGAGGAGCTGCGCGTCGCCGAGGTCGCCCGCGAGCGTGCGCGCCTGCAGCTCGTCATGGCGCACGCGGAGAAAGTTGCAGCAGCGCAGATCGAACGCCTTGCCGAAATTGGCCTGGTAGTCCTCCGGCAGACGGCCGGCGGCCTGGAGGCGGATTTTGTCGAGCATGCGGCCAAAATACACGAGACGACCGACCTTGACGTAGGGTGAGCGCAAGCCGGGGACAGAGGGCATCCGGCCAACGTGGGGCAAATGCGCGAAAACCGAAAACAAAATTTCCACGGCGGGCGGCGAACGGGGAGCCGTGCCGGCAATAATATTTCTGGCGGTCGCGGCGGGTTCGCTTACTGCCATCCCTCCGATGAAGTCCGGCCTCAACCTCCGTCCCGCCACCGCCGCCTCGCTCGATCTCGTCTCGCTCGGCGCGCTCATCCACCGCCTCGATCCAGGCCTGATCCCCTTTCGCAAGGCCACGGAGTGCGCCATTCATGTGAGCGGCGGCGAGTTCAACGTCGCCGCCAACCTCGCCGACTGCTTCCGGCTCCGCACCGGCATCGCCTCGGCGATGGTGGACTATCCGGTCGGCGACTTGATCGCGGAACGCGTGCGCGCGATGGGCGTCACGCCCTTCTACAAGCGTTTCAAGCACGACGGGGTCCACGGCCCCAACATGGCGACCGTCTACAGCGACCGCGGGCACGGCGTGCGCGCGCCGGTGGTGTTCTACAACCGCTGCAACGAGGCCGCGGCTCAGCTCAAGCCGGGCGATTTCAACTGGCAGGAGATCTTCGCCGGCGGCGTGCGGTGGTTTCACAGCGGCGGGATCTTTGCGGCGCTCTCCGCCACGACGCCCGAGGTGATCGTCGAGGGCCTGCAGGCGGCCAAGGCCGCGGGCGCCGTCACGTCGTTCGACCTCAACTATCGCGCCAAGCTCTGGAACATCGCCGGCGGCCACGACCGCGCGGTGGCCGTGCTCGATCGCATCATCCGGCACGTCGACGTGCTGGTCGGCAACGAGGAGGACCTGCAGCTCGGCCTAGGCATCCCGGGCCCGGAGGTCACGGCCAAGTCGAAGTTGGATCCCAGCGCCTTCCTCAGCATGATGGGCAACGTCACGAAGAAGCACCCGCACATCCGTGTCGTCGCCACGACGCTCCGCGAGGTGCACTCGACCAGCCGGCACTCGTGGGGCGCCGTCGCATGGATCGACGGGCGGACGCTGGTGTCGCCGACCTGCGAGCTCGACGTCGTCGATCGCGTGGGCGGCGGCGACGGCTACGCGGCGGGGTTTTTCTACGGCCTGCTCAACGGCGACACCCTGCAGGAGGCCGTCAACCTCGGCTGGGCGCACGGCGCGCTGCTCACCACGTTCCCCGGCGACACCAGCATGGCCACGCTCGAGCAGGTGCGCGCGCTGGCGCAGGGCGGCTCCGCGCGGATTCAGCGCTGAGGCCGCGCGGCCCGCTCAGCGCCTTGGCCGCGCGCGCGTGCGCCGGAAATAGATCCAGGTCGCGAGCGCGCCGAGCAGCCACGTCGGGAAGTTCACCCACAGCTGGTGGAACGGCGTCGCGTAGTTTTCGCACGCCCAGATCACGAGCACGTGCTTCACCGCGATCAGGATCCAGCAGACGAGGATGAACCGCAGCGT
>JAEUHB010000481.1 GCA_016794665.1 Opitutaceae bacterium
CCCTCGCCGCGGTATCTCGTCGGCGCACGCGACCGGATCGATTTCTCGTGGAACTTCCAACGCGCGGTGCTCGACGGGCGGTGGCACTACATCCGCGATTTTCGCCCCGACCTCTGGCCGCGACCGCCGTCCCACAGTTTCCGCATCTCGGCGATTTTGCAGGAATCAAGGCGGTTGCACGGCGAGGGTGCGTTCACCGGGCCGGGAGCATCGTGGCTGGAGAAATCCGGCATCCCCGAGGAACTCTACGACACCCAATCCGACCCGCATTGCCTGTGCAATCTCGCGACCGATCCGGCCCAGGCCGGCCGGCTCGCGGAAATGCGCGCCGCGTTGCGCGAGTGGCAGGTGCGGGTAAAAGACCTCGGGTTTCTCCCGGAATCGATCATGGCGCGCACGGCGGAAACGATCGGCGCTCCGGCGGCAATTCCCGCGGCGACGCTGGCCGCGTTGCCCGATTTGGCACTGGCATGGCAACAGGGGGAAACGGCGCGGAACGGGTTGCTCGCCGCGCTCGGGTCTGCGAACGCCGCCAAGCGGCACTGGGCCGCGTTCGGGCTCGGCCAGCTGCAAGACGAACCAACGACGGTGTTGGCGCTCCGCGCTCACCTGAAGGACGTGTCGCCCGCCGTGACTCTGGCCGCGGCGTGGAGTCTGCACCGGCTCGGCCATGGCGACACGGCTTCCGTGGTCGCGCTGCGCGCAGTGCTGGCCGGTTCGCATCCGATCGAACTGATGGAGGCGATCCAGATCGCGCACCACCTGGGTCCCGCTGCATCCGATGTGCGCGCCGACTTGGTGCGATTGTCCGCGATGAAAACCCCGCCGCCCTTCGCCCGGCAAATCGCATTCGCCGCGGAGTTCGCGCTGAGCCGAATGCCGGGGCCGCCCTTGCAGTGATGCACAGGCAGCCGATCGAAACCGCGGCCAGTGCGGGGGCATGGGCGATCGCGTCGCCCCTCGGGCAAGCCGCGGTTGCAGTCGGTCGCCCGAGAATATTTCCGAGGAAACACCTTCCGGCATTCTCCTGCGTGGCGTCGCTGTCATTTCACGCTTCCGCAGCGACCGGGCTTCGGCATCGTTGCCGATGCCGCTGGGCACCCTCCCGTCTCGCCGCGCCCCTGCATGTCTTCCCTCCTTACCCAATTCGTCGCGTCGCTCATGGTTGGCGCCGCCGCGCTGGCCGCTCAACCAGCGCCATCCTCTCGCCCGCCCTGGACGACCTCCACCGTCCGCGGCACGCCCGAGCCGCCGTCGCCGTATCGCGTCGAGCGCGCGTTTCCCCAGCTCGAGTTCGCCAAGCCCCTCGAGGTCGCGGCCATCCCGGGCACCAACCGGCTCGTCGTCGTCGAGCAGGGCGGCAAGCTCCGCTCGTTTCGCGCGGGCGAATCCGTGGCCCAGACCGATCTCTTCGGCGAGGTCTCCCGCTTTGACCCCGATCTCAAGGAGGCCTTCGCGATCACGTTTCATCCCCGGTTCGCCGAAAATCGCTACTGCTACCTTTTCGCCCGCACCCTCACCCCGGGCGCCACCAAGCGCGAGGACGGCACCCGCATCCTCCGCTTCAAAGTCACCGCCGATCCCATCCCGCGGCTCGACCACGCCAGCGGCCTCGTGCTGATCACGTGGCTCGAGGGCGGGCACAACGGCGGCAATCTCCGCTTCGGACCCGACGGCATGCTCTATTTTTGCGCCGGCGACGCCGGCCCGGCCGAGCCGCCCGATCCGCGGGTGACCGGGCAGGATATTTCCGACCTGCTCGCCAGCGTGCTGCGCATCGACGTCGACCGACCCGATCCCGGCCGGCCGTATGGGATTCCCCGCGACAATCCGTTCGTAGGCGTGCCGAAAGCCCGCGGCGAGGTCTGGGCCTACGGTCTGCGCAACCCGTGGCGCCTCGCGTTCGATCCCAAGTCGGGCGAACTCTACTCGGGCGACGTCGGCTGGCAGCTCTGGGAAATGATCCACCGGATCCAGCGCGGCGCCAACTACGGCTGGAGCCTCACCGAGGGCGGCAAACAGGACGTGCGGCCCGATCGGCTCGTCGGCCCGTCGCCCGTCAAGCCGCCGCTCGTCATCCACTCGCACGAGGAGGCCGCGAGCATCACGGGCGGCGAGTTTTACCACGGGAAAAAGCTCCCGGGCCTGAGCGGCGCCTACGTCTACGGCGACTGGCAGACGGGACTCTTCTGGTCGCTGCGCGCCGAGGGCGACAAGGTCACCGAGCTGCGCGAGCTTTGCCGCACCGCGCTCTCACCCGTCGGCTTCGGCCTCGACCATGAGGGCGAACTGCTCATCTGCGATCATGCCGGCGGCGGGCTCTGGCGTTTCGCGCCCAACCCCGCGGCCGGCTCGCCCTCGCCGTTCCCACGGAGACTCAGCGCTACCGGCCTCTTCGCCGACACCGCGAGGCAGCGGCTCGCTCCCGGTGTGGTCCCCTACGAAATCAACGCGCCGCGCTTCGCCGACCACGCGACCTCGGAGCGCTGGGTCGCGTTTCCCGGCGACGGAAAAATCACCACCGCCACGCGCCAGCTCGGCGTCATGCCTGTGGGCCGTTGGGTTTATCCCGACGGCGCCGTCCTCGCCAAAACCTACACGCTCGAACTCGAGCGCGGTAATCCTGCCACCCGCCGCCGGGTCGAGACGCAGCTCATGCACTACGACGCGCAGACGCAGCAGTGGGGCGCCTACAGCTATCGTTGGAACGATGCGCAGACCGACGCCGAGCTCGTGCCCGCGCGCGGCGACGAGGCGACGTTCGACATCAAGGATCCCGCCGCGCCCGGTGGCGCGCGCAAGCAAACCTGGCGCTTCAACAGCCGGGCCGAGTGCCTCCGCTGCCACAACCTCACGACCAACTACACACCCGGCTTCAACGCGCTCCAGCTCGACCGCCCCACCGCCGCGAGCCCTGGCCGCCAGCTCGACACGTTTCAGGCGCTCGGCCTCGGCCGCCCCGATCCGAGGATGGCCGATCCGCACGGCGAGATCGGTTCGCTCGAGACGCGCGCGCGCTCCTACCTCCACGCCAACTGTTCGGCGTGCCATCGCCACAACGGCGGCGGATCCGCCCCGCTCTGGCTCAACGTCGACGCCGTGCTCAAGGACTCCAGCCTCATCGGCGCCAAGCCCGTCCAAGGCGACCTCGGCCTGCCCGACGCCCGCGTGATCGCGCCCGGTGATCCGGCGCGCAGCGTCCTCCTCTACCGCATCGCCACCGAAGGCCGCGGCCACATGCCCTACCTCGGCAGCCGCCTCGTCGACGAACGCGGCCTCCTCCTCGTGCGCGATTGGATCGCCGGCATGAATCCGAACAACGACGACATCGAACCCGCCGCCAAGGCCCAGCGCGACACGGAGCGATCCGCGCTCGTCGCCCTCCGCGGCGGCGACACGGCGAGAATCGCGCCGCTCCTCGCGACCGGCAGCGGCGCGCTCAGCCTCGTGCTCGCGACGCTCGACGGCTGGTTCTCCGCGCCTGTCCGCGCGGAGGTGATCGCGCGGGGCGCCGCGCTCACCGATCCCGTGAAACGCGATCTCTTCGAGCGCTTTTTGCCCGAGTCGCAGCGCCGGCAGGTGCTGGGCACGAATTTCAAGCCCGAGCAAATCCTCACGCGCAGTGGCGATGCGACGCGCGGCCGTGCGGTGTTCGCGACGGCGTGCGTCGCGTGCCACCGCGCCGACGGCGCGGGCATCGACTTCGGCCCCGACCTGTCACGCATCGGCGCAAAGTTCGACCGCGCCGCGCTGCTCGAGCACATCCTCGCGCCCAACACGCTGGTCGCGCCCGAGTGGCAGCTCGCCACCGTCGCCCTCAAGGACGGCGCGACCAAGTCCGGCTTCGTCACCGCCCGCGATGGCACTGCGCTCACCTTGAAAATGGCCGGCGGCCTCGTGGAAAGGATCCCCGCCGCGCAAATCGCGAGCCTCAGCGCCACCCGCACCTCGCTGATGCCCGAGGGCCTCCTCGCCAGCCTCACCGCAGCCGAGGCCGCCGACCTGATCGCGTTTCTTGCCGCGTTGAAGTAGGCGCGGGCGCGGCGACCTTCGCGGCGCCAGCGCCGATTCTACGCAAACCTACGCACAGCCCCGCATATCCTGTTTTCTTTTTCCGCGCCCTGCGCACCGTCCCGGGCGATGATCCGAGGATTTCCCATCCGCGCCACCGCCACGCTCGCGCTCGCGGCATTCGCGCCGTTGGTGTGCGCCAATCCCTACCAGACGCGTCTCGACCGCCAATACCAGTCGCTCTCCCGGTCGATCGAGCGCGCCTACTCGCCTCCACCCCCGCGGCCCACCTACACGCCGCCCACGCGCTCCTACTCCTCGTCGCCGCCGTCCTCCTCATCCAGCTACTCCAGCCGCAGCTCCGGCTCGTCGTCGTCCAGCACCTCCTCGTGGTCGACGCGCAGCGATTCGGTCAACCGTTTTGCCGAAGACAAGCGCCAGCTCGAGGCCAAGTTCGCCGCCCAAGCCAAGGCCAGGAAATTGTCCCCCGCCGAAGCCAAGAGGGCGGCCGACGCAAAAAAGGCGGCCGATGCCAAGCAGGCCGCCGCGGCAAAGGCAGCCGCGGAAAGGCGCGCCGAGATCGAACGGGCGCTCCAGCGCCACCAGCCTTCACGCACACCCGCCGAGTGGGCAGCCTTCCGCACCGAGACGCACGGCAAGGCCCCCCTCGCCGCGCCGCCGCGCTCCGCGCTCGAGTCGCGCCGCGCCGAGTTCGCGCACTACGCGGCCATCGCGCGCGCCCGCGGCGCCGCCGCCCCGTGGGAGAATCTTCGCGTCGGCCAGCTCTCGCTGCTCTTTCAGGGCGACGGCGCGGAGCCGGCCAAGGCGCTGGCGTTTTTTCAGCACGCCGATCCGGCGTGGCCGGAGACGCAGCTCGGCCTCGGGCTCTGTTATCTCCGTGGCTTCGGCACCGCGCCCGATCCGGAGAAGGCGCGCGCCCATCTCGAGCGGGCGGCGTCGACCGTCGCGCCCGCCCACGCGGCCAAGGGTTACCGCGCCACGGGTGAGCTCTTTCCCAGCCCCGTGTTCCACGCCGCCCACCAGCTCGGCGTCGCCTACGATCTCGGCCAGGGCCTGCCCGCGGATCCGCTGCTGGCGCTGCGGTGGTATCAGCACGCCGAAGCGCTGCCGCTCACGCCGGGCGAGCGCGAAAACGTCCAGGCGCTGCTGCGCGAATACTGGAAGAAGCACGCCGGCCGCGCCCGCGAGGTCGTCCAGCGGGACCTCGCCGCCGGCGGCCCCGGCGCGACCGGTCGGCGTGTCGCCAGCGAAGCCGTCCTCGCCCACCTCGTCGCGGCCAAGGATGCGGCGGCGCTCTTCGAGCTCGGCGACGCCGTCGACACCAAGGATGCCAACGGGGCCGAGACGACGGACCGCCGCAACGGCGCACCTTACTTCCTCGCCGCCGCCCAGCTCGGCCACGAGCCCGCCGCGCGCGCGTGGTTCTCGCCCGCGAAAAACGGCGTCTACTTCAGCGACCTCGGCGGTGACTGGTCCCGGGCCGAGTCCGCGCAGTTCGCGCAGGAGCAATGGCCGGCGTGGGAGAAAAAATTCCTCGCCGCCGCCGCGGCCGGCGACGCCACCGCGCACATCCCGCTCGCGTTTCACTACAGCGGCGCCCGCGGCAACCCCGGCAATTCCGAGCGCTTCAAGCACCACATCGCGCTCCTGCCCGCTGCGATGCCCGCCGCCCAGCGCCGCGCGATTCTCAACGGGCCGGAAACCGCCGCCTGGCACGACTTGGTCGCGTGGATCGACAAGACGGTCTTGCCCGCGCTCGGCGGCACCGCCCTGACCGTCGATCTGCGCAAGCTGAAGCTCCCCGCCGATTCCGCGCGCGGCGCAGCCCTGCGCGAGGAAGGCATTGCGCTCGCCGCCACCGATCCCAAGGCCGCGCGCGACCGCATACGCGACGCCGCCGCGCTCGGCGACCTCCCGGCGCAGGTCCAGCTCTGGCGTTACGCCGACAGCAGCCGGCACCATCTGGGCAGCAACTACAGTGTGTCGCTCCGCGCCCGCCTCGAAGAGGCCGCCGCCGCCGGCGACCGCGGCGCCATGGCTGCGCTCGGCGTGTGGCTCGCAAGTTTTTGGACGGGTAGCACCGACGAAGCCTCCGCGTGGCGGGCCAAGGTCCGCACCCTCGCGCCGCACAAGGCCGCGTTTGCGCGCATCGTCGCCGAGCCGTCGCTCACGGACGAACAGGCGGACGCGTTGCGCGCCGCCGCGCTCGCCGAGACCGCGCAATGGCGCGCCGACGCCAGGAAATGGGGCCTCACCGGGACCGACCTCGTCTACGATCTCACGCTGACCGACGAGGCCGTGAGCCGCAGCGACGATCTCCGCCGCCAATATGTCGGGCTCGCCGCCGCGGCCCCGTTGGCCGCCGCGCAGCTCCCGCTGTGGGAAGCCACCGTCGAGGCCGGCGACTTCAATCCCGAGGCCGACGCTCGGATGATGCAGGGCCTTCTCGCGTGGCTCGGCGACGACGACGAGCGCGATCTCCCCGCGGCCTTCGACGCGCTCACGGAGAGCGCCGCGCTCGGCCACCCGCTCGCCCCGCTCGCGCTCGGCTATTTCTTCGGCAGCGGTCACGGCGGTTTTCCGAAGGACGTCGCCCTCGCGAAACGTTGCCGTGCGCTGGCCGACGCCCGCCTCACCGCCCTCGCCGAGGACGGCGACGGCTGGGCCCAGGCCATGCTCGGGGGCTTGCTCACCGAAGGCGTCCGCGCCGAGGCGGACGACCCCAGGTATCCAAGCATCTACGCGTGGCTGCCCCACGACGCGGCCCGCGGCCGCGCCTGGCTCCGCACCGCGGCGCTCGCCGGCCACGCGTTGCCGGAATTTTTCGGCAATTCGCAAGGTCGGCCGGTCGCATGGGCCATGATCGGCCACGCGGAAAACGAAGCGGAGGAAGCCCGCTGGAAACTGATCGACGACGTCTTCACCTACTGCGTGGCCCAGGAAGGCCCCGAGGCCGAGGCGGACTTCGACCGGGCCGTTGCCAAAGCCCGCGAGATTATCAACGAGAGCCCAGCGACGAGCCTCGCCCGGAAGAAGCTCGAGCACGCGGTTGACCAAGCCGACACCGACGCCGAGCAGTCCGCTGCCCGCGCTGCACTGGCGCGAGCGATGCTTGCCGCCGGCCTGCCCAAAATCGCCCGGATCAATGCCGGCATCGCATCGCGCACGACCTCGCTCGATCCCGCAGGGTGGCTTCTGCGCGCCGAGGTCGAGACTGCCTGCGGTGCCGCCCAGTTCGCGGCCACCTGTCGTGCTTTCGCCGGGACCTTGACCCGCGATAGCGGAGCACCGGAGCGATTCGCCGCCGCGTTGGCGCAGCTCAACGAGGAGGATCAGGGCGAGTTTCGCCTCGTCATCGACGGCACCCTTGAGGAGGCACCGCAGTCCGCGCCGCTCAAGGAACTGAAGGCGATCCTCGACCGCGTCGCGCCGGCAAAGTAAACCGCACCCGCTCTCGCGCGCGAAACCGTTTCCGCTCAGAAAACGATCAGGCTGCGCGCGACCTCGCCCTTGATCAGCGCCTCGTAGGCTTCGTTGATCTGATCGAGCCGGTAGCGGCGGGTGATGAGCTCGTCGAGCAGGAGCTTCCCCGCCCGGTGCATGTCGATCAGCATCGGCAGATCGGTGCGCGGGCGCGCGGTGCCGTAGAGGGAGCCGATGAGCGACTTCTCCGCGTAGACGAGCTGGTTGACGTTGATCGGCGCGCGCGCGTCGGCGCGCGAGATGCCCACGACCACGCACTTGCCGCTCTTCCGCGTCGCGTCGAAGGCCTGCGCGATCGTGTCGGCGCGCCCCACGGCCTCGAACGTGAACTCCGCGCCCTTGCCGCCCGTGAGATCCTTGATCGCCTGCACCGGGTCGCCTGCGCTCGCGTCGACGGCGTCCGTCGCGCCGAAGCGCCGCGCGTGATCGAGCTTCGATGCCACATTGTCCACGGCGATGATCTGCCGCGCGCCGGCGGACTTTGCGCCCTGCACAATGTTCAGGCCGATCCCGCCGCAGCCGATGACGGCGACCGTGGAGCCGTAGCGCACCTGCGCGGCATTCGTCACCGCGCCGACGCCCGTGATCACGCCGCAGCCGATGAGCGCGGCTTTCTCGAATGAAAACTCCGAATCGATCTTAACGACGGACGCCTCGGGCATCGTGCTCACCGAGGAGAAGGCGGACACGCCCGCGTAGTGGCGGATGGGTTGCCCGGCGGCGTTGCGGAAGCGCATCGTGCCATCGGGCATCGTGCCGTTGAAGCGCATCGCCGTGCCGAGATCGCAAAGCGCGGGCCGGCCGCTCGCGCAATACTCGCAGCGGCCGCACGAGCCGCGCCACATCAGGATCACGTGATCGCCGTGCGCCACGGTCTTAACGCCCTCGCCGACCGCCTCGATGACGCCCGCGCCCTCGTGCCCGAGGATGATCGGCATGGGCATCGTGAGATCGCCGCACATGACGTGGTAGTCGCTGTGGCAGACGCCGGCGGCCTTCATGCGCACGGTCACCTCGCCGGGGCCGGGCGGCTGCACCTCGACTTGCTCGATGCGCAGCGGCGTGCGCGGTTCGTAGAGGACGGCGGCGGTGGCTTGCATGGGGAAGGCCTCTGTGTGGACCGGGGCGCCCGCGCCCGCAAGCATGGGCCATAACGCACCGCCTTCACTCGGGCGGAATTTCCCGTTTCATCGCGGCGCGATTCGGCTACCTTGCGCGACCCCATGAAAGCGAAACGCCCCCTTCCCCGCGCCGTCTTGCTCGCTACGCTCACCCTCGCAACGTTAGCGCTGTCTCCCTCGAGCACCTTGGCGCAAGCCGCCCGGAAAAAAGGCAAGGGCGCGGCCGATCCCGAGGGCCAGCCGCCGCGACGCGCGCTGCCGGCGTCGGTGAAGGTCGAGCGCGACATCGTCTACGCGCGCTACGGCGCCCGTGAGGTAAAGCTCGATCTTTATCTGCCGAAGCAGCCGGCCGCCGCGAAAATCCCGTGCGTCGTCGTCGTCCATGGCGGCGGCTGGCGCAGCGGCGACAAGACGCGGTTCGCGCACATCGCGGGCGCGCTCGCGGAACAGGGTTTCGCGGCGGCCTGCATCGGCTACCGGCTGCTGCCGGAGGTGGAGTTCCCCGCGCCCGTGCTCGACTGCAAGGCCGCCGTGCGCTGGGTGCGCGGCCACGCCGCGCAGCACGGGCTCGACCCCGATCGCATCGGCGCGATCGGCGGCTCGGCGGGCGGACATCTCGTCGCGATGCTCGGCGTGAGCGACACTGTCGCGTCGCTCGAGGGCGAGGGCGGCAACGCCGGGGTCTCGAGCCGCGTGCACGCCGTCGTTGCGATGGCCACGCCCGCCGACATGACGCGCATGGGCGACCGCCAGAGCCTCGGCGACGATCTCGCGAAGCTCATCTCGCCCGTGATGCACGTCACCAAGGACTCCGCGCCCATGCTGCTGCTGCACGGCACCAAGGACACGCTCGTGCCGATGGCACAGTCGGAGCTGCTGCTGGAAAAATACCGGCAGGCCGGCGCGCGGGCGGAGCTCGTGAAAATCGAGGACGGCGTCCACGCCTTCTGGAACGGCGTGCATTTCGATCAGACCATGCAGCTCGCGCTGAAATTTTTCCGCGACGCCCTGCCGGCTACGCCGGCGCCGCGATAGTTTCCCGGGCGCAGCGGCGGAAAGAAGGACCGGTCGGCGCCGCGAGCCCCAGCCCACAATGTCCTTGGCGGAGCCGGGCCGGGCTGTGATTATCCGAGCGCTCGTTTTCCGGCGACTCGCTCGAAATCGAAACCCACCATGACCCAACCAAACCCAACCTCGCGTCGCGCCCTGTTCGCGGCGCTCGCCCTCACCGCCGCCGCGGTTCACGCCCAAGCTCCCGCCACCGCTCCCAGCGGCGACGTGATCCGCCTTTCTGAGTTCCAGGTCTCGACCTCCGCCGACAAGGGCTACCGCGCCGGCAACTCTGTCTCCGCCACCCGCATCGACACGCCGATCAAGGAGCTGCCGTTTGCGATTAGCGCGTTCACCTCGCAGTTCATCGCCGACATCGGTGCACGCGATCTGTTCGACGTGGTGCAATACGCGCCCTCGGTCACGAGCGCGGGCCGCGAGTTCAACGCCGGCAATTCCGTCTACACCATCCGCGGCTTCGACCAGTCGCCGCAACACAACGGCTTCGTCGGCGAGGGCTACGTCGACACCGCGAGCATCGAGCGCGTCGAGGTCGTCAAGGGTCCGTCGTCGCTCCTCTACGGGCAGGTCGCGCCCGGCGGCACAGTGAACTACATCACCAAGCGTCCCGGGGCGAAGCCGTTCACCGCCGTCGGTGCCCAAATCGGCACCCATAATTTCTGGCGCACCTCGCTCGATGTGAACCAGCCGCTCGCGGGCAAGACGCTGCTCTTCCGCTTCAACGGCACCTTCGAGAACGGCCTCGAATACATCACGCCCGGCGAGCAGCGCACCACCGTGCTCGCCCCGGTCATCACGTGGCGCATCACGGACCGCGTCGCGCTCACGTTGGACTACCAGTGGTTCTCGCGCCGCGAGACGCCGCCGCAGGCGCACATCAAGCCCAACATCGAGGTCGTCGGCCTCCCGCCCGCCAGCGGCATCCTCAGCGCCACCGGCGTCCTCATCAACTCTCTCGACAACACGGACCCCGGCTTCCTCAGCGCCTACCCGTTCTCCCGGAAATTCAGCTATGTCTCGAACAACGACCACCGCTTCTCCGACTACGAGTCGCTCAACGCCGAGCTGACCGCCAAGCTCTCGGACAACTGGGGCGCG
This sequence comes from Opitutaceae bacterium, assembly GCA_016794665.1. Classification (GTDB taxonomy): domain Bacteria; phylum Verrucomicrobiota; class Verrucomicrobiia; order Opitutales; family Opitutaceae; genus ER46. Next base: position 10,806 of record JAEUHB010000481.1, read on the forward strand.
CGCGCCAACTTCAACTGGAACAAGCGCCGCACCGCGCAGAAGCTCACCGGCCTCGGCGCGGTCAGCATCACCACGCCGACGAGCTACTATCCCGCCGGCGCCACGCTCCCGATCTCGGCCGCCAACTATCTCATCGCCGCGCGCGCCTACGCCGCCGATCTGCTTGCGAACCCGAACCTCGCGCTCAACGCGCCGCAAGCCCAGCTCGGCCGCCGCAAGCGCCTGCAGGAGGACTTCGGCCACGGCAAGGCCTCGCAGGTCGAGTTCGCCGGCAACTACAAGCTCGACGGCGTGAAGCTGAAGCCGCTCGTCGGCGCATTCTACAACCAGTCGCGGGGCTACGGCCGGCTGCGGCAGAGCCCGACCGCCGACTTCTTCCCCGTTTGGGATATCAAGAATCCGGCGACGTGGAACTACACCACCGACTTCGATCCGGTGACGCTGCCCTTCTCGACCAACAACCGCTCCGTCACCCGCAACGCCGCCGGCTACGCCGTGCTCAACGCCAGCCTGCTCGGCGACCGCCTCAACGCGATCGTGGGCGCGCGCTACAACAAGGCCAGCGGCTCCACCGACAACTTCCTCAACCCCGCCACGAGCCTCGCCAAGGTCTCCAACAAGCGCACGACGCCCCAGCTCGGCCTCGGCTTCAAGGCCACGGGCGACCTGATGTTCTACGGCTCCTACAGCGAGTCGTTCGTCCTCAACACCGCCGCACTCACGCGCGAAAACGTCCCCGTCGGCCCCGCTAACCCGACGACCTCGAAGGGCTACGAGCTCGGCGTGAAGACCGATTTCCTCGGCGGCCGCGTGTCCTCGACGATCGCCTTCTTCCAAATCGACCAGATCGACCGCGTGCTCCGGTTCAACTCGTTCAACGCCCTCGGCGTCACCGTGACCAACAGCCTCCAGGGCACGCTCGACCGCAGCAACGGCGTCGAGGCCGAGATCACTTGGTCGCCCAAGGACAACTGGCAGGTCTACCTGAGCGGCGCGATGAACGACATCCGCGTGAAGCGCGTCCCGCGCGGCATGGAAGCCTACCTCGGCTCGCACCCCGAGGCCACGGTGAAGGCGCTCTTCAACCTCTGGACGCGCTACAGCTTCACAACCGGCGACCTCAAGGGCCTCTGGATCGGCGGCGGCTTCAACCACACCGGCAGGAAGGCGCAGCGCACCAACAACCCGAAGCTGTTCCTCCCCGCCGAGACGCTCTGGAACTCCGCCGTCGGCTACGACTGGAAGTGGGAGAACCGCCCGATGACCGCCACGATCAACTGGCAGAACATGGAGGACATCGAGTATTTCCCCGCCAACCAGCAGCGCGGCATGCCGGGACGCGCCGTGCTGTCGCTGACCGCGCGGTATTGAGGAAGCTCCTCGCGCCGCCCCAACGGGGCGGCATTCGATAGCCCAGGGCGCCGCCTGGGCTATCTCATTTGAAAAACACCGAGCCCTGAAGGGGCGCGAGACCGTCTCGCCCTTTCAGGGCTTGTGGTTTGCAACGCACGTGTCCCAGGGAGCTGCCCCGGGCGATCGAATCGTGCCCCTTTGGGGCAAAAGTCGCAGCGAAACTTGTTGGGGACGCAGCGTCTTCGCCGTTTTCCAGCCGCGCGTCTCACGCCGGGCGGCGGCGGCCCGGCCGCTCACGTCTCGCACCGTGACGCTGCCCGATCCCGACGGGCACCACGCGGCACTCCGGTGCAAGGGCGACTGGCTCGTCGAGTTGCTGCACGACGGTGCGCCGCGCCTGCCCGAGGGACCGGGCTGGGGCCTCCCGAGTCCGTGCGCCGCGCGCTGGCCGCGCAGTGAGGCAAGCCCTCACTTCCCCAGCGCAAACAGCTTCGTGCCGGTGCGCACGAAGAGGTTGCCCTGCGAGATCGCGATGCTGGAGCGGTGGCGGGTGCCGTCACCCTCGTCCTTGAAGCTCGCCGTGTGCAGCAGCTTGAACGCGTTGCCGCCGGCCTGCACCACGAACACTTCGGCGTCGAAGTTCATCACGTAGATCTTGCCGTCGGCCGCCGTGGGCGAGGCCTGGAAGATCCCCTTGGTGCCGAGGTCGCCGCTCCAGATGATGGCGCCGTCGGCGGGGTTCACGCACATGAGCTTTCGTTTCGTGCCATTGAGGATGTAGAATTTTCCCTCGTAGAAGAGCGGCGTCGGCACGTCCGTCGTCAGGTCGCGCTCGTTCTTGGTGGGCGCGGCCTCGGCGGTGTCCTCGGTGGGCTGCACGTGGCTCTGCCACGCGAGGGCCTTGTGCGTGAGCTTGCCGTTGCCGCCGGCCTTCACGGCGTAGACGGGCGCGTTCTT
>JAEUHB010000006.1 GCA_016794665.1 Opitutaceae bacterium
ACACGTAGGTCGCGGGGCCGTAGCTGAACGTGCCCGGCGCGTAGTCGACATTGGCGCCGTTGGCATCGCCGACGTAGTAGCGAAAATAGCCGCGGAAGCGGGCGTTCGAGGAGGACTGGCCACCGGCGATGTTGCCGTTGAGCGCGGGCAGCGTGCCGGCGGGCACCCACGCGTGGCTGGACGCGAGCACGTCGCGGTAGCTGTAGCGGCGCGTGATGGCCGAGGAAAACTCGTCGTAGCCAGTGACCTGATGCAGGCCGAGCCAGCGGAGCGCGTTTTTCTCCTGCGTGAGATCGAGCCGGTAGGCGAGCTGGCCGCGGGTCGTCTCGCCGCGGCCGGGGATCCACTGCGTGAGCGGCTGGTCGAGGCCGAGGTAGGGGCGGCCGAAAAAGGGATTGGGCGAGCCGTCGAGCAGGCGGGCGTTCACGTCGACGAGCAGGTAGTTGGTCGCGGCGGTGCCGAAGATGTTGCGCTGATAGCGCATCGAGTCCTCGCGCGCCCAGTCGCCCTGCGCGACGAGCGTGTGCCGCGGCGTGCTGAGCAGCACTTGCTGCAACTGCACGCGCGAGGTGAGCGTGCGATCCATGAGGCGGTTCATCGCGCCGAGGTTCACCTCGGACCAATCGTAGTAGGTGGCGTCGCTGAGCGTGGGCGTCGTGGTAAAGAGCGGCTGGCTCGCGAAGCGCCCCGACGCCACGCCGGCCGCGGGGCTCGCGGCCATGTAGCGGTTATTGGAATTATTGAGGAGCGGCGAGACGGAAGCGTTGGTGTTGCCGGTGGGCGTCGTCCAGTAGGCGACCGCGCCACCGTCGATGAAGACGTAGCTCTTGTCGGCGCCGGAAAACGTGCGCTGGAAGACATCCGGGATGTTGTTGTCGCTGGTGATCGCGGTGCGCGTGGCCTGCGGGCCAGGGCCGTTGAGACCGTAGGCCACGCCGTTGAGCGTGTAGGTCGAGGTCACCGGATCCCACGCGGGACGGCCGCTTTGCACCCAGTAGGACACGCCGTCGCGCGGCATCAGGGTATTGGGCCGGTTGCCGTTCATCCGGTAGTAGAAGTAGGACGCGTTAAGCGTGGTCCACTTGAACGGCTGGTATTTCACCATGCCGTTGTAGCGGACGGAGTCGGTGCCGGAGGGCTTGCGCTGGTAGCCGTCATGCTGAAACGCCCCGCTCACGCGCACGCCGAGACGGTTTTTCAAAAGGGCGCGGTTGGCATCGAGCTCGAAACGGTAGCCCCCGAGGCGGTCGGCGCGCGCGCCGGTCGAGGTGCGATTCCGCGAAAAATCCGCCGTGGCCGGAATCATGTTGAGCGTGCCGCCGGGACTGCCGAGGCCGAAGACGTTGGCGTTGGGCCCGCGGCTGATCTCGACGCCGGCGATGTTGAGCGGATCGACCGGCGCGAGGCCGGAGGTCGCGATGTTGCCAAAGGCGATATTGGCCGAGCCGATGCCGCGGAGGCGGTTCGCGCCGCGGGGGTTGTTCTGCACGTTGTCGGCGACGGCGCCGTTGTTGTTCACCGCGAAGTCGGTGTAGTCGCCGCTGCCCTCGGCACCGACGGTGTAGAGGAAGATGTCGTTGATATCGAGGAGCGCGAAGTCGGCCATCTGCTCCTTGGTCATCACGGTGATGGCGGCGCCGAGGTCCTCCAGCCGCGAGTTGAGGCGCGTGCCGGACATGGTGTTCCCGGCGAAATAGCCCTTGGTGTTCTCGACGACCTCGAAGGGGCTCAGCTGGACCGGCGGCTTGGACTCATCGGCGGGGCCGGAGGTGGGCGCGGAGGCGACGGTCTGGGCGGACACGGAGAGGCATGCGGCGCAGGCGCACGCGGTGGCGAGGGGTAGGATTTTCACGGCGGGGTAAAGCGCAGGTGCCCAGACGCACCCCGGCCCACAAACGTCGCAACAAAAAACCCGCCCCGCGGGCGCGGGACGGGTCGGGTTCAACCGAACAGGGGCTCGCCACTCAGTCCACGAGGAACGCCTCGACGAGGCCCACGCCGGTGGCGTTGTTCTTGCCCCGGATCGTGGTCGTGTAGGCGCCGGGCTGGAGCGTCAGCAGGATCGCGCCCTCACGGTCGTTGAGGGGGGCGAAGCCGGTGGCGTTGATCGCAGCCTGCTGCGTCGTCTTCCAGTCGTCGTTCTCGGCGAGCATCGTCTGGCCCTGCCAAATCTGGACGATGGTGTCGCTGATGGCGTTGGTGACGCCCAGGGCCGCGAGCGAGGGGCCGGTGGCGCGGACGAGCACGCGCTGCGGCGTGTTGCCGCGGACGACAAAGCCGCCGATGAGGATGTTCTCGCCCGTGCCGATGTTGCCGCGCGTCGAGAAATTCAGGAGCGGCGAATTGGCCTGGCGCGGGTTGTGGTCGTAGTTGCGGCCGTTGAAGGGCGTCCCGATGTAAGGAAATACCTTGTTCAGGATGGCGTCGTTGCTGTCGACATTGTCGATGCCGGCGGCGGAGCGGATCGTGAGGGGGAGCGAGCGGAGGTCGCTGATGATCGCGGTCACGCCGATGTCGATCACGTCCTCGCCGAAACGACGGCCGTTGGGCCAGCCGCCGGGGACGTAGAACTTGGTGGCGTCGGCGCCGATGGCGCTGCCGGGCAGACGGAACGGATGGCCGCTCGCCACCGGGCTCTCGAGCACGTCGCCGCCGAAGATGCTGAGGCGCGAATAACCGGCGTCATCGGCGAGGACGGCGTTGGTCGCGCCGCCGCCCGGCAGGCGCGCGCGGCCCGTCGAGAGATCAACCTTGATCACGTCCGGGATGAAGATGGCGGAGAGATCGGCGCGGTTGGTGACGGGCGCGATGTTGCCCTTGAGCACGAGGGCGTTGATGAGGACGCCCAGCTCGGGGTTGTCGGAGTATTTCTTGAAGAGCGCGGCGTCGCTGGTGGGCTTGGTGCGGTTGTAGAGATCCTTGTCGGCAAGGGCGATGAAGGCCTCGCAGAACAGCGGGTTGCCCTGGCGGCCGACCTGCACCCAAGCGCCGGTCGCGGCGGTGCCGGTCGAGTTGGCCCCGTCGGTGAGGACGGTCATGGCGCGGCGGCTCGTGGTGGCGTAGACGCCCATCGTCTGGTTCTCGCCGCCGGGGATCTCCGCGAGCGGGATCTCGAGCACGATGGAGTGGACGTTGTAGCCGCCCTGGCTGTCGAAGCGCTGCGCGCCCGACTTCAGCGAGAGTAGGTCGAAGATGGCGTTGATGTCGCCGTAGAACGGATCCTCACGCTGGCCGGCGAAGGCGCGATAGCCGTTGCTGAGCGTGGCGATCGCGCCACGCGTGTAATCGTCGAGTTGCGCGGCATCGCCGACGCCGTCCTTGGCGGGGTTGTTGCCGTCGTCGCCCTTGTTGTATTTCGGCGTGGCGTTGCCCTGGTTGTTCGGCGGCACGGTGCCGCTGCCAAGGGCGGTCGTCGCATTGCCGACCACCTTGGTCACGGTGTAGGTCTGCGTGAAATTCTGCGCGCTGTCGCCGTTGGCCGCGACGACGCCCGTGTAAGACTGCAGGATCGTGGCCTGCGTCTTGAATGCGTCCGTGAACTGAAACTGGTAAGCGACGAGGTCCGCGCCCGTCGTGGGGTTGGCGAGGAAGATCTGATAGAGGACGTTGGGATCGAAGTTGAACTTGTTCGGGCCGATGCCCGGCTCCTGGTGCGGATAGACCGAGAGCGCGACGTCGAGGAATTTCTGGCCGTTGCGGACGACGACAAACGCATAAACGTCAGTCGTGTTGGCGGCAGGATCGCGGGTGATCAGGGGCGCGTCCTGGTGGCTGGACGCGCGGACCGGCGAGAGGCCGATCGTGGCGGAAAGGGCGAGCGCGAGAAACGCACGCACCGGGCGGGGGTGGGACTTGGATTTCATTTTTTGGTTTGTGAACGGACAGGTAGGAAAACTCAGCGCGCCGCCAGCGCGCCGTCGGCGGTGCGACGGGCCAGCAGCGCCCGTTCGCTGGGCGTGAGCGTGGCGGCGAACGGTTGCACCGCGGCGAAGTGCGCGCGCGCCGCCTCGATCTCGCCCTGCGCGAGCGCGATCTCGCCGGCGTGGAGAAAGAGGCGCGCGTCGCGCGTGCCCTCGGCGAGGGCGTCGCGCATCGCGGCGGCGGCCGCGGCAGGGTCGCCCGCGGCGTGCGCGGCCCAGGCGAGAGCGTCATGCGTGAATGGGTCGGCCCGCTCAGCGAGCTCGGCACGCGCGAGGCGCAGCGCGGCATCGGGCTCCACGCGGCGGGTCGCGAGGTAGAGCGCAAACGTCCGCGGATCCTCGATCGCACCGCGGCGCATCAACCGGCTCTCGACGGCGAGCGCCTCACCGGCCCGGCCGGCGGCGCGCAACGCGTCGGCCAGCCACCACTGGTATTCCGGGTGTGGCAGGAATTCGGTTGCGCGCGCCAGCGCAGACAGCGCGTCGGCGGACCGGCCGAGCGC
>JAEUHB010000021.1 GCA_016794665.1 Opitutaceae bacterium
GTGCCGGGTCGGCGGCTTTCTGTCCGACCTTCAAGTAAGCCGCGGCCTGGGCGGGGTGCTTCGCATACCATTCGCGCTGCTCATTGAGCAATTGGAGGAGGATGCGCTGCTCCACGGTGTCGGGCGCGCGGCCGCCGAGGCGTTGCAACGCCTGCGCGACGAGCGCCTCATCACTGCCGGCGTGCGCGCGGTGCAGCGACTCGGCGAGGACGCGCGCGGCCTCGGTGAACTGCGGGCCGTTGAGCAAGACAAGCGCGTGCATCGCGGTGCTGGTGGTGTCGCGCCGCGCGACGCAAACCGTGCGGTTGGGCGTGTCGAAGGCCTCCAGCACGGGCGCGGGGCCGTTGCGGCGCCAAAAGGTGTAGATACTCCGGCGATAGAGCGCCTCGCCCGTGCCCGCCTTCTCCGGCTTGAACGACTCAGGGTGATCGTAAACGAAGACCGGGGGGCCGCCGACTTTCTCGACAAGCAGGCCGCTCGCCGCGAGCGCCTGATCGCGGATCACCTCAGCGGGAAGGCGGTGGCTCGGGCCGCGGGCAAGCAGGATGTTCTCGGGATCGTCGGCGGCGTTCTCCGGCGAGGCGAAGCTGCGCTGCCGGTAGGCACGGGAGGTCACGATAGTTTTCAACAACGCCTTCACGTCCCAGCCGCCGCGCACGAACTCGCCGGCGAGCCAGTCGAGCAAAGCCGGATACTCAGGGCGTTCGCCCTGGGTGCCGAAATCGTCGGCGGTCTTGACGAGGCCGCGGCCGAAAAGCGACTGCCAGAAGCGGTTCACGGTCACACGCGCGAGGAGCGGGTGCCGCGGGTCCGTGAGCCAGCGCGCGAGGCCGAGGCGGTTGCGCGGCTGATCAGCGGGGAACGGCGGGAGCGCGGCGGGTGTGCCGGCCGTGACGAGCTCACCGCGCTGATTGTATTCACCGCGCTTGAGCACGTAGGCGGCCTTGGGCGATGGCAGCTCGCGCATGACCATGATCTCCTTGGCCTCGTCCGCGAGCTTCGTCACCTCGGCGCGCGCCGAGGTGAGCGCGGCAAGCTGATCGCGGTAGGGATTGTCGAGGCTCGCGAGCCAGTGCTCGAAGCGCGTCTCGCGCGGCGCCGTGACGCCGGTGCCGGGCGCGAAGACCTCGCGCACCTCGGGCCGCGTGAGCGCGCGGCCGAAGACGCGCAGGTCGTCCACGAGGCCGCCCTTGAAGCCGCGGTCGCGGAATCGCTCGCCCAAGGCGATAAAATCGCCGCCGCCGCCCGTGATGTCCTTGGTGAGATGGTCGCGGATGACCTCGGTGCGCGCGGGCTCGCCGTTGACAAAAACGCGCAAGCCCGCGGCACGGCCGGAGCCCTCGTTGATCACGGTGACATGCACCCACTGGCGGACCGGCACGGGATCGATCGCGCGGACGGAGATGGCGTCGCCGGGCCAGAAGTGGATGAGCGACCACTTGAGCCGGCCCTCCTCGATGAGCAGCTCGTAGCCGCGGCTGCCAGCATCGGTCCACGCCCGCGAGCGGTGGAGGACGACGGCGCGCTCCTTCACGTCGGGCGTCTGGATCCAGAGTGAGATCGTGAAGGGATCGTGGCGGTGAAAATTGCCGAGGCGGGTGTTGATCGGGTGATCGCCGGTGAGCATCACGGCCTGGCCAAACCGCGGGGATCGGGCCGGCACGGACTGGTTTTCCTTGGGCGTCGACGCAAAGTCCTGGGGCTTGATCTCGCTCGGGAAGCGCGCGGCGCCGACGAGTTTTTCCGTGGCAGCGGCGCCGACGTCATCCTCGGCGGGGGCGGCCTCGCCCGCGCCGGCCTTTTTCTTGGGCACGGGCGCCGGGATCGACTCGCGCTCGTCGAAATTGAACCGCGCAAGCTCGCCCTCGATGGCCACGGGGGCCGCCGGGTTCTGCGCAAGCCACGCGGCGAAGGCGGCGCGGCGGCCATCGCGCAGCGCGCTGAGTTTTTCCTCGCTGTCGCGCACCACGGCGCGAGCGGCGGCCTCGCGGGACTTCTGGCCGGCGTCGGTGAGGCGCAGGTTGGGCGTAGGCACGGACGGCGTGAAAAACGAATAGAGGCCGGCCTCGTCGATGTTCTGGAAAAACGCCGCGAGGGAGTAGAACTCCTTCTGCCGGATCGGATCGAACTTGTGGTCGTGGCAGCGCGCGCACTCGAGCGTGAGGCCAAGGAAGGCGGTGCCGAAGGTCGTGACGCGATCGTTGACGTAGTTGATCCGGTATTCCTCCTCGACGGAGCCGCCCTCGGCCTCCATCGCGTGCAGGCGGTTGAAGGCCGTGGCGAGCACCTGTTCGTCGGTCGCGCCAGGCAACAGATCGCCGGCGATCTGCCAGGTGACGAACTTATCCCACGAGAGGTTTTGGTTGAACGCCTTGATCACCCAGTCCCGCCACGGCCACATGTCGCGCGGTCGGTCGACTTGGAAGCCGTAGCTGTCCGCATAACGGGCGACATCGAGCCAGTCCACCGCCATGCGCTCGCCATAGCGCGGTGACGCCAGCAGGCGATCGACGAGGCGCGCAAAAGCGTCCGGCGCCGCATCGGCGACAAATGCCGCGACTTCCGCCGGAGCCGGCGGCAGGCCCGTGAGATCCAACGTGACGCGGCGGATGAGAGTGGCGGGGTCGGCTTCGGGAGCAAGGGTGGCGTCGGCGCGGGTGAGTTTGGCGAGGAGAAAGGCGTCGATCGGATTCGGGGCAGGACGCGGGGAGGCGGGATTGGGGAGAGCGGGAGAATTCCC
>JAEUHB010000035.1 GCA_016794665.1 Opitutaceae bacterium
GACCGGCCGGCTGCTGGCGGTGGCGTTCGCGCTGATCACCGCGGCAACGCTGTTTCAGCAAACGGGGCGCGCGTCGTTCCTGCGCCCATCCGACCAGCGCAACCCTTACGCCTACGTCCATAGCTCGCCCGATGTGCTGAAGCTCCGCCCGCTCGCCAACGCCGCGCTCGCCCGCACGCCCGACCAGCCCGTGCGCGTGATCGCCGAGGAATACTGGCCGCTGCCTTGGTATTTCCGCGGCCTGCCGCGCGTGGGTTTCTACGCTGCGCCGCCCGACGATTGCGACGGGGCGCTCGTCGTCGCCTCCACGGCGCAGGCCGATGCCGTCCGCGCCAAGCTCCGCCGCCCCTACCGCGAATCGATCCTCGGCCTGCGGCCCGGGGTGCTGTTGATCGTCTTCACGCCCGAACCGTGACGCCCGCGCTTTCCCTCGTCATCCCCGTCTACAACGAGGCCGGCAACATCCTGCCGCTCGCGGAGCGCTGCGTCGCCGTGCTGCGCGAGATCGGCCGGCCGTTCGAAGCCATCTTCGTCAACGACGGCAGCACCGACACCACTGCCGCCGAGATCGCCGAGGCCCACACGCGTTGGCCCGAGGTGCGCGAGCTCCGCATGGGGAAAAACTCTGGCCAAGCCGTCGCGCTCCTCACCGGCCTCCGTGCGTCGCAGGGCGAGTTTATCCTGATGATGGACGGCGACGGCCAGAACGACCCGCGCGACTACCCTGCCCTGCTCGCGCTCGTCGAATCCGGCCGCGTCGATCTCGCCTGCGGCTGGCGCGTCGACCGGCACGACTCCACGCTGCGCCGCGTCATGTCGAAGATCGCCAACGTCGTCCGCGGCGCGATTTTGAAGGACGGCGTGCATGACGCCGGCTGCCAGCTCCGCGTGATGCGCCGCGCGGTGCGCGAGGCGTTTTTCCCGATGGAGCTCATGCAAAGCTTCATCCCCGCCCTCGCGGTCGCCGCGGGTTTCCGCGTCGGCGAAATCCCTGTGCGCCACCACGCCCGCCAGCACGGCGAGACGAAATACGGCCTCGGCCGCCTCTGGTGGCGCCCGGCGGTCGCGATGATCGGCCTGCGCTGGAAAATCTGGCGCGGGCAAACCCCGCGGCGCAAATGAACCCCGCGCCCTCCACCAACGTCTTTCCGCACGAGGCGATGGCCACCCACTGGGAAATCGCGATTGCGGGGCAGGAGCGCGATTATGCGCGCCACGCCGCGGCGGCGGCGTTTCGCGAGCTCGACCGGCTCGAGACGCTCCTCAGCCGCTTCGTGGAATCGAGCGACATCGCGCGCGCCAACCGTCTCGCGTGCGGCGCCTCGACCGTCATTTCGCCCGAGACGCTGGAGTGCCTGCTCATCTCGGCCGACATCGCGCTCGCCACCGGCCGCGCCTTTGATCCGGCCTACGCCACGCCGCGCACGCCCGATCTGGCGCCCGATGCCCCGCCCTTCACCGTCGATCCCGATTCGCTCACGCTCACCGCGCGGGCGGATCGCCTGCGTCTTGACCTCGGCGCCGTGGGCAAGGGCTACGCGCTCGACCAGCTCGCCGCGCTCCTGCGCACCGATTGGCAAATCGACGCGGCGTGCCTCAACGCCGGCAGCAGCAGCTTGCTCGCCTTTGGCGCTCCCGAGCCCGGGACCCGCGGCTGGCCGGCCGGCCTCGGCGAAGGCGCCAGCGGCCGCGAGATCTGCCTCGACGGCGCCTCGCTCAGCGGCTCCGGCACCGCCGTGCAAGGCGAACACCTGATAGATCCGCGCACGGGCGCCCCGGCGGCGCGCACCACGCGCACGTGGGCGCTGGCGCCGACCGCCGCCCAGGCCGATGCGCTCTCGACGGCATTCTTTGTGATGAGCGAACGGGAAATCGCCGCCCTCTGCGCGGCGCATCCGCACCTCGGCGCGGCGCTGTCCGGCCCGGGCGAACGTCTCGCCCTTTACGGCGCGCTGCAGGCCGCGGCCTTATCGGCGCGATAAGTTACATGCGATTCTGGCTCACGCGCGATTAGCTAGGCGCGTTTGAATTTGCCGCGGCCCGGCGCGCATTGAAATCATCCGGGGCGTCGCTTCACTCCGCGCTCCCCCACGCCGCGCGCCACCCCCGCCGATGTCCGCCCCGCACGCCTACGCCTTCCTTGCGCTGTTCGCCTTTGTCGCGGTCGGGTTCCCGCTGGCGCTCCTCGGGGTCGCGCGGCTGTGGTCCCGCTTTTTTTCCCCGGCCAAACCCAGTGTGACGAAAAACGACGTCTATGAGTGCGGCGTTGCTCCCACGGGCGACTCGTGGATCCAGTTCAAGGCCCACTATTACCTCTACGCGATTCTGTTTCTGATCTTCGACGTCGAGGTGCTGTTCCTGCTCCCGATTGCCGTCGCGTTCACCGGCCTGCCCGCGGGGGCGCTCGTCACCGTGCTCATTTTCCTGCTGCTGCTGGCCGAGGGCCTCGTGTGGGCGTGGCAGCGCGGGCACCTCGAATGGAAATAGCATGAGCGATCAAGCGACGACCCTGCCCGCCGGCATCAGCGAGAGCGAGCGCACCGAGCTGCGCCGGCAAGGGATCCTGCTCACGAGCCTCGAGGAATTCTACAACTGGGGCCGCAGCAATTCCGTTTGGCCCCTGCAATTCGGCCTCGCGTGCTGCGCCATCGAGATGATTGCGGCATCCATGGCGCGTTACGACATCGCGCGCTTCGGCTCGGAGGTCTTCCGCCCGTCGCCGCGCCAGGCCGACCTCCTCATCGTGTCGGGCACGGTGACCAAGAAGATGGCCCCGCAGGTCGTGCGGCTCTGGAACCAGATGCCCGAGCCGAAATACTGCATCGCGATGGGCGCCTGCGCGATTTCGGGCGGGCCGTTCAAGCAGGGCTACAACGTCCTCAAGGGCATCGACCGTTTCATCCCCGTCGACATCTACATCCCCGGCTGCCCGCCGCGCCCCGAGGCGCTGCTCCACGGCCTGATGGCGCTGCAGGAAAAAATCCGCGGCCAAAAACTCACCGGCCCCACGGCCCCGCGCCACCTGCAGCCCGACGCGACATGCGACTATCCCGTCCCGGAGTTTGGCGACCACGATCTCGAGCCGGCGAAGAATCCCGCCGTGTGGCAGCCGCCGCAGATCGTGCGAAAGGAATG
>JAEUHB010000076.1 GCA_016794665.1 Opitutaceae bacterium
GCGTCGATCGCGCGCTGCGTGCTCGCGATGTCGAACGCGATCTCGGTCGGGTGGACCTCGAGGGCGAAGTTGACGTCGGCCTTGTCGAAGGCCTCGAGGATCGGGCCGAAGCGCTTGCCGAAGTCCGCGTAGCCGGCGTCCCAGAACGCCTGCGAGGTCGGGGGGAAGGCGTAGATCGAGTGCCAGATGGAGGAGCCGGTGAAGCCGTTGACGACGGCGGGGAAGTCATCCTTGGAGCCGCGGCCGGGCTTGGCGTCGAAGAATGCGCGGGCGGCCTTGGCGGCGAGGGCAAGCTTGCGCGCGGCGCGCTTGCGCACGCCCTCGGGATCGCCGTCGCCCCACACATCGGGCGGGAGGATGGACTTGTGCCGCTCGTCGATCAGATCGCACACGGCCTGGCCGACGAGGTGGCTCGAGATGGCGTAACAGGTGAGGCCGTGGTCCTTGAGCATCGCCCACTTTTCGTGGACGTATTTCTTGCTGTTGGCGGCGGCATCGACGTCGAAGTGGTCGCCCCAGCAGCCGAGCTCGACGCCGTCGTAGCCCATTTTTTTGACCTGCGGGAGCAGCGTCGCGAGGGGAAGGTCGGCCCATTGGCCGGTGAAAAGAGTGCAGGGACGAGGCATGGCGGCGGGGGATGAAGGAGGAGGGGAGTGAGGGGAACGAAGGGAGTAAGGGAAGCCGCCGCTGCGGCGAGAAAAAATCCGCGGCGCGGCGCCCAGCCTCCAGGGGAGCGGATGCCGGCATTGAGCGTTGAACGTTCCGGGTTAAGCGTTGAGCGTTCCGGCTTCGTTCCATGAAGCCGGCCGCCGCCCCCCTCACCATCTGGACCAACGCGCTTTTCGCCGACGCCGAGAACCGCCTCTTTGCCGAGGGCACGAAGCGGCACCGCGTCGTCTTCGCGCCCGACTCGACGAAGTTTTTCCTCGGCGCCGCCGCACCCGACCCCGCGCTGCTGACGGCGGACATCGCGTTCGGCCAGCCGGACGTCACGCAGTGCCTCGCGAACCCGCGCCTCCGCTGGATCGAGGTCACGACGGCGGGCTACACGCGCTACGACACGCCGGAATTCCTCGAGGCCATGCGCGCGCGCGGCACGGCGTTCTGCAACGTCTCCGAGGTCTTCGCCGACTCGTGCGCGCAGCACGTGCTCGCGATGATGCTCGCGCTCGGCCGCCAGCTCCTCGCCTCGCACAAGGACCAGCTCACCACGCGCGGCTGGGAATACGCCGAGCGCCGCTACAACTCGCGCAACCTCACCGGCCAGACCGTGGTGCTCCTCGGCTTCGGCGCGATCGGGCGGCGGCTGGCGGAGCTGCTCGCGCCCTTTGGCATGACGATCATGGCGGTGCGCCGGCAGACCCGCAGCGAGCGCGGCGTGCGCGTCATCGCCGAGGAGCGCGTGAGCGCCGCGCTCGCCGAGGCCGACCACGTCGTGAACATCCTGCCGGACAACGCCGGCACCCGGAACTACGTCAACGCGCGCCGCATCGCGTGCTTCAAGCCCGGCGCGCGCTTCTACAACGTCGGCCGCGGCAGCACTGTGGACGAGCGCGCGCTGCTCGAGGCGCTGAAGTCCGGCCGCATCGCCGACGCATATCTCGACGTGTTCGTGACCGAGCCGCAGCCGCCCGACAGCGAATTCTGGACGCAGCCCAACTGCCACATCACGCCGCACACCGCCGGCGGCCGTCACGACCAGGACGAGGCGATCGTGAAACACTTCCTGAAAAACCTCGCCGCCTTCGAGTCCGGCGGGGCGATGGTGGATCGCGTGGTGTAGGGCCTCAGCTTGCTGAGGCCGATAGGCGCGATGCTCGAAAAGGCCTGACCAAGGTCAGACCCTACACCTTCACGACTTTCGTCGTGGCGATCTGATCGTGCAGGCACTTCTGGTCGTCGCGGAAGATCAGGCACCAGTCGACGATGTGGAACGCCGGCCGCAGCAGAATCGGCCCGATGAACGGAATCATCGAGCACGCGACGCCGATGGCGGTGATCAGCAGTTCGCGCATGAGCCAGCCGTTGACAAAGCCGCACGGGCTGCCGTCGAGCTTGACGACGCGGATGCCGACGATGCGCTTGCCGATCGTCTGGCCGCGCACGGTGAGCATCCAGACTTGGACGACGAGGAGGCCGAGCGAGAAAACCAGCAGGAGCCCGGCGCCGAGCAGGAGGCGCGGGATGTCGAGCTGGCTGAAATCGGGCTCACGGCCCTGGCTCGCTTCCATCGCGATTTTGAAGACCTCGGCGCCCAGCACGATCAGGCCCGGCACGGCGCAGACGAGCTCGATGATCCAGTCGATCACGCGCGCCATTAGGCGCGTGCCGCGATCAGCGAGCGTGGGATCCGGGGCGGACGGCGCGGCGGGCGTGGTCGCGGGCGCGACCGGAGGCGCGAGCGGCGGCGGGACGCCCGCCGGGGCGAACTCCGCGAAGTCGCCGAGGCGTTTCCATTCCGTGGTGTCGGCGGCGCGGGCCTTGGTGTCGAGGTTGGCGCGCCCGGCGGTGATCCAGCTGCGAATCTGATCCGTGGTCGCCGGGCCGTATTCGCGGCCGTCGCCGCCGATGATGGTGAACATGGGGGCAGCGAAAGCGCGCGGGCCCGGGGCGTCAACGGCGCGCTCCGCCCCGCTTGGGTAGCCCTGCTCGTGAGAGCAGGGATGGTCGGGATTTGAATGGCGGTCTGTCCCGCCTCTCACGAGGCGGGCTACGAAATCGTCGAATCATCGCGCGCCCTTGATCGCGTTGATTCGTTCCTGCGTGGGCGGGTGGCTGCGCGCATATTCGGGCAGCGCGAGCTTGTCGTCGCCGTGCGCGGAAGAGAGCCGGCCGAGCATCGTGGCGAGATGCGCGGGGTCGAGGCCGGCGGCCCGGAGTTTCTCCACGGCGTCGGCGTCGGCCTCGCGCTCGAACTCACGGGAGAATTTGCTCTGCAGGAGCCAGGTGGGGACGGCGCCGCCGAAGGCCGCGGTGGACGAGGCGTCGCCCGTGACGAGCGCGAAGGCCACGACGACCGCGGAGTTCTGCAGCACGGCGCGCAGCACGTGGCGATGGCGCACGTGGGCGCACTCGTGCGCGAGCACGGCGACAATCTCGCGGTCGTCCTCGGCGAGGAGCACGAGCTCGTCGGAGATCACGATGGTGCCGGAGGGCAGGGCGAAGGCATTTGCGCCCTGGCCCTTGAGCGCGCGGAACTCGATTTGGTAGGGCGTGGTGTCGCCGGCGGCCTGGAGGAAGGCGGCGAAATCCGCCCGTAACTTGATCTGGCGCTCGTGGGTGAGCGTGGTCGGCGCGAGCATTGCGCGGTCGAGCGCCTCGAGGGTCTGGTCGCCGAGCACGCGCGTGAATTCCGCCGGCAGCATGAACGCCACTTTCTTCGCGCCCCACGGCAGGCCGTGGTGAATCGCCGCCCACATCGCCGCGCCGAGCACCACGACCGCCACGGCCACCAGCCGCCAGCTGGTCTCGAGCCGGTGGAGCCAGTTTCCGCCGTGCTGCGGGGCCCACGTGGCGATGACGGCGTCGAGCGTGTCGTTGTCCGCGACCTCGCAGCGTCCGCCGTCGGCGAACCGGATGAAGCGCGGCCCGCGCCCGAGGCGCGACTCGACGGTCACGTCGCGCCGCGCCAGCCGCAGCGCGACTTCCTCGCCTGCGACCTCGAGCACGCCGTCGAGCGCGTGCCAACGCAGGGTGACCGCGTGCGGCCGCGAGGTGCGGCCGTCGAAATAGGTGGCGGGGATGTCAGTCATGATGGCGGCGGCAAGGGCTGTTGCCTGCCGCGTCACGCCCCGAACCCGATGTCGAAATCGAAGAAGTCGTTGGCCGAGTCGCCCACGGCGCCGACGGCGGACTGCTCGGCGGCGATGAAGTCGTCCGGGTTGCCGAAGGGCACGATCTTGAGCGAATCGGCCCGGAGCTTGGCGGTGCGGATGGCCGCCCACGGGAAGAGAAACCCGAGCGTGAGCGCGACCACGAGCTTGTTGGTGAACTCGACGAGCAGCAGATCGCGGAAGCGCATCGAGGCGAGGAAGCGCGTGCCGGCCAGCGAGGAGTTGTTCCACAGCAGATTGAACATGCGCGCCCGGAAATACTGGATGCCGATGAACGTGGCCGGGACGACGACGAACAGCATCGCGATGCCAAACAGGGCGAGGCTGTCGGTCGAGGGCGGCCGCGCTCCGCCGCCGCCTTTCTGCGTCTCGATCGCCAGCTTGATCATGAAGGCGATGAACCCGAAATAGGCCGCAATCACCGGCAGGAAGAACAGCAGCGTCACGCCGTAGACCTTGAAGAAAGCCTCGACCGTGCCGCGGAACCCAAACGCCGTGCGCCCAAACGTGTGGTGCTTCACGACGAAGTCCTTCTGCTTCTGCGCGACGACCGGCATCAACAGGCCCATCGTGAAGGGAACCATCAGCGGCCAGAGCAGGAACACCATCGCGCTGCCGCCGTATTTGCCGGTGAAATTGAAGCGCAGGCCGCGCCACGCGGTGTTGCGGGCGTTGAAGGCCAGCGCGCGCACGATGAACCACGGCGCCGCGATCGAGAAGAGCAGCAGCAGGCACAGGTAGAGCAGCGGCATCATCTGGCTCAGCGCGAGCGCGAGGAAAATCGCGCCCACGATCAGGTTGCCGTAGAGAATCTTCACCGGGTCGGCCAGATACTCGAAGGTGTGGCCGAGCACGCGGGTGTTGGCGCAAAAATACCGGCGTTTCCTCACCTTGGCCCACGCGGCGTAGATGCCGAGCGTCACGATCGTGAGCAGCACGTTCACGATCCAGATTTTGAAATACTCGGTCCACTCCCCCGTGAATACCACGGGCTGCGGCTCGGCCGGTGCCGCGGGTAGGGCGGCGCCTGGCGCGACCGTCGCGGCGGGATCGAGCGGTGGCATTCCGTCGGCCCCGACGGGTGGGGCGGGTGGGGCGAACTCCGCGAAATCCGCGATGCGCCGCCATTCCGTCTCGCCCTCGCGCCGCGCCTGCATGGCGGGCGTGAGCCGGTTCTCGGTGATCCATTGGCGGATCTGGTCGGCCGTCACCGGGCCGTATTCCTTCCCATCGACGCCGATGATCGTGAACATGGGCGGCGACGAAATCGGGCGCCCGACGGGGCGTCAACGCCCGCGTCGTGCCTTGACCCTGACGGGCCGATTGGCCCAACGCCCGTCTTGGGGCTTGAGTGCGCGCCGGAGGCGGCGCTAGGGAATGGGCCGTCCACTCCGTTCCGCGCCCCCTTCGTGGATCGGTTCCTCGCTTCAACCTTCAACGTCTCCCCCATCATGTCGTTCCTGTTTCCCTTGTTCATGCTCGCGCTCCTGGTCGTCGTCATCGCCGGTGCGTGGAAAGTCTTCGTGAAGGCCGGCCAGCCCGGCTGGGCCGCCATCATCCCGATTTACAGCGCCTACGTGCTGATCGCCAAGATTGTCGGCCGCCCGTGGTGGTGGCTCCTGCTGATGCTCGTGCCGGTCGTGAGCCTGGTGATTACAATCATTCTCTGCATCGATCTCGCGAAGACCTTCGGCAAAGGCACGGGATTCGGAATCGGGCTGGCGCTGCTCTCCCCGATTTTCATCTGCATCCTCGGCTTTGGCGACGCGACCTACAAGGGTCCGGTCGCGCAGGGCTGAGCCCGCGCGCTTCGATCTCTCGAACAGAAAGGCCCGCCGTCACCGGCGGGCTTTTTTTGCGTGCCCGTGTTTGGCGCTTTCCCGACGAGCGCGGCCCGCTACAACTCCGCCCCATGTCCCTCTGCGCCCCCCTCCGCTCGCTCGGCCTCCTGGTCCTCGCTGTTTCCGTTCCGGCCGCCTTCGGCCAGACACCACCGGCGCCCAACGCCGCGGCCGATGCCCGGGCCCGGCAGGTGATCTCCGATCCTCGGTTCCGCGCGATGGTCGGCATCTACGAGCGCGACCACGAGCGCTTCGTCGCCGAGCTGATCAAGCTCACCGAGATCCCCGCGCCGCCGTTTGGCGAGGAGCCGCGCGCGCAGGCTTACCTCGCGATGCTGCGGGAGGCGGGGCTGGAAAACTGCGAGCGCGACGCCGAGGGCAATGTCATGGGCCTCTGGCGCGGCCGCTCCGGCGGCTCCGTGCCGCTCCTCGCGGTGGCGGCGCACCTCGACACCGTCTTCCCCGAGGGCACCGATGTGCGCGTGAAGCGCTCCGGCACACGCCTCGTCGCGCCCGGCATCGGCGACGACACGCGCGGCCTGGCCTTCCTGCTCGCGCTCATCCGGGCCATGCGGGAGGCCAAGGTCGAGACCGCGGGCGACATCCTGTTCATCGGCAACGTCGGCGAGGAGGGGCCGGGCGATCTGCGCGGCGTGCGCTACCTTTTCACCAAGGGCCCCTGGAAGGACCGCATCAAGCGCTTCATCTCCGTCGACGGCACCAACCTCGACCTCGTGACCAACTCCGGCCTCGGCAGCCTGCGCTACAAGGTCACCTTCAAGGGCCCCGGCGGGCACAGCTGGGGCGCATTTGGCAACGTGAGCCCGGCCTTCGCGATGGGCGACGCGATCGCGCGCCTCGGCCAGCTCAAGGTGCCGGCGTCGCCG
This sequence comes from Opitutaceae bacterium, assembly GCA_016794665.1. Classification (GTDB taxonomy): domain Bacteria; phylum Verrucomicrobiota; class Verrucomicrobiia; order Opitutales; family Opitutaceae; genus ER46. The sequence goes on from JAEUHB010000076.1 coordinate 6,562, forward strand.
AAAGTGTCCTACAACGTCGGCGTCGTCTCCGGCGGCACCTCGGTGAACTCGATCCCGTTCGAGACCGCGATGGAGATCGACATGCGCGCCGTCGATCCGGCGGCGCTCAAGGACATCGACGCGAAGTTCAAGCAGATCGTCGCGGCCGCCGTCGACGCGGAGAACGCCGCGCGCTCCACCGCCAACGGCAAGATCACCGCCGACATCAAGCTCATCGGCGACCGCCCCTCCGGCACGACCTCGCCCGCCACGCCCGAGCTGCGGCAGATCGCCGCCACGATGCGCGCCTACGACAAGGTGCCGGTGTGGAGCACCAACAGCACCGACGCCAATCTCCCCATCAGCCTTGGCATCCCGGCCTTCGCGATCGCGCGGAACGCCGGCCACAAGGGCGGCCGCGGTCACTCGCTCGACGAGTGGGTCGATGTGGAAAAGGGGCAGGCCGTGAAGGACTTCGAGCTCGCCGCCGCGATGATCCTCAGTGTCGCGGACCTGCCGTAGGCACGGCGGGCCGGCGGCCTCAGGCGGGTTTCTTGTTTCTTCTTTGCGCCGTTTCCGCTTTGTCCTGCGCCGTGATCGAAGCCCGCGCCCTCACCAAGACCTTCCGCGACAAGAAACGCGGGGAGATCCGCGCGGTGGACGGCGTGTCGTTCCGCGTCGAGCCCGGCCAGATCTACGGCCTGCTCGGCGCCAACGGCGCGGGCAAGACCACCACGCTGCGCGTGCTCGCGACGCTCCTGCAGCCGACCGCCGGTGGGGCGACGGTCGCGGGCTTCGACATCGCGCGCGACGCCCAGGAGGTGCGCCGCCGCGTGGGCTTCCTCGCCACCAGCACCGCGCTCTACGGCCGCCTGACCGCCCGCGAGACGCTCCAGTATTTCGGCCGCCTCAACGGCCTCGCCGACGCGGAGATCGCCGCGCGCACGCAGCGCCTCGCCGCCGAGCTCGACATGCACGAATTCCTCGACCGCCGCTGCGACAAGTTCTCCACCGGCATGAAGCAGAAGACTTCCATCGCGCGCACGCTGATCCACGATCCGGCCGTGATGATCTTCGACGAACCGACGCTGGGCCTCGATATCATGGCCGCGCGCACGATTGTGCGCTTCGTGCGCGAGTGCCGCGCCCGGGGCAAGACCGTCATCTACTCCACGCACATCATGAGCGAGGTGGAGAAACTCTGTGATCGCGTCGGCATCATCCATGGCGGCCGCCTCCTCGCCGAGGGCACGCTCCCCGAGCTGCGCGCGCGCTACGGGCAGCAGGACCTCGAGGAGATTTTTGTGGCCGCCGTCGGCCCGCCGCCGCCCCTCGCCCCATGAACCTTGCCAACATCCTCACCGTCTACGGCAAGGAGCTGCGCGACATGCTCCGTGATCGGCGCACGCTGATCTCGATGATCGTGGTGCCCACGGTGGTCATGCCCGGGCTGATCGCGCTGGTCGTGGCCCTGATGGTGAAGACGACGCGCGACGCCGCCGCCGCGGTGCCGACCGTGATGCTGCTGGGCGGCGAGGATTCGCCGGTCGTCACGGCCGCCCTGCGCGCGCATGGCGGCCTATTGGTCATGCCGGAAAAACCCGATTGGAGTGCCCAGATTTCCGAGAAAAGACTCCGCGCTGCGATCAAGATCCCATCCGATTTCGACGCGGTGATTGCACGGGGAGAATCCGCCAGCGTGCAGATCTACCACTATGCCGGTGAGCTTCGGTCCGGCAACGCGGAGCGGGAGCTGCGGCGGTTTCTCGATGGCCATCGCGACAAGATCGTCGCGGCGCGGCTTGCCGAGCGCGGGCTCACCCCCGCCGCCATCCGGCCTTTTGAGGTGGTCGCGAAAAACGTCGCGCCGGCGGAAAAGGTGGGTGGCAACCTGATTGGCGGAATCATCCCCTACATGTTCCTGCTCCTGGCTTTCGTCGGCGCGATGTATCCCGCGATGGATCTGTCGGCCGGCGAGAAAGAGCGCGGCACGATGGAGACGATCCTGTGCAGCTCGGTCGCGCGCCTCGACCTCGTGCTCGGGAAGTTCCTCACGATTCTCACGGTGTCGCTGGGCACAGTGGCGTGCTCGCTCGTGTCGATGGGTCTCACGCTCGCAATCGGCGGCCCTTTGCTGGCGCACAAAATCTCCGGCGGCGGCGGCGTGGCCGCGCGCCGCGGCGCCGAGCAGATCACCGCGATGACGACGCTCGATCCGCTGGGCCTGCTTGGCGTGCTGGGGCTCGTGCTGCCGATGGCGGTGCTGTTTTCCGCGGGGCTCTTCACGCTCTCGCTGCTCGCGCGGAATTTCAAGGAGGCGCAGAGCTACGTCTCGCCCCTCACCATTGTGATCATCTTGCCCGCCGTCATCGGGATGTTGCCGGGCGTGGAGCTCAACGCCCGGCTCGCCCTGGTGCCGGTGCTCAATGTCTCGCTCGCGGGCAAGGAACTCGTCTCCGGCGCGTGGCCATGGGGCCACCTCGCGCTCATCTTCGGCTCGTCGTGCGTGTATGCGGCGCTGGCGGTGGCGCTGGCGGTGCGGACATTCAACCGCGAGAGCGTGCTGTTTCGCGCGTAAAACTCCGCGCAAAACCGCCCGGCGCGGGGCATTCCGGGGTAAACCCGCCGTCAAAGCCGGCCCGCCCCCTAGCGCTCGTCCCGGCGATCCGCTAGGGTGGGTGCAGCAACTCCAACGCCCGCACCCATGGACACCATCATCAAGTTCCCGACGGCCGAGACGACGAAGCCGACGCGGGCGGCGTCCGAAAAGTGGGCCGCGACGCTCGCCGAGGAACGCCGGCGGTTGCAGGAGGATCAGGATGCGCTCCGCGAGCGCGAGACCAACCTGCGCGAATACGAGGCCCGGCTTCGCATCCTTCTCGCCGAGATCGAGGCGGGTCGCACGGTGCCGCCGATTCCGATGACGAAGCCCGCCCCCGCGCCCGCCGCCGGCGCCCCGCCGCTGCGGACCACGACGCCACCGGTCCAATTCCAGCGGCCTTCGAGTCGCGCGCCGTTTGGCGAGGATCCCGCGCTCCAAGCCGCCTGGGAAAAGCTCCACCGCGCCCGTGAACTGCTTGAGGCGGAGCAGAAAAACCTGCGCGACGACCGCAACGCCCTCCGCGAGCTGGAGGCGACGCTGAAGCAGCGCACCGAGCAACTCGCCGAACGCGAGGCCGTCGTGGCCGAGCGCGAGGCGGTGTTTGCCGCCGCGGCTGCGCCCGAGCCAATCCCGGAGGGCGAGCCTGAAGTCTCGCGTGTCACGCGGTTCACCCGCTCGGTGTTTGGCGGCCGACGAGTAAGCTAGGAATTTTTTCGCGCTGCGAGGGGCAGCGCGGAAGGGGAACGGAAGCGGCGGTCGCAAGACCGCCGCTTTTCCTTTTTCGTCCCCGCCTGCGTGGTGCGATAGGTGCGGCTTGCCCTCCCTCCGTCGGGATGTTTGCCATCGTCCGCGCACAGTTTGCGCCCAACCCGCCCCGAATCGTCAGGAGCGATCGTGATAAAACGGGTTCGCCAGCCCCGCCGAGCAGCCTTTGCTGGCGCGATGGGCTTCTTCGATCGCTTCGCAGCGAAAAAACCGGACCCGGCGCCGCCGGCCGTTGGCCCTGATCCCGCCGCGCCGGCGACCGGGCTCCGCGGCCGGCTCGCCGCCGCGCGCGCCTGCCTTGACGCCAAGGATCTCCCGGCGGCGATGGCGATTTACGACGAGGTTCTCACCGGCGGCGCGGGCGATCGGGCGGATGTGCTCGTCGCCATCTCCGGCGATCTCGGCTCCCATGGGCACGTCGCGGAAGTCGTCGAGCTGATCGCGCCGCGTTATGATGCGGACCGGCATGGTCCGGCGACGGGCTTGAATTTGCTCCAAGCCTACCTCGCCACCGGCAACGCCGACGCCGCGCAGCACGTGCTCGACATTCTCTTCGCACTCAACCGCCCGGACCTCGAGGATCGGCTGCACGGGTTTTCCAACGCCCTGGCCGAGCTGCTTGCCGCTCCCGGCCCGTCGGCAGGGACCTCGCCGTCCGGATCGCCGGGCCCGGACGGCGCGCCAAAGGTCGGCCTGATCACCATCAGCAAACCGATCTGGGCCTACGGGCTCGAGGCGATGGCGGCTGAGCTGCTGCCGCCGAAGGAAGGCCGGCTGCGGCGCGTCGCCTTTGCCCAGCTCGCCCTGCCGGGGCGGGGCACCAACCTCGCGGTGATCGAGCAAGCCATCCCACCCGAGGACGAACTCGGCCGGCTGGCCCGCGCGATTCCGCTGTGGCTGGCGGAGACTTTCTATTTTTCGCCGCTTTACTCGCCGGTGGCGGCAATCGGGCACCTGGCCACGGCGCCTGGGGTGAACCGCTACCTGGATTTCGGCGCCGAGTGGTCGCTCGAAAACCTGCGCCAGCTCGTGGAGACCACCGACGGCGGGCTCGACTACATCTTCACCGGCTCGCTGCGGGCCAAGGAGGGTGACTACGAGCTCGTGCTGCGTGTGTGGGAAGTGAAGACCTTTCGCGAACGAAAGTCCTTCGCCGCGCGCTGGACGCCCGCCACCGCCGACGCCGCCCTCGCGCGCCTGCTCGGCGATGTGCGTGCCTTCATGGAGTGGTCCCCGGCGAGCGCGGCGCTGGCCTTCGCGATCCCGGCGCAGCCGCGCGCGTGGCTCGACACGCTGGGTGCGTCGCTGGGGCTTTTTCTCGTGGGAAAAGGCATCTTGCCACGCGAGCAGCTCGCGCCCGTGGCGGAAGATTTGCGCCTGGCGGCGGCGCGTGCGGCGGCCGGTGAGATCGCGTCGCTGGCGTTCCTCACGCTCCGGGAGCGCGCGTCGCAGCTCGGTTTTGACCCGGCCCCGGAGGCTGCGCTGGCGCGTTCCGCTCTGGTGGACGGGGCCCTGACGCTCCTTGGCTAGGCCGCATCCATGCTGACTCGCACCGCCGACTTGCGCATCCGCGCGACCACGCCGCTGATCACGCCAGCCGCGCTCATCGCCACGCTGCCGCTCCCCGAGGCCGGCGCGGCTCAGGTCGCCCAGGCGCGGCGCGAGATCTCGGCCATCGTCACGGGCGAGGACGATCGGTTGCTCGTGGTGGTCGGGCCGTGCTCGATCCACGATCCGGCGGCGGCGCTGGAGTATGCGGCCCGGTTGCGCGACGTCGCGTCGCTCTATTCCGGCGAGCTGATGATTGCGATGCGTGTCTATTTCGAGAAGCCGCGCACCGTTGTCGGCTGGAAGGGCCTCATCAACGATCCGCTGCTCGACGGCAGCTTCGAGATCAACCTGGGCTTGCGCCGCGCGCGCGAGGTGATGCTTGGCGTCGTGGCGGCGGGGCTGCCGGTGGCGACGGAGTTCTTGGACACCACGCTCGGCCAATACTACGCGGAACTCGTCGCTTGGGGCGCGATCGGCGCGCGCACGGTCGAGAGCCAGGTGCACCGCGAGCTGGCTTCGGGGTTGTCGATGCCGGTGGGGTTCAAGAACCGCACCGACGGCGACGTGCAGGTAGCCGTCGACGCGATCCGCTCGGCGCGGCACCCGCATTGGTTTCCCTCGCTCGCCCGTGACGGCACGCCGGCCGTGATGGGCACGGCGGGCAACGAGCACACGCACCTCGTGCTGCGCGGCGGTGCCGCCGGGCCGAACTTCTCGGCCGCGCACGTGCGTGGCGCCGCCGATTTGCTACGCAAGCACAACCTCCCGCCGCACCTGATGATCGACTGCTCGCACGCCAACAGCGGCAAGGACCCCGCGCGCCAGCCGCTCGTCGCCGCCGCGATCGCCGCGCAGATCGCCGCGGGTGAGCGCGCGATCGCGGCCGTCATGGTCGAGAGCAACCTTCTCGGCGGCGCGCAGGATTTTGCGGCGCGCCCGCTCGTGCACGGGCGCAGCGTGACCGATGCCTGCCTCGCTTGGGAGCAGACGCTGCCCGTGCTCGCGACGCTCGCGGACGCGGCGCGCCGGCGCCGGGCGCACGCCGCGAGGCCTTGACGCCGCTGGCCGCGCGCCGCGACGGTGGCGCGTGCCCTCCAAACCGATTCCCGGCTCCAGCGGTGATGTGCTCACGTGCCTGCCGTCGCCCTACCTCGCGCACGCCGCGACCGGATTGCTCTACCTCCCGCGCTTCCTCGCGAAATGCCGCTACGTGAAGGCGCACGGCGCTCTGCCGCCGAGCTACGCCAAGAACTACAAGCGCGGCTGCGATCGCTTCCTTTCGCAACACCTCGGCATTGAGCCGGCGGACGTGGAGCGGATTGTCTTCGAGTCGGCCGACGACGCGCAGGTCGAGGCGCGCCTGAAACAGCTCCTGCCCGCCGATGTGCGCGCCGCGGCTTGGAACCGCCGCCTCGTGCAGATGGGCATGACGCCCAACGGCCGTGAATTTCTCCTCAAGGCCCTCACGGCGATGGGCTGCGCGGATCGCATCGACGAAATCAAAAGCGTGCCGGACCTGATCGATTTCGACGAGGGGCGCATCGAGTAGGCGGCCGCGCGGGGGCCCGCGTTTTTCACCCTTTGCAAATCCCCGCGTTCCGTTTTCCTCGGACACATGATCAAGGGCCAGAGAGTCGTCTGCATCAACGATACGTTTTCCCCGACCATCCGCGCGCTCTACCAGCAGCTCCCGGTGAAGGACAACATCTACACGGTGCGCGAGGTCTTCCTCGGGCGGGAAAAGATCGTGAAGGGCGGCGAGACCGCGACCGTGGGCCTTTTGCTCGAGGAGCTGGTCAACCCGCGTGATCCGTTCCACCAGGGCGAGCAGGAGCTGGGTTTCACTTCGGAGCGCTTCGCGCCCCTCAACGAGCTGCCCGACGAAACCGAGAAGATCGAGGAAGCCGTCGGCGCCGGCGCGTGGGCCCCGGCGTGATACCGCCGCGCGAATTTCCGCTTGCGCCGCCCGCGCGGGTTCCCCATCACAGCGCCCCGATGCAATTCTCCGCCAAGTCCCGCTGCGCCACGCTCGCCGTCAAGATGACGACGACTAAGCGCGCCCGTTGGCATGGGTCGGCTTGGCGACGAGGATCCCGCGTGACGACCGCGCGACACGGCTGAAGAAGCCCTGATCTGAATCCGCCAAGCCCGACTCAATCCGAGTCGGGCTTTTTGTTTTCCCGCATTTCCGCCGCCTGCCCCGAAACAAAAAACTCAAACCGCCCAAGCCATGCCCGCCCTCGCCCTCGAACCAATCCCGCCCAGAACCCTTGTCCGGCCCGCGCCCCGAATAGCCCCGGGGCCGGCGCTGGACCTGCCCGTCGTCTCCTTCTTCGGCCGCTCGCTCGCCGAATACGTCCAGTTCTTCGCCCTCGATTTGCCCGCCCTCAAGGGCCGCGACGTGCTCGATGTCGCCGCCGGCCCGTCGTCCTTCACCGCCGAGGCCTGCGCGCGCAAGATCGACGCCGTCGCGGCCGACCCGCTCTATGGCGACGACGCAACGGCGCTCGCGGCGCGCGTCGAGTCGGACTACGCGCGGATGATCGCCCAGATGCGCGCAAAGCGCCGGCTGTTTCGGCTGAAGAGCTTTCCGTCCATCGCCGCCGCCGAGACCGATCGGCGCGCGGCGGCGCAGCGATTTCTCGCCGACTACCAGGCGCGGATGTTCAACGGGCGCTACGTCGGCGGGGCGCTGCCGCGACTGCCGTTTTTCGACGGGACCTTCGACCTCGTGCTGTGCGCGCACCTGCTGTTCATCTACGCGGCGCAGTTCGACTTCGACTGGCACGTCGCCGCGTGCCGCGAGCTCGTGCGCGTCAGTGCCGGTGAGGTGCGCATCCACCCGTTGTGCGGGCCGGACGGCAAACCGTATCCCGGGCTCGCGCGCCTGCGGCGGGAGCTACGCGAGCGCGGGATCGCGAGCGAGGTGCGCGCGGTCGACTACGAGTTCTTTGCCGGTGCCAACGCGATGCTCGTGCTGCGGAGGGCCGCGCCATGAGTGCGCCCGCGGGAATCGCGCGCACGCCCGAGCCGCCTTACTACGCGGTGATCTTCACGTCGAAACGGGCGGCCGACGACGACCGTGCCTACGGCGCCGTCGCGCAGAGCATGGTCGAGCTCGGATCACGTTATGACGGGTTTCTCGGGATCGAGAGCGCGCGCGGCGCGGATGGCATCGGCCTCACCGTGAGCTACTGGCGCGACGAGGCCGCGATCCTCGCGTGGAAGCGCGACACTGAGCACGAGAAGGCGCAGCGCGGCGGCCGAGAGGCGTGGTATGACGCCTACCAAGTGCGCGTGGCCCGCGTGGAGCGCGCCTATGGGTTTGCCCGCGGCTCGTCCGGCTGAGAGCGTAGCGCGCATGTTTCCCCAACACATCATCGCGCGGAAGCGCGACGGCCACGCGCTCACCCGCGAGGAGATCGCGGCCTTTGTGCGCGGCGCCACCGACGGCTCGTGGGCCGACTACCAGCTGAGCGCGTTGCTGATGGCGATTTTCCTCAAGGGCATGACACCGGAGGAAACCGCGCACTACACCGATGCGATGATGCACTCCGGCGTCGTGGCCGATCTGTCGGCGGTGCCGGGCATCAAGGTCGACAAGCACTCCACCGGCGGCGTCGGCGACAAAGTCTCGATCCCGCTCGCGCCGATGGTCGTGGCCTGCGGCGTGCCCGTGCCGATGATCAGCGGGCGCGGCCTCGGCCACAGCGGCGGCACGCTCGACAAGCTCGAGTCGATCCCCGGCTTTCGCACCGATCTTTCGATTGAGGCCTACCGCGCGCAGGTCGCGCGCCTCGGCTGCGCGCTCATCGGGCAGACCAAGGACCTCGCGCCCTCCGACAAGAAACTCTACGCGCTGCGCGACGTGACGGCGACGGTCGAGTGCATCCCGCTCATCTGCGGCTCCATCCTCTCCAAAAAACTCGCCGAGGGCATCGACGCGCTCGTGCTCGACGTGAAGTTCGGCCGCGGCGCGTTCATGAAGACGATCGCCGAAGCGCGCCAGCTCGCCGCGGCGCTCGTCGCGGTCGGCCGCGCCGGCGGGAAAAACGTTCGCGCCTTGCTCACCGCGATGGACCAGCCGCTCGGCCGCGCCGTGGGCAACGCTCTCGAGGTCGCCGAGTCGATTGCGTGCCTGCGTGGCGCCGGCCCGGCCGATCTCATGGAGGTCACTTACGCGCTCGGCGCGCACATGCTGATGCTCGGTGGCGTGGCAAAAACCGAAGCCGAGGCGCGCGCAAAACTCGAACGCGTCGTGCGCGATGGCACCGCGCTCGCGAAATTCCGCGAGATCGTCGCCGCTCAGGGCGGCGATGCCCGCACCATCGACGATCCAGCGCGGTTGCCGCAGGCGAAATTCAAGGTGCCGCTGCCCGCGCCGCGCGCTGGCGTGGTGGCGGACGTTGATGCGATGGGAGTGGCGCTCGCCGCATTGCGCCTCGGCGCCGGCCGCGCCAAGGCCAGCGACCGCATCGATCCGGCGGTGGGAGTGGACGGGCTCGTGAAAGTGGGCGAGCGCGTCGCTGCGGGCGCGCCACTGTGCGTGATTCATGCGAGCGACGACGCGGCGTTGGCCGAGGCGCAGCGCATGCTTGCCGCGGCGATTGCAATCGGCGATTCGGCCCCGCCAGCGTCGCCGTTGATCGCAGAAGTTTTGTAGCAACAAGGGCCTCAGCTCGCGTAGGCTGGTCCGAGCAAGCTCGGGCCCTACGCCCGGCCCAAGGCCTCGGCTTCCTCGATGGTGCGCGGCCAGTCGCTCTTGAGCAGGCGCGACAGCGAGCGATCGGCGAGCAGTTTTCCGCCGGTCTGGCAGCGCGGGCAGTAGTTCACCTCGTTCTCCGCGTAGGCGATGCGCTGCACGGCCGTCGCGCACACCGGGCAGGGCCGGCCGAACTTGCCGTGCACGGCCATCTCGGGGCGAAACGCCGTCACCTTCGTGGGGAACTTCCCGCCGGCTTCACGCCGCAGCAAATCCGTCCAGCGGTGCAGCGTCTCGCGGATTGCGGTGAGCAGCCGTGCGATATCCGGGGCCGTGAGCTTCTGGGTAAGAGCCACAGGCGAGAGCCGGGCGGCGTGCAGAATCTCGTCGGAGTAAGCGTTGCCGATGCCGCTGAAAAGATGCGGATCGGTGAGCGCGCGCTTCAGCGTATGGTTGCGCTGCGTAAGCATCGCGGCGAATTCCGTCGGCGTGCAGGCGAATACATCAATGCCCCCGGGGTCGTGGGCCGCGAGCGCGGCTTCGCTGGCGACGACGTGCAGCGCCGCGCGGCGCTTCGTTCCGGCCTCGGTGAGCGTGAGCGTGCCGGAATCGAAGACGAAATCGGCCAGCGCATTGCGCGTCGTCGGCTTTCCTCCTGTGTCCGCCCACTGGAGCCGCCCCGCGATCATCAGGTGCAGCACGAGCCACTGGTCGCCCTCGAAGCCAAACACGATCCGCTTGCCGATTCGCCGCAACGCCGTCACCCGCCGCCCGTGCAGCGAACCAATCGGCGGCACCGCGGTGCGCAGGAGAAACACGTGCGCGATCTTGATCCTTTCCATCATTCGCCCGAGCACGCGCGGAGTGAGCGCATCGAGGTAGGCGGTGATGTCGGGGAGCTCGGGCATGGGGGCGATCCGTTCGCCGCAGTATGGAGACGCTCGGTGTTGGGTGCCCCCATGCCAAGCGCGCAATGGTGCTCAGGCTCCGCGCGCCGCGAGAAACGGTTGCAACTCCGCCGCGCCGAAATCGGCGAGAATTTCGCCCGACCAGTCGAGCACCGGTGCCTTGGTCTGGCCGGAGAGACGGCGCATCTCGGCGGCGGCCGCCGCGTCGGTGGTCACCACCTTCTCGTCGTAGGCGATGCCGCGGTGATCGAGGGCTTCGCGGGCTTCCGCGCACCACGGGCAGCCGATTTTCGTGTAGAGGACAGGGCGGGTTGAATCCATGGCGGCGATGTTGGTTCAGAACGTGAGAACGTGAAACCCTTCGCGCTGTAACGCGAGCACGCTGGGCAGGCCCGTGGTGCCGGGCACGGCATGGGTCGTGATGCGTGCGAGGCCTTGGTCGTCGGCGCCGAAGACATCGGCGCAGCCGCACGAGACACCGACGACGGTATCGAGCACCTGCTTGTAGAGCGCGTGGGCGGGATGGCTGGCCTTGTTCAGGACGGCGGGCCACCGAGTGCCGGCACCGGCGAAGATCAATTGGACGGTCTCGCCGGCCTGTTTGAATTCGAGGGCGACGGCGAGCGCGTTGAAGACCCGACCGAGGGCTTCCTCGGTGTTGGACTTGGGATCGGAGAGGACGAAGAGGGCGGTTTTCATAGGAATGATGGAATCGTAGCGATTGGAGCGAGACACGGGACTGGTCGGCCGGTCAGGCCGCGACGGGCAAGGCGGTGGCCTTCGGGAAATCGACGACGGTTTGCGCGACGTGATTGGTGTAGTTGGTGAGGATGTTGAGCGCGACGTGCGCGACGGTTTCGACGATCTCGGCATCGCTGGCGCCGGCGGTGCGGACGGCGGCGAGCGCCTCGTCGGGAACGAGGCCGCGGGTCGCCACCACGGCGGAAGCGAACTTGAGCAGCGCGTCCGTCTTGGCCTCGGCCGCGGTGGCGCGGCGCGCGGCGAGGATCGCGTCGGGCGTGAGGCCGGCGCCTTTGCCCATGAGCGTGTGCGCGGCGAGGCAGTAGTCGCACGCGTTTTGCTCGGCGACCGCGAGGGCGATTTGCTCGCGGGTCTTGGCCGGGAGCGCGCCGGTGGCGAGGGTGCCGCTAAAGCCGAGGTAGGCTTCGAGCGCGGCGGGCGAGTGGCCGAGCGTGCGCATGAGGTTGGGCATCACGCCGAGCTTGGATTTCACGGCGGCGAAGAGGGCGGCGGTCTGGCCGGTGGCGGTGGTGGGATCGAGGGCGGTAATGCGGGACATGACGGTATTTGTTTAGTTTGTTTTCTGTTTGAGATCCGGCCGGGGAGTCCGGCCGAAAAGGGAATGGCTCAGGCGCGCGGCTCAGCGTCGCGACCGAACCAGTAGAGCGGGTAACGTCCGGGTCGGACGACGCAGTGAAACATCACCGCGACGAGCACGACGCCGACGGCACCGAGCAGTGTTGGCGCGAGGAGGAAGCTCCAGTCCGGCTGCGCCAGGAATACGATCACGGGGTTGGAGCCCGCCGGCGCGTGCACCGTCCGTGTGGCGAACATCACCGCCACCGCAGTGCCGAGCGCGAGACCAAGCGACCACGTGTGCGGGCCGAGGGCTTTGAGAAAAGTGAGTCCGACGAGTGAACTGAGCAGATGGCCGGCGATCACGTTGCGCGGCTGGGAAAACGGCGCCTCGGGCAAGCCGAAGAGAAACACGCAGCTCGCCCCCAGCGAGCCCAGGAGCAGCGGCTGGTGCGTCGCGTCGGCCACGGCGCCGACGAAACCGATCGCGAGGGCCGCGCCGAGTCCGGCGAGCGCAATCTGGCGCGCGGGCAGGCGCGCCGGCAGCGGGGCGCGCTGACCGCGGAATTTTTCGAGTAGTGGGATCATGAGGTGGGCGTGCCGCCGCGCGCGTCGGCGAGGGCGGCTTCCAGCTCGGTGATGCGCTGCCGCAACGGCGCGGCGGCGCGCTCGACCTCCTCGGCGGTGAAGCGCGGCGTGATGTATTTCGGGCAGTTCCAGTCGAGGCCGGTCACGCGAATGCGAAACATCCGCTCGACCAGCCGCACCGGCACGCCTTCGGGCGCGAGCTCGGCTGCGAGGGCCGGATTCTCCTTGGCAGAAATGATCTGCGCGTGGCCGAGGAGCTTCAGGCGCTCGCGGCGCGCGTAGTCCATCAGGAAAAGCGCCACGCGATCATTCGTCACGACGTTGCCGGTGGTGAGGAGCTGGCGATTGCCCGCGAGATCGGCGAAGCCGAGCGTGTGCGGGTCGAGCACTTTGAGGAACCCGCGCGGGCCCCCGCGGTGCTGGATGTAGGGCCAGCCGTCGGCGTTGACCGAAGCGAGGTAGAAACTGTCGCGACGCCCGATGAAATGCTCTTCCTGCGCCCCCAGCTCGTCGGGACCGGGCGCCGGCGGGACCTTTTGGGAGCGGCCGTAGTAAGCCTCCTGCGCCCGGAGAACCTCGGGCGTGAAGGCGGTGCTGATGAAGTGGTGAGCCATGGCGATGAGCAGCACTAGACAGATCTGTCTACCGGAGTGCAAGCACAAAATAGACAGATCTGTCTAT
>JAEUHB010000096.1 GCA_016794665.1 Opitutaceae bacterium
CTCGTCCAATCCCATCTCGGGCATGACGGTGGCCACGCTCTTGTTCACTTGCCTCGTGTTCCTGCTGGTGGGCTGGAAGGGCGGCACCTACTACGTCACGGCGCTCTCGATCGGTGCGATCGTGTGCATCGCCTCGTCCAACGGCGGCACGACGTCGCAGGATTTGAAGACGGGCTTCCTGCTCGGCGGCACGCCGCGGCTCCAGCAATATGCGATTCTGCTCGGGGCCTTTGCCTCGGCGGTCGTGCTCGGGCCGATTCTGCTCAAGCTCAACGAATCCGCCATCGTCTATGTGCCGGCGGCGCAGGTCGCGCCCGCCGGGCTGAAGACGGACGTGGCGAAACTGGAAAAGGAAAGGCAGGGGCTCGTCGGTCCGCAGGCCCGCGGCGACAGCGCGCAGTATTTCGCGTGGCACAAGACCGACGACACCGGCGGCCCCGCCGGCAAGTATCTCGTCAACGATCGCGGCGAGGCCGTGTGGCTCGTCGATCCCGGCATCAATGGGGCGTTCAACAAGCGGCCCGATGGCTCAGAGGTCCGCAAGTTCGAGGCGCCGAAGGCCACGCTCGTTTCCTACATCATCAAGGGCATTCTTGACCAGAAGCTGCCGTGGGCGCTCGTGCTGCTCGGCGTGATGATCGCCGTGACGATGCAGATGTCGTTTGTCGCCGCGCTGGCGTTTGCGGTGGGCGTTTATCTGCCGCTCTTCGCGTCGACCCCGATTTTCATCGGCGGCATGGTCCGCTGGCTCGTGGACCGGCGCGCGCGGAAACAGGCCGCCTACGCGGCGATGAGCGAGGAGCAGTTCACCGCGGAGACCGACAAGAGTCCCGGCGTGCTGCTCGCGTCGGGCTACATCGCCGGCGGCGCCATCGCGGGCATCGTGATCGCGTTTCTCGCCGGCGTGCTCGGTGATTTCGACGCGGCCGTGACCAAATGGTCCGCGGCGAACAACCCGTTTTACGAAGGCCCGCATGCCGACCTGCTGGCGCTGATCCCGTTTGCCGCCATCACGGCTTGCCTCTGGTGGACGGGACGCACGAATCCCATCGCCCCGAAAAGTCCATGAGCGCCGATCGCGAGGCCATTTTCTCCCGCATCCGCGGCGCGCTCGCGCCGCTGCACCAACGCGCACCGCTCCCGCCGTATGACGCGGAGATTTCCGTGATGCGCGCAATGATCACGGGCCGCGACCCGGCGGAACTGCTGGCGGAGCGGATGAAGCGCGTGGGCTCGATCGCGATGACCGATGGCGCGGCGCTGGTCGCCCATCTGCGCGCCGGGAAATGGCTGCGCGGCTACGTCGACTCCGCGCTGGGACCGCGGCTCGCGCCGTTTTTCGCGGGCGGCGAATTCACGATCGAGCACGAGTTCGATCGCACGCGAGTGGACGACTACGCGTTCGGGATCACGCGCGCCTCGGGCGCGATCGCGGAGTCGGGCACGATCATCCTCAACGACGCGACGACCTCGCGCCGGCTCGGCGCGCTCGCGCCGTGGGTGCACGTGGCCGTGGTGGAGCGCGCGACGATTTTTTCCGACGTCACGCAGGCCGTCGCCGCGCTCGGCGACGATCGCAATGTGGTCTGGTGCACGGGCCCCTCGAAGACGGCGGACGTGGAGGGCATCCTCATCGAGGGCGTGCACGGGCCCGGCGTGCAGATTGCGCTGATTGTGTAGGGCGCCGGCCCGCCTACGCGGCTCAGCGCTCCCACACCTTCACCGAGGTGATCCGGGGAAAGGATCCGGGCAGGCGCGTCCACGCGTCGCCGTCGTCGCGGGAGTAAAACAGTTCGCCGCCGGTCGTGCCCATGTAGATGCCGCCCGGCGTGAGCGTGTCGGCGGCCATCGCGTCGCGCAGCACACCCACGAAGTGGCCTTTCTGCGGGAGGCCCTTGGTGAGCGCGCGCCACGCGCGGCCGCCGTTGCGGTTGCGCCAGACTTTCAGCGCGCCATCCGGCACCACGCGATTGTCGTCCGCCAGCAGCGGCACCACGAACAGATCGCCGCGCGTGGTCGCCGCCATCGGAAAACCGAAGTCGTGCGGCAGCCCCGCGGAGATGCGCCGCCATGAGTCGCCCGCGTCGTCCGAGGTGAAGACCCCGCCGTGATATTGCAGGTGCAGCACACCCGGCCGACGCGGATCGGCGACGAGCTTGTGCACGCAGCGCCCCATGTCGTCGTCCTTGAGGAAGCCGGGCGCGACGTTGTGCAGGCCCTCGTTGCGGCGCGTCCACGTCTCGCCGCCGTCGTCGCTGCGAAAAATTCCGGCCGATGAGATGCCGACCCAGATGCGGTTCGCGTCCACCGCATCGACCACGATCGAGTGCAGGCAGAGGCCGCCGAAGCCCGGCGTCCAGCGCGGGCGCGACGGGTGGCGCGTGAGGCCGGTGAGCTCGCGCCACGTGTCGCCATCGTCGCGGCTCACGAACAGCGCCGCATCGTCCACCCCCGCATACCACGTGCCCGGCTGCGCGGGATGCCCCGGCACGATTTGCCAGATGTGTTTCAACTCCGCCTTCACGCCTTTCGCGCTCTTGGCCAACTTCGGATCGCGTTTCACCCCCCGCCACGTCGCCCCGAGGTCATCCGAGATGCGAATCGACGCGCCGTGC
>JAEUHB010000099.1 GCA_016794665.1 Opitutaceae bacterium
TCTGAACCGGCTTGCATCCGGGGACGCGGCGCCCTCGCCGCGTCTATCCGTGATGCAGCGTCGTCCGGCGCTGGAGCGCGCTTGCGCGTGCTGGCTGCGGTAGCGGCAGGCGCCACGAGCCGGAATGTTCGGCTCGCGAGCGTTCGTCGCTACTAATCGCCCGCAAGCGTGCTTCTGCCTTCCGACCAGAAAAATCCTCTGCGGCGCATTCTCACTGCGGCTTGTGCGCCGCCCGTCCCCCCGCCGCGTCGCGCTCCGCTTGGCTCAGCGTGCGGTTGTAGGTCGCGCCGTAACCCACCGTCTGCCGGTAGGCGTAGCCTTGCCACGGGTCCTCGCCGCGCAGGCGCGGGTCGTCCGTCTGCTCCTGGTAGGCGCGCAGCCGCGCCGCCAGCTTCGCGCGCGTCGCCGCGTGCGCGGAGTCGGCCGCGAGGTTGTTCACCTGGTCGGGATCGGCGCGCACATCGTAGAGTTCCTCGGCCGGGCGCTTGCCGTAGCTGAGCGCGAACTCCCGCGGGAAGCGCCGCTGGTTTTCCGGCGCCTCCATGAAGTCCTTGATCGGCGCGCCGTCGACATCGCCATGAAACGTCTTGTTCGACGACACAAACTCCGGCCCGCCCGTCGGCCAGCGGTCGGGCGCGAAGTTGCGGATGTAGAGAAAATCGTGCGTGCGGATCGCGCGCATCGGATAGCCCGCGCCATCGGGCCGGCACCACGTGTGGCGCTCCAATCCCATGAACGCCGCGTCGCGCGCAGCCTCGACGCGGCCTCCGCGCGCCGAGGTGAGCACCGGCAGCAGGCTGCGGCCGGCGTAGCCCGCGGACGGCTTGAGACCGGCGGCCTCGAGAAACGTCGGCGCAAAATCCGTGTGGCTCGCAAAGTCGTCGATCACCCGGCCCGCCGGGACGCGGCCCGGCCAGCGCACCGCGAGCGGCATGCGCACGCCCGGATCGTAGAGCGTGGTCTTGGCGCGGGGAAACGGCATGCCGTTGTCGCTCGTGACGACGATGAGCGTGTTGTCCAGCTCGCCTGCCGCCTCGAGTTTCGCGAGCACGCGCCCGAGATGGGCGTCGAGCACGTCGATCTCATAGGCGTAGTCGAGGAGGTCGCTGCGCACTTCCGGCGTATCCGGCCAATAGGGCGGCACCTTTACGTCGGCGAGGCGTTTGCCCGCGCGCAAGCCGGCGCCTTGCTCAAAAACGCGGTGCGGCTCCGTCGGCCCGAACCAGAAGAAAAAGGGCGCGCCCGCCGGCCGCTCGCGGAGGAAGTCCTCGAAATTCGCCGCGTAGTCGCGCTGGTCCAGCGCAGCGTGCGGCGCGGGAGATTGCTGGCGGGCATTGAACTCCTTGCCGAGCGGATGGCGCTTCAGGCCCGCGGCCTCCCACTCGCCCGGCCCCCAGCCCTTGCCGGTGAAGCCGACGAAATACCCCGCGTCCGCGAGCGCGTGCGTGAACGGCGGATGCGCGGGGGGCAGCGTGCCGTAGAGCAGGCCCGCCTCGCCAATCTGCCAGATGTGGCGGCCGGTGAGCACAGCGCTGCGCGAGGGTGTGCATGACGGGCTCGCGGAAAAGGCATGCGTGAACCGCGCGCCCTCGCGCGCCACCCGGTCGAAGGCCGGGGTCCGCACGAGCCGCGATCCCTCGATGCCCGTGTCGCGCCACGACTGGTCGTCGGATATCACAAAGAGGATATTCGGCCGCGCCTCGGCCGCGGCCGCCTTCACGGGAGCGGGGGCGCCTTGGGGAACCGCGGCCGCCACCGGCGCGGCGCTCCGGCCGGCGAGGCGCGCGAGGGCCACCGCGATCTCGTCGAGCTCGTCAGTCGCGCGCCGGCCGGCGGTCGGCACGTAGCGGTTGAGCATGAGGCTGAACGCCAGCCGCTCGCCCGCGGCGCTCGTGACGTAGCCGGAAAGCGCATTCGCGTAGCGCAGCGTGCCGGTCTTCGCGCGCACGTTGCCCGATGCGGGGGTGCCCGCCATGCGGCGCCGAATCGTGCCGTCGACGGCGGCGATCGGCAGAGAGGCCGCAAAGGCCCCGGCCTCGCGGTGCGTCGCCATCAGGCGCAGCAGCGCGACGGTGGCGTTGGCCGTCGTGAGGTTGTTGCGCGAGAGGCCGGAGCCCTCCTCGAAGCGCACCTCGTCCGCCGGCAGCCCGCGCACGGAAAGAAATTCCCCGAGCGCCCGCACGCCCGCTTCCTCCGCGGTCTGCCGCGCCGGCGCGCCCGGAGCCCGCACGGTGCGGCCCACATGCGCGAAAATCAGATCCGTCTCGAGGTTCTGCGACGGTTTCATGAAGCCCGTGACAAGCTCGCGCAGCGGCGGCGAAACGACCTCGCCGAGCCGCACGCTCCGGCCATCGACCGCCGGTTCGTCCGGCCAGCGCCGGCTGCGCGCCGCGCCGTCGACGCGGATGCCGCGTCGCCCAAGCGCATCCTTCAACGCCGCCGCAAACCACTGCGCCGGCCGCGGGACGGTCACACTCACCACCATCGCGGCGCCGCCGACGGGCACTTGCCCGAAGAGATGCACGGCGTTCTCCCCAATTAGGCGCCGATCGTCGACCCGCGCGGCGGTGCCTCTTGCCGCCGTCACCAGGCGATTGTCAATCGTCAGGCCCGTGTGCGGCTGGAGCCACTCGACCCGGCACGGTGCCCCGGGCGCCGCTCCCGGTGTCACGCGCAGCTCGGCGAAATTATCCTCCAGCGTGAGCGCGGAGATCTCCGCGCCGTAGGAGTCGTTGAGATCGTCGGCGGCCCAGCCCGAGCCATGCGGCAGATCGGGAAACCACGTCGCGTCCGCGATCAAGTCGCCCGTCACGTGCTTCACGCCCGCGCTTTCCAGGGCCGCGGCGAACGGCGCAAAGATTTCCTCGAACTTCCGCGCCGTGCCGCGCGTCCGCCAGCTCGGGTCACCGCGCCCGCTGATCACGAGGTCCCCCGCGAGGCGCCCCGCCGCATCCGGCCGCGCCGTCGCGAAAATCGGCGTCGCGATGCGGTAGTCGCCGCCGAGGCGGTCGAGCGCGAGGGCGCCCGTGTAGAGCTTGCTGTTCGAGGCCGGGCTCATCAGCCGGCCGGCGTGGTGCTCGAAAAGCGTCGCGCCCGTGTCGAGCGACACCACTTTCACGCCCCACAGGGCCGCGCTGAATCGCGGGTGCCGAACCAGCCCGTCGAGTTGCGCGCGCAGCTCGGCCACGGAGGCCGCGGCGCGCACGGGCCGCTCCATCGCGCGCTCCGCGATCGCGGCCATCGCGCGCAAGTGCCGCATGTGGTCCTCCGGCGCCGCCCCGGCGAAACCGAGGACCTCGCAGCCGCCTTGGCGGAAATCGCTCAGCAGGTTCAGCCCGCCGGCCCAGGCCTCCGCGCGCTCCGTGCGCGCCCCGCCGAGCCGGGCAATCAAGTAGTCCGCCGTCTCGGTCGTGCTCGCGTAGCCCTCCGGCACCTGCTCCGAGTGCGAAATAACGAGGCGTTTTCGGCCCGCGGCGGCCTCCGTCGCGAAGCGCGCGAAGCCCGCCATGAGGTCTTCATCCACCTTTTTCGCCGCCGGATCGCCCGCGTAGCCGCAGTAGATCGAATCGGCCATCACGAGCGCCGCGATGCGGGCAAACGCCGCCTCGTCGCGCAGCAACGCCCGCACGCCGCCAAAGCCGGCGCTGAACGATGAGATGGTGAGCCGGCCGGCGCGCCACGCCGGGCCCGGCGCCGCAGCGCGCAGCGTTTTCTCCACCGTCTCCAGCAGCGCCGCCAATGAGCCCGCGGTCGAAAACCGGTCGGCGTAGACTTTCGACAAACCGGGCAGCGTGACATTCACCAGCACGCCCGGGACGCCGAGCGCAGCGAACTGCGCCTCGACCGTCTCCGGCGCCCCGTGCAGATGCAGCCAGACCGGCACCTCCGGCCCGCCTCGCTCCCAATCCCTAGGCAGCGACACCACGACCCCGTCGGCCCGGATCTGGCGAAACCCACCGGCATCGCCCGCGTGGCCGACGCCACCGAGGATCGACAAAATCACAGCGAACGCGACGGCCAGCGGCCCGCGTCGCACAAGGGGTGTTAGCGGAGACATGGCCGGCGACTATCCGCGGCGCCGGGGCCATCGCAAGATGCAACACGGCTCGACGCCGGCCCGGCGGCTCGCAACTCTGCCCCGCCCTCCGCGTCCCTCTCCACCGGTGCCCCCCCTTCGCCTACTC
Source organism: Opitutaceae bacterium (assembly GCA_016794665.1). Lineage (GTDB taxonomy): Bacteria > Verrucomicrobiota > Verrucomicrobiia > Opitutales > Opitutaceae > ER46. The sequence goes on from JAEUHB010000099.1 coordinate 4,185, forward strand.
CCCGCCGTTCTGCTGCTTTTTGTCGGCAGCGGCTGCGCGGCTCTCATCTACGAGGTCGTCTGGTTCCAACTGCTCCAACTTGTCATCGGCTCGTCAGCGGTGTCGCTCGCGGTGCTGCTGGGGACATTCATGGGTGGGATGGGGCTTGGCAGCCTGCTGCTGCCGCGGTGGCTCGATCCGACGCGGCACCCGTTGCGCGTCTACGCCGCGCTCGAGGCGGGCATCGCCATGTGCGGGATAGCCGTGCTGATCGCCGTGCCACTGCTGGGGCAGGCCTACACCGCGCTGGCCGGCCATGGCGCGACGGGCATCGCACTGCGTGCCGTGCTCTGCGCCGCCTGCCTTTTGCCCCCGACAATCATGATGGGCGCAACCCTGCCCGCCATCGCGCGGTGGGTGGAGGCGTCGCCGCGCGGCGTGGCGTGGCTCGGCATTTTCTACGGCGGCAACACCCTCGGGGCCGTGCTCGGCTGCCTGCTCGCCGGCTTCTGGCTGCTGCGCGTGCATGACACCACCATCGCCACGCTCAGCGCCGTGGGGCTCAATCTCGCGGTCGCGGGCGTCGCCTGGCTGCTGGCGCGCGGCACCGCGCCGGCGCCAGCCGCATCCAGCCGCCCGGCGCACTCCGACTCATCACGCATCTCGACTCCCGTGCTGTGGGCGATTGGGCTCTCGGGCTTTTGCGCGCTCGCCGCGGAGGTGATTTGGGCGCGGCTGCTTTCCCTCCTCATCGGCGCGACGGTCTACACGTTTGCGATCATCCTCGCGGTTTTCCTGACCGGGCTCGCGCTCGGCAGCAGCGGTGGCTCGATGATTGCGCGACATGCGTCGCGGCCCCGCGCGTGGCTGGCGGGCTGCCAGTTGCTGCAAGTCGCGGCCGTCGCGTGGGCCGCTTATGCGAGCGCCGTGCTGCTCCCGCAGTGGAGCGTGTCACCCGTGCTGCCCCTGCCGGCGAAATTCTCGCTCGATCTCGCGCGCTGCGCGCTCGCGCTGCTCCCGGCGGCGCTGCTCTGGGGCGCGAGCTTCCCGCTCGCCCTCGCCGGCCTCGCCGGACCGGGCCATGACCCGGCGCGGCTCGTCGGACGCGCCTACGCCGCCAACACCGCGGGCGCAATCGCTGGCGCCGTGCTCACGGGGCTCACACTGGTGCCGTGGATCGGCGCCCAACAGACGCAGTTTGCGCTAGCGGTCCTCGCGGTGCTCGCGGCGGTGCTCGCGCTCGACACCGGCAAAGCCCGCGTCGCGATCACTCTCGTCGGCCTCGTCGTGCTCGCCGGCGCCCAGCGAGTGATTCCGCCGGTGCCATGGCAGCTCGTCGCCTACGGGCGGCAGGTCGCGACCACCGACTACGGCGCCCGGCCGATCTACCTCGGCGAGGGCGTCAACGCCACGGTGGCCGTCACCGAGACGCCCGGCGGCGCGCGGTTTTTCCATGTCAGCGGCAAGACCGAGGCCTC
>JAEUHB010000136.1 GCA_016794665.1 Opitutaceae bacterium
AGAACACGGAGCTGAAGAAGATCGTGGCCGATCAGGCGCTCGACCTGCGGATGCTCAAGGACGTGGCCGCAAAAAACTGGTAGAGCCCGCCGCTCGGCGCGCCGCCGTGGATCACCTGCGTGCAGGCTACCCGGTGAGCGCCACCCGCGCGTGCGGGCTGCTGCATCTGGCCGTGAGCAGCTACTACTACCAGCCCCACGGCCGCCGCGACGAAGCCCCGGTGCGCGCGGCCCTGCGGCGCCATGCCGCGGTGCGGCGCCGCTGGGGTTATCGCCGGCTGCTCGTGCTGCTGCGCCGCGAAGGCATCAATGACAACCACAAGCGCGTGCACCGGCTCTACCGCGCCGAGGGCCTGCAGGTGCGCCAGCGCCGCCGGCGCAAGCAGCGGCTGGCGCGCGGCGCCGAGCCGGCGGCCATCCCGCAGCGAGCGAACGAACGCTGGAGCCTGGACTTCGTCCACGACCGGCTCGCCGGCGGCCGTGCGCTGCGCCTGCTCACCGTGCACGACGACCACACGCGCGAGTGCCTCTGGATCGAAGCCGACACCTCGCTGTCCGGGCCGCGCGTGGCACGCGTGCTCGACTATCTCGCCGAGCTGCGCGGCCGGCCCGCCAGCGTGCTCACCGACAACGGGCCGGAGTTCGCGGGTCTGGCGCTTGAGCGCAGGGCCCACAATCGCCAAGTGCACCATCGGTTTATCACGCCGGGCAAGCCGGCCCAGAACGGCCACATCGAGAGCTTCAACGGCAAGCTGCGCGACGAGTGCCTCAACGAGACCGAGTTCCTGAGCCTCGCGCACGCGCGGGACGTCATCGAGGCGTTCCGCGACGACTAAAACGAAACCCGCCCGCACAGCGCGCTCGCCGGCCTGACGCCGAACGCGTTCGCCGCCCAAATCGCGCGGGCCCCCATTGGGGCCCCTGTGGACCGGCCAAACCCTCCACTTGCCGTCCCACCCTCAGCCTGTAATCCAACCTCAACCAATCCGCTCCTCTCGTTCTAGCCCTCCAGCTTCGGGGGCAGGTCATTGCCATTGCCACGACGCGAGCGAATGCGCTGACCGATTTTTGAAATAGCTGCGCCTCAGAATCCAAAACTCGCAGGCGCCGTTCGCGAAACTTGGATGCTGCGATTCAGGGGGTGGTGGATGTGGCGCGTGACCGAATCACGGCGCTGCTGAGTCGGGCACGCGGTGAATCGTGCCGCTGATCACCCGCTCGACTTCGGCGCCGGTGGGGTCCTGCAGGCGGGCGGTGATTTCGATGATGTGGGTGGGCGCGAGATCGGGGATCGCGAGGCGGACAGTGCGCGGGTTGGCGAGGAGTTCGGCGCGGGTGACAGGCAGCGGGCGCTGATTGAGGCGCGGGCTGCCGTAGTTGGCGCTGCGTTTCAGGTCCCAGACTTTCACGGCGTAGCGCGTGGCGTCGGCGGCGGTGGCGGGGGACAGCGGCTCGCTGAAGGTGAGTTCGAGGGCGCCGGGAAGGACGCGCCACGCGGTGGGCAGCGTGGCGGGTTGGCCAGTGGGGCGCAGACGATAGAAACCGCCTTCCTGCTCGGTCTGCGAGGTGGCCCACGCCGACAAGCCCGCGAGGTAAAGCTGGCCGTTGGCGGGATGGACGCGACCGCGCATGATGCCGGTCGGGAAATCCGGGATCGGGAGCTGGCAGAGCGCGCCCTGCATCGCATCGCCGGTGCCGTCGGTCACGACGATTTCGAGGCGACCCTGGCCATAGGAGAGGTTGAGCAGGGCGCCGTTGAACGGGCCCCACGCGGTGTGGTTGAGCCAAAGGAGTTCGGCGGGCGAGCGGTCGGTGGCCTTGTCCACCCAGAGGAGCGGCGGGGCCATGGCGGAGTCGGCGGTGTCGGCCGGCGCTCCCCCACTCCACATGTTGCCGAAAAATTGAGGCGCCGTGATGCGGTTGATGCGGTTCATCGGCATCCAGTGGCCTTCCTGGTCGGTAACGAAGAACGAGCCGTCGGGGTTGAGGCACACGCCGTTGGCGGCGCGGAAGCCGTTGGCGAGGATCTCGGTGCGCGCGCCGTCCGCGGAGATTTTCAGCAGCGTGCCGTGCTGCGGGACGAGCGCAGTGCGGGCGTGGCGCGCGCTCTTGGCGTAGTAGAAATTTCCCGCGGCATCGGTCTGCAGGCCCATCGCGAACTCGTGGAAGTGATCGGTGACCTGGTGGTCGCTGTTCAGGCTCTCGTAGTAGTCGGTCTCGCCGTCGCCGTTGAGGTCGCGCAGCACGACGAGCTGGTCGCGACAGGTGACGAAAATCTCGGCGCCGCGCAGCTTGAGACCGAGCGGCTGGAACAGACCCGACGCGATGCGGCGCCACGTTACGGCCGGGGCCGCGCCGTCGATGCCCTCGACGCGCCACACGTCGCCGTCCCACGTGCAAACGTAGGCGGACTTGCCGTCGGGTGAGAAATCGAAGCCACCGGGCCGCACGCGCGCGCGCCACGGATTGGCCTGCGGCAACGTGAAGCGCTCCCACGCAAACGCGCCCTTCGTGTCGCTGCGGACGATGGGCGTCTCGATTTTCTCGGGCCAGAGCGCGGGGCCGCCGCGCGTGAACGGCGCGAGGTCGCGGGGTGGAGCGGCCGTGGCGGCGAGCGCCTCGTGCGCGGCGCGGTCCGTGCCGGCCTTGGCGAGGCGGAGCGCGATGCGCGCAGGCGTGGCGGACGCGGGAATTGTCAGGGTGACAAAGCGTTCGTCGCCGCCGAGCACGAGGGCGGACGGACCCGAAACCGCGACGACGGTGCCGGCATTCGCGAGGCGCAGCACGAGATCGCGGGACGACTTGCGCAGGTTGAGCGTGCGAACGAAGACCGGCTGCCCGTCGAGCGACTCGAGGCCGTGGCTGTCCAGGACGGCAGTGTCGCCGACGGTGTAGTAGACCGCGACCTCGTCGCCCAAGCGGAACAGCCCGCGGTAGCGCAGCCACGCGCGCGGGAGCGGGCCGTAGCGTCGGCCATCGGCGCCGACCACGCGCGCATCGTCAAACGCGCCCGTCGCGGGATTGGCCCAGCCGGGGCCGTCGGCGGTCTCGAACTGCAGCTCGCCGATGGTGCGGGGGTGCACGACATGGCGGCTGTTGAAATTGATGCCCTCCCAGTCGATGAAGCCCTCGCCCGTCCACGCGCCGGCGATGCGCCCGGTGTCGTGCTCGAAGACGACCCACGCCTTGCCGCCGGAGATCCCCCCGGCGCCGGCGTCGAGGCGCACCGCGATGCCTTTGTAGGCGAGATTCGCACCGGGCTCGATCAAGTCGAGCTTGGCAAACGGGAGCTTCGCCGCCTCGGCGCGGCGCTCGGCGTCGGCGAGCTCGAAGGTGCCGATGAGAAACGGCCCGTAGTCCATGTCGCGCCACGGCTCGCGTTTCACCGGCGCGGGGCCGGTGGAGTCGCCCTTGGGCAGGCCGGCGAGATACGCGTCGGTGATGGCGACGCGTTGCGAGGGGTTGTGTTTCGCGAGGAAGGTTTCGCGAAGGTAGTGGATGACGTCGTATTTCTCGCGCGGCACGAGCTGCGGCTGCGGCGCCATCAACCGCCAGCCACGCGTGAGCGTCTGGTAGAGGGTGTAGGGATCAGCCCCGTGGGAAAATTTCCCTTCCGCAAAGCGCAGCGCATTCGGGATCGAGCCCGCGAGGTTGAGGTCGCCGTGGCAGCTGTGGCAGTGGAGCTGGTAGATTTTTTCGCCACGGGCGAGCGCGGCGTTGTTCCAGCCGCGGATCAACTGCGCGTGGTCGATGTTTTTCTCGTAATCGGGCAGCGCGGACTCGGGCAACAGGGGCGCGCCGGGCGGGAGAGCGGGGTCTTGGGCGACGGCCCCGGCCGCGAGCGCAGCGACGGAAGCGAGCATCAGGCGGCGGAAAGACAGGCGGCAGGGGTTCACGCGACGCGGAGTTTGAGGCCATCGCGCAGGCGTGGGCGATGGCGAAAAAGCAGGGCGCCCGGGCGTGGATCTGCCGCACACCCGGACCCCTGCGCGGCGCGGTGCTCAGAACGAGAACCGCGTGGAGAAGGTGATCTTCCGGCCCTCGGCGATCGAGTAGACGGCGTTCTTGCCATCGGGGTTGATCACGACGGGCACGAGTTCGTCGTTCGTGAAGATATTCCGCACGTTGAGCTGGAGCCGGAGGCCGACCTTCCCCTTCAGGATTTTCCGCTGGTAAGAGATCCAGCCTTCGTAGCGCATCTCGTCGGGACCGAAGAACGGGTTGCGCACATCCGATACCCGGATGTCGCTCGCCAGCGCGGGGCCGCCCGCCGGCACGGGCGTGAGATCGGCGCGGAGCGAGATCACGGGATAGCCGATCGCGGCCTTGTCGAGCCAGCGGAGGCCGGTGCCGATGCCGAAGCCCTTCAGGCGCTCGCCTTGGAAATCGTAGTTGGCAACGACGTTTGCGCGCCACTGGCGGAGCTCCTGCACCGGCGCGCCGTCGCCCGAGGCGGCGGTGTTAAAGCGGTTGAGGGCGTTGGCCTGGAAATTATTCGAGAGCATGTTCACGTCGGTGCGGCTGCCGATGTTGGGAATCGCGCCGACGTTAAGCGGCACTTGGAACGCCCACTCGTTGCGCCACTCGGTCGCGATCGGTTTGCCGGTGGAGGTCGGGGTGTCGAAGAGCAGCTTGCGCACGGCGGCGCCGGTGTTGGTGCGGACCGACTCCTGCTCGGACACGTTGAACGTGAACGACAGGCCGCGCGTCGGCCGGAACATCACCTCGAGCTCGGTGCCCTTGGACACGAAGTCGCTCGTGTCGCGCACGCCGGGGTTGGTGGTCTGGAGGTTGCCGTTGACGATGCGGGCGTTGAACGTGTCGAGCAGCGCCTGCGGCGGCGCGACGAAGCCCACCGGCACGCCGCCACCGCCATCGGGGATGTTGCCGCCGCGCACCATCGTGACGGCCTGGCTGTAGATGCTCATGATTGCGGCGGGGATGTTGCCCACGGTGGGGTTGAAATCACCCGTCTGCGTCGTCTCGAAGAAGTTCAGGCGCGCGGTCACGCGGCCGTTGAACGCCTCGAGGTAGATGCCCTTTTCCTTCGTGATGCCGCGGGGCGGGGCGAGTTCCTTGCCAAAGGTATCGACGCTCTTCGTGGCGGGCGGGCTGAAGTTCTCCGAGCTGCCGTAGAACAGATTCAGCGCGGTGATGAACCGCGTGGGCCGCAGCCATTTCTCCGGGGCCTTGGCGACGCCGCTCCACGCGAAGAGCGTCTTCTCAAACGCCTGCGGGACCGCGGCGGGATTGCCGAGGCTGTAGAGCGGGCTGTCGACGCGCACGTAGCCCTCGCCCGCGGGATCGAAGGGCGCGTTGATGCTGCGGATGGAGGACTTCTCCTTGCGCCAGCCGACGGTCGAGACGACGCGATCCCAGAGCCAGTTGCCCTGCAGCGCGAGCGCCTGCGAATCGAGCGTGCGCTCGTTGAGCGACGCGAAGCCGGCGGTGTTGGTGACCTCGTGGTTCTCGCGCAGCACCGTGATGGGCGTGGCGTAGGGATTGTAGATGGCGTCGCGCGCGACGGCCACGCTTGGCGCCTGCACGCGCGAGATGACGACACCCTTGCCGTTGATCTCGTTGTGCATGTTCATCAGGTTCTGCTGGAGGCCCGGGAGATGGGCGCCGCTCGGCGACGCGGCGTTGAGGAGCGAGGGCCCGAGGTAGACCAGCGTCACGATCTGCTTCGACTGCGCGGCGGTGCGGGCCTGGTTGTTGCCGTTGGTCCAGTTGTCGGGCGTGTAGAACATCGAGCCGCCGCCGCGGGAGTCGGTGAGGTATTTCTCCTTCTGGCCGAGCAGGGAGACGACATGCTTGCCGAGGATGCCGCCGAGCGTGGGGCTGAGTTTTTCCTGCAGGTTGAGCTCGTAGAAGAGCTTCGCGCGCGTGGTGTCGACCTGCTCGCCGCGGTAGCTCGCGGCGCCCGCGGTGGAGATGAACGGGCGGCCGAAGTTGGGATTCGTCTCGCCGGTCCACATCGTGGTGTTGACGTCGATCGAGATGTAGGGGGCGGCCTGGTTCATCAGCGACTGGTAGCCTTCCTCCCACTTCTGCCGGTTGAACGAGACCTCGAAGCCGGCCTTGCGGTTGAAAAGCAACTGCTGCACGGACGCCTCGAAGTTCTGGAGGTTCGAGCGCGCCTCGGAATTCGGGCCGGCGACCAGGTTGTCGAAGAAATTGAAGACCGTCGGGTCGGTCAGGTTCTCCGCCGTGTAGAACGCCTGATCGGCGAGGCCGTAGTCGGCGCGCACGCGGCTGAGCTCGCGGCTGTAGGCCGTGACGGCGGTGCCGACGAGGCCGGTCGAGGGATAGAAGACGTTGTTCGACACCATGCCGCGGCCGAGGAGCGTCTGGCCCGCGGCGGTCGTCGGGATGTTGTCGCGCGGCGCGGTGGCGTTGACGTTTTGAAACACAAACGTCGGCGAGCGATTGATGTTCTCCGGCACGCCGAGCGTGGCGTTGCCCAGCGCACGGGTGAACGTGTTGAACGGCCCTCGCGTGGGATCATAGCTGACCTTGCCGCGGGCGCCGGCGGCGCGGAGATCGGCGGGCAGCGAGGCGTCGAACCACGAGGAAATGCGGTCGGAGGGCGTGAGCGTGCGCGCGCGGTTGGATTTGATCTCACCCCGCTCGTAGGTCGCGCGGATGATCGTCGAGTCGAGCACGCCGCGGTTGCGCAGGGGCTTGACGTCCCAGCCCGCGGTGACGAAGCGCCGGTCGGAGTTGTTGTAGGTGAACTTCTGCTGGAACTGATCGTCCGCTTTCACCGCCGCGACGCGCACCGCGAGTTCGCCCGGCTTGATCACGACGTTGGCGTTGAGCGCCGCGCGCGCGCTGCCGTGGCTACCCAGCGAAAGATCCAGGCGGCCCGACGTCTTCGACAAGTTAGCCGAGGCCGTGGACGTGTTGATGATGCCGGCGGGGCTGCCGACGCCGAAGAGAAGGGCGTTAGCGCCGCGGTTCACTTCGACGCGGTCGGTGTTGTAGCCGTCCATCGGGAAGATGGCGCGGTAGAAGTTCATCGCCTGC
>JAEUHB010000137.1 GCA_016794665.1 Opitutaceae bacterium
GATTCGCTCGCGGAGAAATCCCCCGGCCTCTTCGGCGCCCTCGGCGCGCTCAAGGCCTCGTTCGATCGCGCCTACGATTACTACGTGGCCAAGGTCCAGCAACGCCTCGCGCTCGTCATCAATTTCATCGAGCAAATCTTCCTGGCCGGCGTGATCGTGCGCGGGCTCGCGGCGGTCGTGGGCTTCATGGGCCTCGGTGCCCGCGGGCTGCACACCGGCAACGTCAACGCCTACGCTTACTGGTTCCTGCTCGGCGCCGCCGCGCTGTGGGCGTTTGCAGCCGGCTGGATCACCCTCACCTGACGCGATGAGCCAATTGCCCTTCGATCCGCTGCTCGTTGCCATCGCGACCCCGCTCGCCCTGGCGCTCGCCATCGCGCTCGGCCTGCCCAAGCGCTGGTCGGTCCGCCTCTCCTACGTCGCGTTCGCCGTGCCGCTCTTGCTGGCGCTGCACACGTGGTGGCATTTCTCGTCGGTGCCGCACGAGAGTGGCTACGCGTTTCTCACGCAATATTCCACCGGCCTCGATGCCTTCGGCATCTCGCTCAAGCTCGGGCTCAACGGGATCTCGCTCCCGCTCTTCGTGATGGCGGGCATCGTGGGTTTCGCCGCCGGTCTCTACGCGATCCAATCGCAGGCGGAGCGATTGAAAATCTATCTGATGCTGCTGCTCATCATGCAGGGCGGCTTGATGGGAGTGTTCGCGAGCGTGGACGTGCTCTACTTCTACTTCTTCCACGAGCTGGCGCTGATCCCGACGTTTATCATGGTCGGCATCTGGGGCGGCAAGGATCGCAGCTACGCGGCGATGAAGATGACCATCTACCTCACGCTCGGCGCGATGATCTCCCTGGTGGGCTTGATCGCGCTCTACGTGAAGAGCGGGTCGAGCACCTTCGATCTCATCGAGCTCAAACGCTACCTCGCGTCCAAGCCGCTCTCCGACATCACGCAGCAGAATGTCTTTGCGCTGCTTGCGGTCGGCTTCGGCGTGCTGGTCTCGCTCTGGCCTCTCCACACGTGGGCGCCGCTCGGCTACGCCGCCGCGCCGAGCTCCAACGCCATGCTGCACGCCGGCGTGCTGAAGAAATTCGGCCTCTACGGCCTCATCCAGATCGGCCTCCCGTTGCTCCCTGCCGGCGCTTCGCACTGGGCGCAACCGCTCGCGTGGGTCGCCGTGATCGGCAATGTGCTGGTCGTCGGCTTTGTCACGATGGCGCAGCGCGACCTCAAGCAGATGCTCGGCTACAGCTCGGTGATGCACATGGGCTACGCTTTCCTGGGCATCGCGGCGGGCACCACCGTCGGTGTCGGCGGGGTCGTCATCATGATGGTGGCGCACGGCCTTTCGGTCGCGCTGCTCTTCCTGCTCGCGACCAGCGTGCACCACCGCACGCACACTTTGGCGATGGATGAGATGGGTGGCCTCGCGCGGCAGACGCCGGTGCTCGCCGCCTTCTTCGTCGCGGCGACGTTCGCCAGCATCGGCCTGCCGGGCTTCGCCAACTTCTGGGGCGAGCTCTCGATCTTTGTCGCGCTCTGGAAATTCTCGCCCGTCGTCACGGCCTGCGCCGTGGCCGGCGTGGTCATCTCAGCGATCTATGGCCTGCGCGCCGCGGCGAGGATATTCTTCGGCCCGGCGACCGAGGCCATGGCGGTGGTCGCCGCGAAGCACCCGCCCGCTGATCTCGGCTGGGCGGAGCGCATCCCGGCGCTCGTCCTGCTCACCGCGCTGCTCTTCATCGGCCTCTGGCCCAAGTCCATCTCCACGCCGATCAACGGCGCGCTCACGCCGCCGGCGCGTGCCGTGGCCGCCAAGTAGCGATTTCCCGCGATGACCCTCGAAGCCGTCAAACTCGCCGCGGAGTCCAACACTTGGACCGCCATCTTTCCCGAGCTGATGCTCGGCTGCCTCGCCCTGCTCCTGCTTGTCTGCGAGATTCTGCTGCCGAAGCGCCTGCATGCCCTGATTCCGGACGTTGCGGCCGCCGGCATCCTCGGGACGCTCGTCGGCCTCGGCTTGAGCTGGAACAACCCGGCCGCCGTCGGCGAGACGACCTTCAACGGCCTGCTCCAGCACACCTCGGGCGGGCAGTTCATGCGCGCGTTTTTCCTGCTCGCGGCGCTGCTGGTGTGCCTGCTCGGGCGTGTCGCGCTCGCGAAGCAGCTGATGCCCCGCGTGGAGTTCTTCCACGTCGTGCTCGTCGTGACGGCCGCGATGATGCTCCTCGCGCAGAGCAACCACTTCGTGATGCTCTTCGTCGCGCTCGAGACGCTCACCATCGGGCTCTACATCCTCGTCTCCTACTATCGCACCCGCACGGCCTCGCTCGAGGCGGGCCTGAAATATCTCGTGATGGGCGCGCTCAGCTCGGGGCTGCTGCTCTTTGGCATCGTGCTGCTCTACGGCGTGGCGGGCAACAAGGCGCTGGCCGCGAGCACGGAGCAGGCGATGAACTACACCGACTTGGCGCGCTTCCTCGCGGCCAATCCGGGCAACTACGTCGCGAGCCTCGGCATCGTGCTCGTTCTCGCCGGCGTCGCGTTCAAGGTCGGCGCGTTTCCTTTCCAGATTTGGGTGCCCGATGTATATCAGGGCGCACCCACGCCGGTGACGGCGTTTCTCGCCGTCGCATCCAAGGCTGCGGGCTTCGCCGTGCTGCTGTCGCTTTGCGGGCCGGGCGGGGCGTTTGCGTCCTACGGCGCGCTGACGGAGCCCATCCTGCTCCTGATGGCCGCGGCGACGATCCTGTTTGGCAACATCGCCGCGCTTACGCAGCACAACGTGAAGCGCCTCATCGGCCTCTCGGGCGTGTCGCACGCGGGTTTCCTTTTGCTCGGCGTGGTCGCGGCGCGGCACGTGCCGTCGGCGGTGGGCGCGGTCTACTTTTATCTGTTCGCCTACCTCCTTGCGTCGTTCGCGGTGTTCGGGGTGATGACCCACCTCGCCGGGGCCGAAGACTCCGACCAGGACCTCGATCACTATGCGGGACTCGCGAAGGAGCGGCCGTTCCTGGCGGCCGTGCTGGCCGTGGGCCTCGGGTCGCTCGCGGGCATCCCGCCGCTCGCGGGTTTCATGGGCAAGTTCCTCGTGTTTGTCGCCGTCTTCAAGTCCGGCCACGGCAGCTCCCTCATCATCGCCGCGGCGGGCGTGGTGCTTTCGATCTACTACTACTTCGGCTGGATCAAGGCGGCGTTTTTCGAGAGCTGGGCGCCGGCGGACGATGCGGCGCCGCTGGCGCCCGCGCGCACGCCGGTGGGCCCCCTCGCGGGCGTTGCGCTCTGCGTGCTGGCCTTGGGATCGGTGGTCTTGGGTTTCTGGCAGGGACCTGTCGGGCAGTGGCTCGGAATGAAATAGGCGGCGGGCTGCAAAGGCGCCGCGTTTGCGCGTTGGGATCCGGCGGACGCCGACTCTGGTCGTGATGGGCCGATTCTTGCCCGCCCAGCCGGTCGGGGGCGTGCCGCCTATACCAGCATCTTCTCGATCACGTGGCCGTGCACGTCAGTCAGGCGGAAGTCGCGGCCTTGGAAACGGAAGGTGAGCTTCTTGTGGTCGATGCCCAGCAGGTGCAGGATCGTCGCGTGGAGGTCGTGCACGTGCGCGCGGTCGGCCGTGGGGCTGAAGCCAAGCTCATCCGTTTCGCCAAGGCTGAAGCCGGCTTTCACGCCGCCGCCGGCGAACCACATCGTGAACGCGTCGATGTGGTGGTTCCGGCCCATGGTGTCGCGGTTTTCGCCCATCGGCGTGCGGCCGAACTCGCCGCCCCAAATGACGAGCGTGTCCTTGAGCAGGCCGCGCGCCTTCAGGTCTTGCACGAGCGCGGCCTGTGCCTGGTCGACGTCGCGGCAGACTTTCTCGAAGTCGCCCTGGAGGTTTTCGCCGGGGCCGCCGTGGCTGTCCCAGTTGGTGTGGTAAAGCTGCACGAAGCGGGAGCCGCGCTCGACGAGCCGGCGCGCGAGCAGGCAGTTGCGCGCGAAGGAGGGTCGGTCGTCCTCGATACCGTAGAGCTTTTTCGTGGCCTCGCTCTCGCCCTTCAGATCGATCAGCTCGGGGGCGCTGGTCTGCATGCGCGAGGCCATCTCGTAGGCGGCGATGCGCGTGTGGATCTCGGCGTCGCCCGTCGCGACGGCGCGGCTGAGGTTGAGATCGCGGATCGCGTCGATCGTCTGGCGCTGGCGCGCGGCGGTGACGCCCTCGGGGTTGGAGAGGTTGAGGATGGGGTCGCCGTTGCCGCGGAGCGGGACGCCTTGGTAGGTCGTCGGCAGGAAGCCGCTGCCCCAGTTCACGGCGCCGCCACGCGGGCCGCGCGGGCCAGACTGCAGCACGACGAAGCCCGGCAGGTCGCGCGACTCGCTGCCGAGGCCGTAGGTGAGCCACGAGCCCATGCTCGGCCGGCCGAACTGGCCGGAGCCGGTGTTCATGAAAAGCTTCGCCGGCGCGTGGTTGAAAAGATCGGCCGCGCACGAGTGCACGAACGTGACGTCGTCCACGATTTTCGCGGTGTGGGGAAACAGCTCGGAGACCCACGTGCCGCTCTTGCCGTGCTGCTTGAACGCGCGCCGCGTGCCGAGGAGCTTGGTGCCGTGGCTCGTGTCCATGAACGCGAAGCGCTTGCCCTCGATGAGCGACTGCGGGACTGGCTGGCCGTTGAGCTCGACGAGCTTGGGCTTGTAATCGAAGAGCTCGAGCTGGCTCGGCGCGCCGGCCATGAAGAGGTAGATGATGTTCTTGGCGCGCGGCGCGTGATGGCCGGGCTTGGGCGCCATCGGATCGGGCAGGGCGGTGGGGGCCGCGGCGCCGTAGAGCCGGCGATCGTTGAGCATCGACGCGAGCGCGATGCCGCCGAGGCCCATCGCGCAACGGGAGAAAAAATGCCGGCGCGTCTGCGCGGCGAGGTGTTGCGCGGGATCGAAAGGTGGGAGGGGCGGCATGGGGATGCGGAAAGGTTATCGTGGTTTCTATTTCGTCCAGTTGCCGATGTCGTCAGCACTTAGAACGCCGTCAGGGCCGAGACTCCAAACGTCGTAACCGGATTTGCTCTTCAGAGCGGGAGAGCGGTATTGATATTCGCGCCCCCAAGGATCGAGGGGCAGTCGGTCACTTGAGATGTAGGGGCCTTTCCAAAGCTGAACGGCGCCTTGCGGTGCACGCAGGAGTGCGCTTAACCCCTCTTCGGTGGTTGGGTAGCGGCCAACATCTTTGAAGAACAAGGCGAGTTGGTTGGGCATGATCTGACGGGTAAAGAGTTCGCCCGTGGTGAGCGCCGGTCCCCAGAGGCTAGGTTTTGATGACAAGGTTGAATAAGCCACGGTGCCTACCAGTGCGACCGCGCAAGCGACTATGATAGCCGTCTTCATTCGCGCGTGATCGTTTCGTCGAGGTTCAGGAGCACGCGGGCGACGGTGGTCCAAGCTTCGCGGGCGGGGGCGGCGGGTTGCAGTTGTGCGAGCAGGTTGCCGATGCGGCGGGACTCGTCGCGCGTGGGCGAACGGGCGACGCAGAGGCGGAAGGCGTAGTCGATGCGGCTCGCATCGTCGGCGCCGCCCTCGCGCTCGATGCGCGCGGCGAGCGCGCCGGCGAACTCGTAGAACTGCTGGTCGTTGAGCAGTGTGAGCGCCTGCAGCGGGGTGTTGGAGCGGATGCGGCGCGTGCAGGCCGCGAAGCTGTCGGCGGCGTCGAACACCGCGAGCGCCGGGTGCGGCGTGGCGCGCCAGTAGTGCGTGTAGAG
>JAEUHB010000145.1 GCA_016794665.1 Opitutaceae bacterium
GGAGCAGGCACCCACGGGAATTCCCGTTTGGTCACAATCTGCCTGTCCGGCGGTATTCCAAAGGACTTCAGCGCTTCTTGGGCCGCAAGCCTCACGCTCCAGTAATGCGTGACCTGAATCTCGGGCGTTTCTCCAAACGAATGGGATTCGCTGATGGTATAGCCGCGGTGCTCCAGCAGCTTTTGATAGAGCGGAATGTCTTCCTCGTTTCGCCACCACGAGAGAAACGCGACTGCCCCGGCCCATTCGGGCGACAACGACGATTCTTCCAGCACAAACGCGGGTCCCTCGCCGCAGCCTCTTGCGGCCTCTGCGCCCAGGGCCTCGCGCACAATGCCCCGAAGCGCCGCAGGGTAGTGCGGGTTAGGCGTATTGTTGCTGCCAAAGCGCACGGCACGAACCGCCCCGAGCGTCGAGGTGCGAAAGCAGTGCAGCCAGAACGCTTCCTCCGCGCTCTCCTCGTGCGGAACCCGACCCCACGAGGTCCCCAATGCGCTCCGTTCGATCTCAGGCTGACGGGCGAGCAACCGCAGAACATCCAATTGCTGCGCGAGGGGTAGGGCGCGCGCGAGGTCCGCCAGTCGTTCCGTGCGCTTCCGACGGAAGAGTGCCTCCATGGCGATGCGACGCAATTCATCGCTGGCGGACGCAAGATGCCGTTCAAACACGGCATCAGCCACGAGTTCGTCAGCTAGGGCGGCGACCTCCAAAATCTCCCGGCCGCCGGTGCCGCCGCGATCGGTGTCCTCGACAGCCAGCGCGATCACGGGCTGCCATGTGGCCAGCCCCAAGCCAGTGGTCAACGAGGCATTGGCTGCAGCCCAGCGCCCGGCCTCGGCCACACCGCGGAGCGCGGCAAAGATCATTGCCGGGTTCGCCTCGAGTGAGCCGAACGCAAGCTCGCCGCCCCTCTGCGGTGCACGGGCGAGAGCGCGGGTGCAGGTCTCGACAAAGGTCCGTGCGTTGGGATCGCGCGGCCAAGGCGCTCCCAGAATCGCGGCGATGGCCTCTGCCGCGGCCTTGGCCTCGGGTGAATCCTCGGTGCGCGCCTCCGCCAGCAGCTCGGTCGCACGAGCCCGATAGTGGCCGTTTTCTTCCCAATGGGCGATGAGGCGGAGGCCCGCGACGCGCGCCGACCACGAGGTCTGGAGGCTGGCCCAGTTTGCCACGAAGGTTCGTTCTGTTCGAAACGGCAGTCGTGCCCGGGCCATGTCGTCGCGGTTGGCATCGGCAATGTCGGTGTCGGCGACGAGGCCTTCGCCGGCGTTTGAGAGCAATGGCGCCCCGTGAGGCATCGAGAAACGCACGGTCGCCTTGCGACCTTGCGACGGCTGATAACCCAGCAGGATGAAATGCTGGCCGGCGGGCAGGTTGAGGACGCCGTAGCTGTTGCCGCAGGTTGAGGAGAGGTGCGCTTGGGCGCGTTGCCATCGCCCGTCGGGTGTGGGCGTTTCCAGCTTCAGGTAGAGGTCGCCATCCTGATGAGGCAGCAAGACCGGCTGGCCCGTGCGGTTGACGAGGTAAAGCAAAACACCCTCGGCGCGCGAGGCGGCGTAGTCGGCGAAAAGCGTGAGCTGACCTTCTGGCGCAACGACATGGGCTGGCAGGGCATGGTTTGGGATCTGCGTTTCCAGGCCGCCACGATAGAGCGCGGACGGTGGCAGTCTTTCCGGTTCGGCGCCATAGCCAGACGCCGACGCAGCCACGGCGAGCAGCACAAGTGGGGCGAGTCGGCATGGCCCGGAAGTTTGCACGGAGGTTAGATTCTGCGCCTCGGCCGGCGCGGCAAGAGACTTGTGGCCAGTGTGAACAACCGGGTAGCTTGTGCCGCCGCAAGCCCCGTCAATTTTTTCACGCCTCGAGGGTTTTCGAGTGGCTGTCGGAAACACACTTTCGTGCGTCGCGGGTTTTCGCGCTCGCGGTGCATCGGGGGTAGTGGTGCAACACGATTACCCGCCATGACCCACTTGCTTGTTCCCGCGCATCGGTTCGTCACCGCATTTGCGCTTGCCTGGGCGGTTGCGCTCGACGCCGCCACCGCGCCCGCGCCGAAGCAGAAAAAGGCCGATGACCTCGTCGCGCAGACGGACGATGGCTACCGCGGCATCTGGTATATGAACCAGCCGACGAAGGATGAGCACCGCTACAAATACAGCGGCGGCTTCGGCACCTACCCGCAGCAGCATGTGCCGATTGCGATTTATGCGCCGGCGGCGCGGAAGACGTTCTTCGTCTTCGGCGGCTCGGCGGGCAACGTCTCGGAGAAAGGCGACGAGCTGCAGCACCTCGTCTCCTACTACGACCACGCGACGGGCACGGTGCCGCGGCCGGTGCGGCTGCTGCAGAAGCGCACCGAGGACGCGCACGACAACCCCACGCTCTCCATCGACTCGGACGGGTTTCTCTACGTGTTCTCGTCGGCGCACGGCGTCTCGCGTCCGTCTTACATCCATCGCTCGAAGAAGCCCCACGACATCTCCGCGTGGGAGCTGCTGGTGACGACCAATTTTTCCTACACGCAGCCGTGGTATTTGCCGCAGTCGAAGCGCTTCCTATTTCTCCACACGCTCTACAAGAACGGCGAACGCACGCTCAACTGGGCCACCTCACCGGATGCGCGCACGTGGACCGCGCCCCGTCTCCTCGCGCACCTCGAGATGGGCGACTACCAGGTGTCGCAGCGGCACGGCGACACGGACCGCGTCGCGACCGCGTTCGACTTGCACCCGAGCCACGGGCGCGTGGGCAAGGGCCTGAATTACCGCACCAACATTTACTACGCCGAGACGCGCGACGCCGGCGCCACGTGGACCACCGCCGACGGCCGCGCGCTCACCCTGCCGCTCACCGCCGCCAACAACCCCGCGCTCGTGCGCGACTACCGCGCCGAGAACCTCAACGTCTACCTGAAGGACATCGCGTTCACCGCCGCGGGCCATCCGGTGATCCTCTACCTCACCTCGAAAGGCTACGAGCCGGGCCCGGCCTC
>JAEUHB010000183.1 GCA_016794665.1 Opitutaceae bacterium
GTGCCGCGCGAGCTGGCCGAGACCGGCAAGGGCGGGCGCGCGCTGCGCTGCGAGGCGCCCGCCGGGGCGTTTGAGCTGCGCTACTCCGCCACCATCGAGGTGAATCGGCCGGCGCTGCCCGCGACGGTGAAGGCCGACCACCCCGGCCGCCTTCCGCTCAGCATCCTCACTTACACCCTGCCCAGCCGCTACTGCGAGAGCGACCGCTTCGCGCAGATCGCGTGGGAGCGCTTTGGCAAGACCGAGGATCGCGCCGAGCAGGTGCGCGCCATCTGCCGCTGGATCGACCAGAAGCTCACCTACGCGCCGGGCACGACCGACTCGCGCACCTCCGCGTGGGATGTGTGGCTCTCGCGCAAGGGCGTGTGCCGCGACTACACGCACCTCGCGATCGCGTTTTGCCGCGCGCTCTCGATTCCCGCGCGCTACGTGGGCGGCTACGCGGCGGGGCTGCAGCCGATGGATTTCCACGCGTGCTTCGAGGCCTACCTCGGGGGCGAGTGGCGGCTCTTTGATCCCACGGACGACATCGCGCCCGAGCACATCGCGGTGATCTCGCGCGGGCGCGACGCGACCAGCGCGGCACTCACCACGATCTTCGGCCGCGTGACGGCCGGGCCGGTGAAGGTCACGTGCGAGGTGCTCGAGGACCTCCAAGCGACCGCCTGAAACCCAACCCATCCAACCTCCGCTCCGCCATGGCCAAGCTCAACCTCAGCCTTTTCTACGCCACCAACCGCCGCCACGAGGGCGCGTCCCGCTTCCAGCCTGATGGCTACGGCACCGCGTTCAGCGCCGATGGCATGGAGAACCTCCGCTTCGGCCGCGTCGCCGTCGAGGTCGAGACCGCCGCGGTGAACGCGCTCCTGAAAAAGAAGCGCACGCCCATCGGGCCCGGCGCCGGCGAGGATCTCGCAAAGCACCTCTCCGACGCCGTGAAGGCCGGCGCGGCGTCGATCCAAGCCTACGAGGAATCGATTCCCGGCGGCACCGACGATCCTGCCGCCGGCAAGGTCGTGCTGGGATCGCAGGCGATGTTCTCCGACCTCAAGTCGATCATGGACCGGAAGTCCGACGTCCTCGTCTATATCCACGGCTTCAACGTCACGTGGGCCGAGGCCGTGGGCTACGCGCTCGCGCTCCAGCTCATGCTCAACAGCGGCGGCGGCGCCGACGCCAGGCAGGAGGTGGCCGTCGTGCTGTTCACCTGGCCCTCCGACGGGCAGGCCAAGCCGTGGCTCTCCTACAAGAGCGACCGCGCGGAGGCGGCCGGCAGCTCCGGGGCGTTTGCGCGCGGGCTGCTCAAGCTGCGGGACTTCCTCGCCGATCTGCGCGACCGCGCCAAGGACTCCAAGGTGAAGCTCTGCGAGCAGGACATCCACCTGCTCTGCCACTCGATGGGGAACTTCGTCCTGCAAAACACGCTGCCGAAGCTCGACGACTTCACGCCGGGCGACGCGTTCCCGCGGCT
>JAEUHB010000196.1 GCA_016794665.1 Opitutaceae bacterium
CGCCGGCCTGATCACGCGCGGCGTGCCATCGATGGCGGCGCACGCCTACAGCCAGGAATACCTCGCCGGGCGTGAGACCGCGTGGCGGCGCGCGTTCATGGCGGAGCAGAAACGCGGCGACTACCTGATGATCGACAACGACTCGACGCTGTGGATCACGCACCGCATCTCGTCCACGCCGACGACGGTCGCGAAGACCCGCCGGCCAGATCTCGCGTTCTTCCTGAAGAACCGGACGTTCTCCGAGATTTACGTATTCCAGCGCCTCAAGCTCGACCCGATGGATCTCGGGAAGAAGATTCTGCGCGAGGGTGATGAACTCGGTCCGGAGTTCGTGCTTGAGACCGTGCGCGAGGAGCGCATGCACCCCGAGCATATCTCCCGCATCAGCCGCGTCGTCGAAATCAAGGAGGGCGATGTCGTCCTATCCGCCCAGCCTCCCGCGCCGCCCGCGCCTGCCACCAACCGCGCTGAGATCGAGAAGGCTCGGCAGCTCTTCCTTGAGAATTTCATGAGGAAGCTTCCCTGAGCCGCGCGTGCGATCATGATCCAGCGTCTGGCCCATCTCCTCGGTGATCGCGCGGTGTGGGGGCGGCTCGCGCTGTTCGCCCTCGCCGCTGCGGCCGCGCTGCCGCTCGGTTTCCGGCTATTCACGCCCGAGCAGATTGGCCGGATGATTGTGCATGGCGGATATCCGTTCATGCTGCTGCTGTTCGTGGGCTTCGTCTATTTTGCCGTGCGCGTGGCCCGGCGGATTCGGGCGGAAAACGCCCCCGCGCCATGGCGCCCCGGTGCCGGCGTGCTGGTGGTTGCCGCGGCGACGATTTTCGCGGTGGCGACGGACTCGTTTGCGCACAAGGTGCTCTTTGACGAATACGTGCTGCAGGGCACGGCGTGGCACATGCACGCCACCAAGGAAATCGGCGCGCCGATCCGTGCCTACGACTTTGCCGGAACCTGGCTGGCGCTCGATACCTTCCTCGACAAGCGGCCGTATTTTTTCGCGTTCGTCGTCTCGCTCCTGCACGACCTCACCGGTTTCCGCGTGGAGAACGCCTATGTCGTCAACGTCGCCTGCGCGGCCGTCACGCTCGGCGTCGCTTGGTGGCTCGTGCGCCGCCTCACGGGTCGCCGCGGCCCGGCGGCGTTGGCGGTGGCGCTTATCGCCACGCTGCCGCTCTTCGGCCAAAACGCCACAGGCGCCGGCATGGAGATCCACAACCTCGCCATGATCGCCGTGGTGGCGGCGGCCGCGACCCTGTATCTTGAGCGGCCCGACGAGGACCGGGTCGCGCTGCTCGTGCTCGGTGCAGCGCTTCTGGCGCAATGCCGCTACGAGTCGGCGCTGTTTGTCGTCCCGGCCGGGCTGATCGTCGCCATCGGGTGGTGGCGATCCGCGCGCGTCGTGCTGCCATGGGTGGCGTGTCTCGCGCCGCTGCTGCTCGTGCCGTGCGTGTGGCTCGACCGTTTTGTGCAATCGAAGGAGATCCTATGGCAGCTGCGCGAGGGCGAGACCTCGCGCTTTGCGCTCAGCTACGTCTCCGGCAACCTCGATGGCGCGCGGCGATTTTTCCTGAGCCTCGCGCCCGAGCAGGCAAACTCGCTCTGGCTCACGATTACCGGGCTCGTGGCCCTCGTGGTCGCGATGGTGGCGGCGGTGCGCTGGGTGTTTCGCCCGCGCGCGGCGCGGGCCGCGTGGTCGCCGCCGCAGGTCGTGATCGCGCTGTTTGGCTTGGTCGTCGCGGGCAACCTTGCGCTGCTCATGTTCTATTATTGGAGCCGGCTCGACGAGCCGATCGCCGCGCGCTTCTCGCTGCCCGTCTATTTCACGCTCGCGGTGCTCACCGGCTGGGCCGCGCACGCGCTCGATCGCCGGTGGCCGGCGACGCACGCGGCGGTGGCCGGCCTGGCGTTGTGGACGGTGGTGTTCGGCTCGCGGGCCTACGCACACCGTTTCTACACCGAGCACAACCAGGTGATGCACGAGCTGAACTGGGAGCTGGAACAGATCAGCTCGCGCCCCGGCCCCGTGCTTTTGATCACGAGCAAGGCAACCATGCCCTTTCTGCTGCAGCGCATTCCGGCCCTCAACACCGGCATCGCGCGTGCGCGC
Organism: Opitutaceae bacterium; assembly: GCA_016794665.1. Classification (GTDB taxonomy): domain Bacteria; phylum Verrucomicrobiota; class Verrucomicrobiia; order Opitutales; family Opitutaceae; genus ER46. The sequence continues at coordinate 2,114 of JAEUHB010000196.1, forward strand.
GCGGCCGAACTCGCATGGCACCAGCAGCTCGGCACGTTCCGCGAGATCCTCGTCTCGCGCGTGCTGCGGCCGACCACGGCGGACGGAGATCCTGCCATCGATCCCGACGACGTGCTGCCGGCCAGCTTCCAGCTTGAGCCCCTTGTGCGGAAGCGCTTCGGCGGGCGCTGGATTGAAGTCTGCCGGCTCACCTCCATCCGGCCGGAGGCGGCGTCCGCGCAATGAACGCGGTGGCCGCGCCCCGGCCCTGGCGGCTGCTGCTCTTAGCCGCGATCGCGGCTTACGCGACGGTGGTCATCGCGTTTCCCGGATGGCTGCGCCTTCTGGGCGTAAACCATCTGGGTCATTGGTTCTTGGATGCCTATGCGATTCTCGCGTCCAATGACGCCCTGCGCGCCGGCCTTGATCCGTGGGGAACCAATCCCCTCGATCCTTTGGGCCGGCCGCACGTCTACTCGCACTGGTGGCTGCAGCTGGAGGCGATCGGGCTTACGCGGGCGCACACGGTGGCCTGTGGCGTCGCGGTGGGGGTGCTTTTTCTCGCGGCTGCGCTCGCTCGATTGCGGCCGCGTTCGGTGGGGGAGTGGGCCTGGTTCGTCGCGGTCTTGTGCGCTCCGCCCGTGGTCATGGGCGTCGAGCGAGCCAATAACGATCTCGTGATTTTCGTGCTGCTGGCGCCGGTGGTGCCGTGCCTGTTGAGCCAGCGGCCGGGTGTCCGCTGGGTGGCGGTGGTTCTGGTCGCGCTCGCTTCCGGCCTGAAATTCTACCCGGCGGTGGCGGCGCTCGTGCTGTTGGCGGGCGCCGATGGAGCGGAACTGCGCCGGCGGCTTGTGTTTGGCGGGCTGTTGCTGGCGGTGGTCGCCGCGAATGTCGTCCCCGACCTTGCTCTAATTGGGAGCCGCATGCCGCGGGCGGAGGGGCCGATGACCCTCGGGGCGAGCCACCTGCTTGGCGCTGGCGGCCTCCGGGGCTTCGCGGCCAAGGCCGCCGGGTTCGCCGCGGTGGCGGCGGTGGCGATAGCTTTCCTGCGCCCGAAGGCCTGCGCCGGCTGGACGCCCGCCCCGGAGCTCCGGGGCGCTTGGTGGGGCTTTGTGCTCGGGGCGGTTTTGCTGACGGGGTGTTTTTTCACCGGCACCAGCTACGGTTACCGCTGGGTTTTCGCGGTCTGGCTCGCGCCGTTGCTCTGGGAACTGCCGCGCGATGCGGCGGCGCCCGCATGCATGCGGCGCTTGGCGCGGCTGACAGCGTGGCTGCTGGGGTTTGCGCTTTGGGGCGACGGACTTTTTTCCCTCGCGTCCGCCTGGTTCGCGCCGGGCGCGCCGATTGCCGTGGCTGAGGCGCGCGGGGATCGGTTTTTCGTGCTGAGCCAGCCGTTGGTGTGGGCGCTGTTTGCGTGCCTGCTTGTGTTCCTCGCACATTTCGCGCGCGAGGCTTGGCGAACGCTCACCGGCCCGGTGCCGCCGCGGAGCGCTGGATAAGCGCTGACCATTCGCGCAGATCGCCGCCGACCGCCGCGCGCAGGTCGGCGGCATCCACGCGGTAGATTCGGATCGAATGTCCGATGGCGTCATCGGCGGGCCGCACCCGCAGCCAGTGGCAGAGACGGGCGAAGCGCAGTTGCTCATAGAGCTTCCAGGCAGCGATCCATTTTTCCTCCGGCACGTCGCGGAGGAACGTGGCGCGGCGGGGCGGGTCGTTTTGGAACGCGAGCAGGTCGGCCTCCGTTGCGCGGAGCATTTGGTAGTCCTTCTCGTTCTCGAGTGTCCAATCGCCGCGGTGCGTCGCGTAGACGTGCTGCAGCATCGTCGCGCTTACCGCATAGATTCCAGGTTCCAACGCGTGCCAGCGCCGCGGTGCGCTGACCTCCGGCAGGATTGGCAGCAGCGTGCAGCGGATGCCCTCGTAAGCCGGGTCGCCGGTGCCAAAGTAGGAGAGAAAGACCTTCTCGCCGCGCGTGTTTTGGTCGAGCCAGCGCTTGAGGCCCGGCAGGTCCTGGCCCCAATCGAGCGAGCTGTCGACGAGGTGGCGCCAGCCGTTTTCGGAACCGCCGACAAGTTGGTTGAAATAGGCGAGGTAGTGCGGCCGCGCGCGCAACGACTCGCCAGCGTGCCACAGCGCCAAGCCCGCGATGCAGACAAGCGCAATGGGCCGACGGACGGTGAGGCAGCGCCCCAGCCAGCCCGCGGCGATGAAAAGCACGGGATATGTCGGCAGGATGTGGCGGTGCCCGATGTTGAGGTTGCTCATGATCGAGGTCGCCCAATACACGCCGAACAGCGCCGCGAGCGGCAGCAGCGGGCGGAGCGCGGAGAGTTTTTTCCGTATCGCGTTGAAACCGCCTGCGATCGCGCCACCGGCCAGGAGGAGCAGCAGCGGCAGCGTGGTCTTGATCGCGAACGCGTAGGGGAAGAACGTCACCCAGCCGGTCACGCTGTAGTCTCCGGCCATGAACGCGCCGCGAGCTTTCGAAAACTGCAGCACGAAGGTCAGCCCGTAGAGCCACGCCTCGGGTAGCACACGCCAGTCCCGCAGGGCCGTGATCACCGATCCGGCCGCCCCCATGCCCGGCAAAATCCAGTCCCACCCGTGATTGAAGCTAGCGCCCGCTGCGAGTTCCGGTGCAAACGCTCCGAAGCGAAAACCATAAAACGACCAGATGATCGCCCACGTCGCAATCGCGTGGATGAGCGTTGTGCGCGCGAGTCGCAAGAGCGGAGCTCGCCATCCCCTGCGGCGCGCCTCGCCCAGGGCCCAGACTGCGCCGATGATCGCGAACATCGGCGGCAGGAGCACGGCCGAGAACTTGGCCACGAACGCCAGACCGAGCGCCGTCGAGCTCAGCGCGGCCCACGTGGGGCCCGGATTTTCCAAGTGCCGCCACCACGCACCGACCGACGCGACGAAGAAGAACGTCATGACGAGGTCCGATGTCGCGAGCGCGCCGTGCGCGAGAAAGGTCGGCGAAAAGGCGAAAAGCCCGAGCGACAGAAACGCCCCCCGCCAACCGAACAGCGCGCGTGACCAGAAAAACACAAGGAGCCCGGTCGCCGCGCTCACGAGCGCAATCATCCCGCGGCCGAGCCAGAGCCATTGATCGGCGGAGAGCGCGTGATCGTAGAACAGTTCATGGCCGTAGCGCCAGACCGCCGCCGTGCGCCAAGCCTCTCCGAGCGGCAGCTGGGGAACACCGGCAAGTGACATCGGGAGCGCTGCGAGGCGTTGCGGCAAGTTGCCGTTCTCGGGCTGGAGGCGGTAGTCGCCCCGGGTGTTGTAGGCGTGGCCCGCGGCCACATGCGCTATCTCGTCGGCGGTCGTGCACTTCCCGCCGGTCGCCGTCAACGCCATGAGCGCATGCACAAGGGCGAACATAGCCGCGAGTGCGACGAGAAATTCCGGCGAGGCTTGGGCGACCCGGCGGGTCATGGTTTTTTCGCGGCAACACCGTCGATCAGATGGTTCCATTCGGACCAAGTGCCGGCGGTTGCGGCGCGGATCTCCTCGGCATTCAGGTTGAAAATCAAGATCGAGTGGCCGGCGTTGGCGTCGGGCCCGCGCGCGCGGAGGTAGGCGGTGAGGCGGGCGAGGCGCAGGGACTCGTGGCGCCGGATGCCGTTTTGCCACCGTTCGGCGGGGGCTTGTTTTTCCAACTCCGCGCGGTCCGCCGGACTGCCAGCGTAGCGCGCGAAGAGCGGCTCGAGCACGCGCAATTCCTGGTATTCCTTTTCACGCTCCGGTGTCCAAGGGCCGGGCACGGTCGTGTAAACCTGCTGCAGAATCGTGGCGCTGATACAGTAAGCGCCGGGTTCGAGTGGCACATAAGTGTGCTCCAGCCTGAAATTGTTGATGAAGCCGAGCCGCCTCACGTCGAGCTGGTAGTAATCCGGCTGAGCCGTGCCGAAATACGAGAGGTAGACAGGCGCGGCCCCCGCCTGCGTCGAGATCCACTTTTTCAGCGCCGGCAGATCCTGTCCCCAGTCGAGCGAGCTATCGACAAGGTGCCGCCAGCCATTCGGGGGCCCACCGGCGAGCGGGTTGAAATACGCGAGGTGGTGCGGCGCGCTTCGGAGGGCATCGCCGGCGTGCCATGCGAGCAACGCGGCCACGACGGCACCTCGGCGCCATGCGCCTGCGGCAAACGCGGCGCCAAGGCTGCCGGCGGCGATGAAGAGCACCGGGTAAAGCGGCAGGATGTGGCGATGCCCGATATTGAGCCGGCTCGCCACCGAGGTTGCGCCATAGACCGCGAGTAGCACCAAAAGCGGCGTCCATGCGTAGAGGCCCCTAAGGCCCGCGCTGCCGCGCGCGAGGCGGCGGCCGGCCTTGGCAAGCAGGATGAGCGCGACGAGTAGCAGCGGCAGGGTGGTCTTGAGCAGGAAGGTCCACAGGAAAAACGTCCGCCAACCGGTGACGCTGTGCTCGCCGTTAAGGAAGGCAGCGCGAGACTTGGTCGTCGCGAGCACGTAGTCGAAGCCATACAGGAAGGCCTCCGGCAGCGCTTTCGCTGCCGCGAGGCTGCGAGCCGCCTCGCCGGCGAGTCCGGTCTGGCCGACATACGAGACCCAAGGCCTGATGAAACCATCAGCCGCCGGCAGCGCGGGATTGAACGCCGCGTAGCGGAAGCCGAACGACGCCCAAACGACTAGCACCCCGACCGCGGCGTGGGCCAAACCCGAGAGCGCGGCGGCGGCCAGCTTCGCGGCCGGCGTGGCGCATTGCCAGCGTCCGAGCCGCCACGGCGTCGGAGCCCAAGCCCGCACCGCGGCCATCGCCACCATCATGGGGCCGAGCAGGACGGCGGAGTATTTCGCGACGCAGGCGAGGCCAAGCACGAACGCCGAGAGCAATCCGGTGCGCAGATGGCGGTCATGGAGATGCGTCCACCAAGCCCACACCGCGGCGAGAAAGAAAAAAGCCATTGTGGCGTCGCTCGTGACGAGCGCGCCGTGCGCGAGGAAATCCGGACTGAAGGCAAACAGCGTCAGCGACACGAGCGCGCCGGCCGATCTGAAGAACCGCCAAGACCATGCAAACACCAGCGCGCCCGTTGCTACGCTGAACAGCGCTATCATCGCGCGGCCTGCCATCAGCCGCGGAAAATGGTCCTCTCCCGTCTCGTAGAAAAACTGGCGCCCCACGATCCAAGCGTCGCTGTTGCGCCAGTGCTCGTTGTCGACCAAATCTGGAAAGCGCGCATCGCCTAGCCACACCGGGAGGGCTGCCCACCGCTGGGGCAGGTTGCCGTTCTCCGGGTGCAGCCGGTAGTCGTGGTTTCGCCAGTAGCTCACGCCCGCGGTCAGATGCACGAGCTCGTCGGAAGTGGTGCTCGCCTCGCGCTTGGAGCCGACAGCGAGTCCGAAGTGCGTTGCGAGCAACGCGACCGCGAGCAGCAGCACGCCCAGCGGGGGCTTCGGGCGCGGAATGGCAACCGGCGGTTTCATGGTTTGGATGGCTCTGCCATCCCGATGTGGACGATCCAGTTGCCCGAGGGCGTCGTGGGCGAGCCGGGCGGCATCATGCGGCGCGCGATGCCCCAGTCGGTCCAGTCGCTGCGGAACGCCATCGCGCGCATCGCGGGCGGGAGCTGCGCGGCGGCTTGCGCGTCGCCCGGGAATTTCTTGGCCATCATGCGCACGTAGAGTCCGTCCTCGTCGTGATAGTAGCGCCGGTCGCTGTAAAGCGTCACAAGCGGATGCACGGGAAACCACACCGCGCCCGGCAGGCGCGCCGCGATGCGCGCGGCCTCGTGGTAGTCATCGGTCCGCGGGCGGAACGGCAGATCCGTTTCCGTCAACAGGCGACCGCTCGCGAGCGCGGCGGCGGCGAGGGCGCCGGCGGCGGAAAGGAACAGCAGCCGGCGCTCCGGCCATGAGACGGTGAACAACGCCACGAGCACGGGTGGCAGCCACAGCACGAAGCTGTGGATCGAGTTCGTCCAGCCGCCGAGCTTCATCAGGCCAGCGATTCCCAGCGGCAGGGTGCAGAGCCACGTGAGCGCCGGCAGCGAAAGCGCCGGTCGCGCAAAAGCCCGCCGCGCCCCGATCATCGCGGCGAGTGGCAAGCCGACATGCAGCGCGAGCACCCAGCCCACCTGCGCCAGCCGGCCCGCCGGATTGGGCGCCCAGCCGAAGCTGCCGGGGATTTTCACGAGCGTGAACCAAAGTCCCTCCCAGCCGAAGATCATGATCGCCGTGCCCCCCAGCAGCCCACCCGTGGCCACGCACCGCAGCGCGTGCCGGCCGGCCGCCGCGCGGCCCGCGGTCACACCGAGCCATGCGATCTGCGCGAGCGGGATGCCGAGCGCGATCTGTTTGCAGCCGGCTGCGGCGGTGCCGAGCAGCGCCGCCATCCACAACGCGCCCGGGGCTTGGCTGCGCACGAGCAGCAGCATGCCGAGCATCCCGCACGCGAGGGCGAGGTTGTCGGAAAAAATCACCGAGTAGTGCAGCTCCGGCCAGATCGCTAGGGCGAGGACAAACGCGCTGGCGCGAGCCACCCGCGAATCAGCGCGCGAATCGATCGCGGGCCACGCGAAGCACACGAGCGCCAGCGGCACCAACGTGAGCGCGAGGTTCAGCGCGCCCGCCACGAGCAGCGCGCCCGCCGCCGTGGACGCCCAGGATGCGGGCCAATGGAAAAGCAGCGGCAGCGGCCCATACATCCACGTGTTGATCGTGCCGACGGTGTCGGTGGGGTAGGCGGCCCAGCCTTGCGCCAGCGCGATGGTCGGCGCGAGCCGCATGTCGTTCCATGGGATCGAGGGAAAGCGGCAGTAGCGGCTCCACAGCCAGGCGGCCAGCAGGGTCATCGCGACGAGCAACGCCGCGTGCGCGGCCAGCCGCACGACGGTCGGGGCCGGGCGGGCGGGCGGGGAGTCGATCATCCGGGACAAAAATTTCCCCGCCGCGGGTGGAGTCGAGCGGAAACTCGACAGGGGCCGGCCGAGGTCCGCGTGTTTCGCGGGCTTTTGCACTTGGAGCGCGCCAGGGACTCAAACAACGTCTCCCACTCGCCCGAAATGGACGCCGCCGAATACGCCAACATCGCCGCCCTCGAACAGGAACACTGGTATTACTCGGGCAAGCGTCGTTTCGCGCGCGAATGGATTCAGCGGGCGCGGCCACCCGCGCGCACCGATTTGCTGCTCGACTGCGGCGCCGGCACGGGGCGCTTCGCGCAGGAGATGGAGCAACTTTGCCGTGTCATGGTGCTCGACGATCACGAGGAGGCGCTGCGCATTTTGCGCACGCGGTTCCGCCCGGAGCAGATCATCAGCCTGGCGGGCGATCAGGTGCCGCTGCCCGATGGCGCGCTCGAATATGTCACCGCGCTCGACGTGCTCGAGCATGTGCCCGATGACCGGGCGGTGGTGCAGGGTTTCCATCGTTTGCTGAAACCAGGCGGCCTCGCGGTCGTGACCGTGCCGGCGAGCATGGCGCTGTGGAGCGACTGGGATGTCGCGCTGCACCACTTTCGCCGCTACGATCGGGCGCAACTCTGCGCGCTGTTTCCGGCGGGCGGATGGGAAGTCGTTTACGCCAACTACACCAACGTCTTGATTTTTCCCGCGGCCTGGGCCGTGCGTAAATGGCGGGCGTGGCGCGGCGCGGCGAAAACGAGGCCGGCCGCAGGGGTCGCGCGCACGGAAGATCGAATCCCGGCTCGACCGATCAATGCGTTCCTGCGCGCGCAATTCACCGCGCTGGCTCACTGGCGTGTGCCATTTCCTTTTGGCGTGAGCCTCGTGCTCGTCGCGCGGCGTCGCTAGGGCGCGAGGCGGGCGAGGCCCACCTCGCGGCCCGCCGCATCGCGCAGCACAATCGTCGCCCCGGCCGGGATCGGTGCGAACTGCTCGCGCCGAAAATAGACGTGCAAGAGCGCGGGACCGCCCGGCTGCAACGGCCACGCAGCCGCCTTGGCGGGGCCGGCCGGTTCGCCGCGGGCGTTGATCGGCATGGACTCGAGGCGGGCATGGCCGGCCTCCAGCACGACGGGCTTGGGATCGCGCGTAAGGACCTCGATGCGTGCGATCGGTTGCGCGGGCGGCGTCAGCAGTGCGAGGCGCAGCAATGAGCTCTCGGCGCCGGCGGGCGCGGCCGGATCGTTGAGGGTGAGCAGCTGAGCGACGAGGAACGCCTCGATTTTGCGGCCGCGGCGCACGTGGAACTCCACGTCGTCGAAGGCGAAGGCCGCCTCGTAGTTCTGCTTCACGTAGTCGTAGAGCATGCCCTTGGGCGCGAGCCCGCGTTCGTTGAGGAACTTCACGTGCCCGGGATAAACGATCACGCAGGCGCGCGGGTGGGCCTCGAGCTCGCGGATGATCGCCTGCTGGCGCTCGGCGTTGAGCAGGGAGAACCAGTGGGTGACGTTGGCGCGCGTGGGCGGCGGCACGCCGGTCCAGAGATTGAAGCTGAACGTGCCGGGCAGTGAAAAAAGGCGGTCAGCGTGGGCGACGGCGTTGTGCGCGAGCACGCGGAAAAGCGCCGCAGAGTTGTCGGGCAGCCGGATCGCCTCGGCGCCGGGCAGGCCGATGCTCTGGCCGCCGGGATAACGCTCCGCGAGCCGGGCGAATTCCCACGAGATCTTCACGGCGAAGCCCGCCACCGCGAGGCGGGTGGCGACGAGCGCACCGCGCGAGCCCAGCCAGCTGGCGCCGCCCGCTCGCCGCGCGAACCACGCACCGCTTTCCCATGCGCCCATCGCCGCGAGCGGCACGACGAGGACGGTGCCCCACGCGATTTGGCTGCCGGGCACGGGAAACGCGTGCAGACTCTGACCCAGCAGCAGCAGCACGACCCACGCACGGGCCTGCGAGCCCTGCAGGGTCTCACCGCCGAGCCGCCACGCAAAGAGCCACAAGCAAGGCAGCGTGAATCCCAGCGCGTGGTAGCCGGGGTTCACCGCCGGATAGAGCGACAAATCGATTGCCAGTGCGATCGCGGCGAGCAGGCGGAGCAGCGCGATCGCGGCGTCGATCGGCCCGGCGTGATTGCGCCGCAACACCAGCGCCGCCGCGCACAGCGCCAGCGA
>JAEUHB010000218.1 GCA_016794665.1 Opitutaceae bacterium
TACCGCGGCCAGGGCAACCACGGCCTCAGCATCGCCGATGTCGATGGCGACGGTCGCGACGACATCATCTATGGCGCCTGCACCATCGGCTCCGACGGCAAGGGCCTTTACTCCACCGGTCTGGGCCACGGCGACGCGCTGCACGTCTCCGACCTCGATCCGGCGCGGCCGGGGCCGGAGGTTTTCGCGATTCACGAGAATCCGAAGCACGAGCACGGCGCCAATCTCCGCGACGCGCGCACCGGCGAGATCCTCTGGAGCAAATCGTCGCCCGACGTCGGCCGCGGCTTGTCGGCGGACATCGACCCGCGCCACCCGGGCTACGAGTGCTGGGCCTCGGGCCGCGGCCTCGCCGGTCTCTGGAATATCCGCGGCGAGCAAATCGCCGCGCGCAAGCCGCGTTCCTGCAATTTCAAGATTTGGTGGGACGGCGATTTCCTCTGCGAGATCCTCGACCGCAACACCGTCACGAAGTGGAACTGGGCGACCGAGGCCGAGGAGCCGCTGCTCGTCGCCGAGGGCTGCACGTCCAACAATGGCACCAAGTCCACGCCCGCGCTCTGCGCCGAGATCCTCGGCGACTGGCGCGAGGAGGTGATCCTGCGCACGGAGGACAACAAGGAGCTGCGCATCTTCACGACCCCGATCCCGACGCAGCACCGCGGCTACACGCTGATGCACGATCCGGTCTACCGCCTCAGCGTCGCGTGGCAGAACAGCGCCTACAACCAGCCCACGCACACCGGCTTCTATCTCGGCGCGGAGACGAGATCCTTCCCGCGGCCCAACATCACGCTTGTGAAAGCCCGGTAGCGTCCAAACGTGGTCGGGCCGGCCTTTCCCATGCGCCTCGCCATCTTACTCGGGTTGGTCCTCTGCACGGTTTGCCCATGCGCCCGCGCCCACGATCCCTACGAGTCCACCACGGTCATCGTCGTGCGGCCGGAACGGATCGAACTCACCCTCGCCCTGGCGCAGTCCACCGCCCTGCGCCTCATTGATCCCGACGCCCGCATCCGCGCGCTCGAGCCCGCGAACATGCCGGAGCACACCCCGCGGCTCGAGCGCGAGGCCCGGCTGCTGTTCATCCTGACCTCGGGGAACAAGCAGCTCGCGCCCACCAAGGTCCGCGTCGAGCTGACCGACGAGAACGACATCGTCTTCACGGTCGCCTACCCCCGGCCCGCCGCCGGCCGGCTGCTCGTGCACGCCGCGTTCCTGCGCCGCCTCGGCGACGGCTACGGCGGCTTGGTGACCGTCGACGACGAGGCCAACCGCAACCTCGGCTGGGATCAGCTGCATTGGCCGCGCGCGAGCTTTGATGTCGCGATCCCTCGCGCGGCCCCGACGCCGAGGAACTGACGCGCGGCATAGCCCGATTGAGCGAGGGCGTTGGGTGCGCTAATCGCTTGTCGCTCGCGACCCAGCGGCGTTTGCTCCGCGTCCTATGCAGCCACCCCCTGCTCAGCCGGCCCCGGCTGAAGGACTCAAGACCAAGGAATACGTCGGCTACGCCCTGGGCGACACGGCCTCGAACCTGTTCTTCCAGACCTTCGGCATCTTCCTCACGTATTTCTACACGGATGTCTGGGGCCTCGCGCCCGCCGTGATCGGCACGATGTTCCTCGTCGTCCGTCTGCTCGACGCCGCCGCCGACCCGCTGATCGGCCTCATGGCGGATCGCACGCAGACGCGCTGGGGCAAGTTTCGGCCTTACCTCGTCTGGTTCGCGCTGCCCTATGGGCTCGCGGGCTACCTGCTCTTCGCGAGCCCGGACCTCGATGCCTCGGGCAAACTCGTCTACGCCTACCTCACGTATGGGTTCATGATGCTGGCCTACTCGTTCATCAACGTCCCCTACTCCTCGCTGCTCGGCGTCATCAGCCCCTCGCCGCGCATCCGCACGCTGGCGTCGAGCTACCGTTTCGTCGGCGCGTTCGGCGGTGGGCTGCTGGTCTCGCTCTGTGTCCGCCCGCTCGTGAAATGGCTCGGCGGCGGCGCCAACGAGGCCGGCAAGGTCGTCAACGAGCTGCGCGGCTTCCAGCTCACGATGCTGATCTTCGCCGCGCTCTCCGTCGCGATGTTCCTGATCTGTTTCGCGACGACCAAGGAGCGCGTGACCGTCCCGCCCGGGCAGAAAAACAACGCCCTGGGCGAGGTGAAGGAGCTGCTGCGCAACTACCCGTGGGTGATGCTGCTGCTCTCGGCGATTTTTTCGCTGACATTCATCGGCCTGCGCAACGGCAGCGCGATCTACTATTTCAAATACGTCGCCGGCTACGACAACCAGCCCGTGCTCTTCGGGCAATTCGACCGCTTCACGCTCTTCATCTCGCTCGGCATGGCTTGCCAGATGCTCGGCTCCTACTGCCTGAGCTTCTTCGCAAAGGTCGCCGACAAGCGCGTGCTCTCCTACGCGCTCACGTTCGTCACCGCCGCCTGCTGGGCGGCCTTCTACTGGATCCCCAAGGACAACTTCCCGCTGCAGCTTGCCGTGCAGGCGCTCGGCGCCTTCTGCATGGGCCCGGCGTCCGCGCTCGTGTGGGCGATGTATGCCGACGTCGCCGACTACGGCGAATGGAAGTTCGGCCGCCGTTCCACGGGGCTTGTCTACTCCGCGTCGCTCTTCGCAATCAAGACCGGCACGGCGCTCGCCGGCCTGCTGCTGCCGTGGATTCTCGCGAGATACGACTACCTCCCCAACGTCGCGCAGAGCGCCACCTCCATCCTCGGCATCACGCTCACGTTTTCCCTGTTCCCCGCCGGCTTCGCCGTGCTGAAGGGCATCGCGCTGTGGATCTACCCGCTCGGCAAAGCCAAGGTGGACGAGATCGAGCGCGACCTCAACGCGCGCCGCGCCGCGGTCACTGCGACGACGTGACGAACTCAGGAACGATCGCGGAAGTAATGATGCCGAACTCGCTCATCCCCTTTGCACTCATTGCGGCTACGTTCGCGATTGTCTCAGCGACGCAGTTGACCATCGGCTGGCGCGGGTTGATTTCAGAAATCATGGCTTTGAGCCCCGATGACCACGCGCGCCTGCCGCTGTTCGCGCGCGAGGTGTTGTCCTCCCCCATCCCGACGTCGTGGCAGTCCCAGCTGTTTCAGGAAGTCGCGTATGGCGACATCACTTGGTCAGCGGCGCTTCCCCTCAATCCAACCGTGAAAAAAATCCGCCGCGCATTTCGCCTGATGATTTGCGCCTTCGGTGCAAATGCCGCCGTCCTTTTCGCCACGCTGCTGATGACGCGCTAGATGCTCAAATGTCAGCCGCATCGGCGACCGCGATCTCACCCATCTAACACCACTAGCCCGATCCGCCCGATGATCCGCAATCCCATCCTCCCCGGCTTCAACCCCGATCCCTCGATCGTGCGCGTCGGCGACGACTACTACATCGCGACTTCGACCTTCGAGTGGTTCCCCGGCGTGCAAATCCACCACTCGCGCGACCTTGTGCACTGGCGGCTGCTCTCGCGCCCGCTCACGCGCCCCAGCCAGCTCAATATGCTCGGCGATCCGGATTCGTGCGGCGTGTGGGCGCCGTGCCTCACCTACGCCGACGGCCTCTTCTGGCTCATCTACACCGACGTGAAGCGCTACGGGCGCACCAGCGTCGGCGGCGCGAGCGGCGCCTCGTTGCGCGATTTTCACAACTACCTCGTCACCTGCCCCACCATCGACGGCGAATGGAGCGATCCGGTCTATCTCAACAGCAGCGGCTTCGATCCCTCGCTGTTTCACGATGCCAGCGGCAAAAAATATCTGCTCAACCAGCTCTGGGATCACCGCCCGGGCAAGAACCGCTTCAACGGCATCGTCCTCCAGGAATACTCCATCAAGGAGCGCAAACTCATCGGTGAACGAAAAAACATCTTCGCCGGCACGCCCATCTGGTTCACCGAGGGGCCGCACCTCTACCAGCGCGACGGCTGGTATCACCTGATCACTGCCGAAGGCGGCACCGGCTGGGGCCACGCCGTCACAATGGCGCGGTCGCGCTCACTCTTCGGGCCCTACGAACTGCACCCCGACACCTACGTGCTCACGGCCCGCCACCGGCCCGACGCCGCGCTCCAGCGCACGGGCCACGCCGATCTCGTCGAGACCCAGAACGGCGAGATCTACATGGTTTACCTCTGCGGCCGCCCGCTGCCCAACCGCGGTCGCTGCACCCTCGGCCGCGAGACCGCGATTCAGAAAATGTCGTGGGGCGCCGACGGCTGGCTCCGCACGCTCGACGGCACAGGC
>JAEUHB010000262.1 GCA_016794665.1 Opitutaceae bacterium
CGAAATCCGCGAGAGCGGCGGCGGTGGAGCCGAGCGCGCGGTGCGCGCGGGCGCGCAGGACGAGGGCGGTCGCATCGCGGGAATCAAGCGCGATGGCCGCATCGAGCAGCGGGCGGGCGCCTGCGGGCCGGCCCACGGACAGTTCCAGCGCGCCGCGGGCCTGGGCGAGTCGCGGGAGTTTGGGATCGAGCTCGGCGGCGCGCAGATAGTTGGCCTCGGCGTGCATCCAGTCCGCGTGCTTGGCGTAGAGTTCCCCCCGTTGGAGGTAGAGCTCGGCGTCGCCGGGTTGCGCAGCGATCGCGGTATTGAGGCGCGCCAGCCCGGCCTCGATTTCAGGATGCGCGGCGAGAGGGGTGGCGCCGAGGATTGCGGCGGCAAGAAAGCGCGAGGCTGGCACGCGCCAAAGGAAAAATGGGGGTGTTCGCAAAGGCAACATCGCGCCTGACGGTCGCGCGGTTGTTACGTTGCGGACGGCGCGGAGCGGTGCCGGCTCAGGTGTTGAAGCGAAAGAGCGCCACGTCGCCGTCGGCGAAGACATACTCCTTGCCCTCGAGCCGGTATTTGCCCGCCTCACGGGCGGCGGCCACGCTGCCAAGCGTCGTGAGGTCCTTGTAGGAGACGACCTCGGCCTTGATGAAGCCCTTCTCGAAATCCGTGTGGATCACACCGGCTGCCTGCGGGGCCTTCCAGCCCTTCTTGATTGTCCAGGCCCGGACTTCCTTTTCGCCGGCGGTGAAATAGGTCTGCAGGCCGAGCAGCGCGTAGGTGCCTTTGATCAATGCGGACACACCGGAGTCATCGACGCCGAGGTCCTTGAGGAATGCCTTGGCGTCGTCGGGCGAGAGGTCGATGAGCTCGCTCTCAATCTTGGCGGAGATCGGCACGTAGGCGGCGTCGTGGTGGGTGCGCACGTATTCGGCGACTTTTTGCACGTAGGGATTGCGCTCAGCCCCGCCGAGATCGCCCTCCGCGACGTTGCAGGCGAAGAGGACGGGCTTGGCGGTGAGGAGCTGGAAGAGCTTCATCGCGGCCTTCTCGTCGTCCGTGGCGGCGAGGGTGTTGGCGGTCTTGCCGGAATTCAGGTGCGGCTCGAGCTTGTTGAGCAACGCCAGCTCGGCGATGGCTTCCTTGTCGCCGGCCTTGGCGCTCTTCTGGGTCTTGACCATGCGCTTGCTGACCGCGTCGAGGTCGGCGAGGACGAGCTCGGTGGTGATGACCTCGATGTCGCGCACGGGATCGATGCCGCCCATCGTGTGGACGATGTCCTCGTCGACGAAGCACCGGACAACCTGCACGATCGCGTCGACCTCACGGATGTTGGCGAGAAATTGGTTGCCGAGACCCTCGCCCTTGCTGGCGCCGGCGACGAGTCCGGCGATGTCGACGAACTCGATTGCGGCGGGCACGACGACGTTGGTCTTGGCGATCTTCTGGAGGACGTAGGCCCGCTCATCGGGCACAACCACCACGCCCACGTTCGGGTCAATGGTGCAGAATGGATAGTTGGCCGCCTCGGCTTTGCGGGAGCGGGTCAGGGCGTTGAAGAGGGTGGACTTGCCCACGTTGGGCAGCCCGACGATGCCAGCTTTTAGCATAACGGGTGACCGTCTCGCCGCCTGCTCTGGTGGTCAATGGAAAAGCCGGAGAAGGCTCGCCAGCCCGGAGGAGACGGCCCAGCGTCCGCCCTGCCCATGCACCCCGCCAGCCTACCCCCGTTCAGTGAGCTGCACCCGCAGAACGATGCCGAGCGCCTCGCGCTCGAGCAGGCTTGGTTCGACGAAAAACGCGCGATGTGGCGGGATGGCGAGACGCTGCTGCGCTTCGTGCGGCGGCACCGCGAGGAAATTCTGCGCGTGACGAGCCTGAACGCGAGCGACGAGGAACTCGTGCGCGCCGCCAAGCTCGCGATTGTCGGCGCAAAGTCGGTCAACATGCCCGAGGAGCTGCGCGCCCAGATGAAGGAGATTGAGAACGAAATCTGGTATCAGGGCGCCACGACCGCCGCCGAGCGCCTGCGGGTAAAGCTGGAATGGACCCGGGTCCATGCGGCCAGCTGGCGCCGCTGGCGGGTGCTCGAATACCTCTACGTCATCGACCGGTGCCGGGCGCAAGTGCTTGAAATCCTGCGCGGCATCTAAGGATAGAAGGGGAGAGGGAAGGGAAAAATGCCGTTGACGCGCGGTCCGGCGTCCGGCGTAGTGCTCAGCTTTTCCTTTCACCAACCGCCGTCTTCCCGACCGACCTCATGTCCATCGAAATCAAGATCCGCAAGAACGAGCCCATCGACCGTGCGCTCCGCCGCATGAAGAAGAAGCTCGATCGCGAGAACATCATCAAGGGCACCCGCGCGAAGCGCTACTACGAGAAGCCCTGCGAGAAGCGTCGCCGCAAGGAGAAGGTCATGGCCTTCACCCAGATGCTGCGCAACCGCTACGCGGAGTAATCCCCGGGCTGGCCGCGAAAATTTTCGCCGCGCTTCCGCAACCTGCGGGGCGCGGCGTTTTGCTGGGCAAGATTTCCTTTTGCCGTGCAATCCGGGCCGCCAGCCGCAGGGATGCGGGCCCTCCGTGTGAAACCAATCCTCGCTCTCTCGACCAGCTGGTGCTCCGGCCGCCACCAGGACGGTCATGTGATGCTGCGCGAGATGGCTGCGTTGGGCTTCTCGCATGTCGAGCTCAGCCACGGCATCCGGCTTACGCTCGTCCCTGGAATCCTGCGGGCGGTCGAGGAAGGCGTGGTGAAAGTCAGCTCCACGCACAACTTCTGCCCGCTGCCGACGGGCATCGTTCAGGCGGCCCCGAATCTCTTCCAGCCCTCCGCCCGTGCGCACGGCGAGCGCGAGCAGTGGGTGCGGCACACCAAGCGGTCGATTGAGTTTGCGGCCCGGGTGGGCGCACGCGTCCTCGTCTGCCACCTAGGCAGTGTCGGTTTTTTCTGGCTGAATCCCGCGCGAAAAATCCGCGCCTACCTGCGCAACAAACCCGAGGCCGGGCGCGCGGCGGACGACGCGGCCTACCGCACGTTGTTGGAGAAATCCCTCGCCCGGCTGCGGCGGGCGATGCCTCCTTTTCTCGCGCAAGTGCAGGGCAGCCTCGTGGAGGTGGCGGGCTTTGCGCGCGAGCGCGGCGTGACGCTTGGGTTCGAGAACCGGGAGAAGTTTGAGGAATTGCCAATCGACGCCGACTTGCCGGGTTTCCTCGGCGGCTTCCCGGCGGACGCGCCATTCGGATACTGGCACGACACCGGCCACGCCGACCTCAAGGAGAGCATGGGGCTGCTCAACCACCGCGGGCACCTCGCCGCGCTTGCCCCACGGATCCTCGGCTGGCACCTGCACGACGTGAGCGCCGGGAAGGATCACCAGCCCATTGGCGCGGGTCGGATCGATTTCAACATGGTGAGCGGCTTCTGGCGGCCGGAGCACCTCCTCACGCTCGAGCTCAGCCCGCGCGTGAGTGAAGACGAGGTGCGCGCCTCCAGGGCGCGCATCGAGGCGCTCATCGGGTAGCGCGTGCCGCAAGAATCTCGCCGATCCACCGCCGGTGCGGCCCGGAGAGAGTGATCGCGCCCAACCCTGCGAGCGGCACCCAAGCCAGGCCGGCGCGGAGTTTGCCGCGCGGCGCCGGAGCCATGTGGATGGATTCCGTGATCTGGAAGCGCGTGATGCCGCGGCGCTTCTTCCCGAGCAACTCGCCGCGGGCCACGTTGGCCTCTTCCAGGCCGGCCTGTGCGGGGGTCGGAAGCTCGTGGATGTTGGCAAAGCGCCGCGCGCCGCCGGCGGCCAGGTGGAGCAGCAGCGCGCCATCGCGCTCGCACCACGCGCGCGCGACGGCTCGCTGCTCCATTTTCTTCGCGGCGAGCCGCGGAAATTTCTCCGGTGCGCCGGTTCTCGCGGCGGCGCAGAATTCGCGCACCGGGCACGTGAGGCACAGGGGCTTCTGACGGCAACACACCGTCGCCCCCAGCTCCATCATCGCCTGATTGTGATCGCCGGGCTCCGTGGCCGGGAGGAGAGCCTCGGCGAGCGGAGAGAAAAATTTCGACGCGGTTGCCGAGTCACGAAATTCCGTGGCGTCGGCCGTAAGCCGCGCGAGAATGCGGACAACGTTGCCATCCACGCACGCCGCCCGCGCGCCGAATGAAATGCTCGTGATCGCCGCCGCGGTGTAGGGGCCGACTCCCGGCAGCTCCCGCCACGCCTCGGGCGTGCGCTTCATGTCGGGCCACGCGGCGACCGCCCGGGCGAGCCGGTGGAGGTTGCGCGCGCGCGAATAGTAGCCGAGCCCCTCCCAGAGCTTGAGCACGCGCGCCTCGGGCGCGGCGGCGAGAGCGGCGAAGCCGGGCAGCTCCGCCAGCCAGCGCGCGAGGTAGGGGAGGACCGTCTTCACCTGGGTCTGCTGCAGCATGAACTCGCTCACGACCGTCTGGTAGAGCGAGGGCGCCGTGCGCCAAGGCAGCGGCCGCGCATGCGCGCGATACCACGCGAGCAGCGCGCGCTGAAATTCCCCGCTCCGGGCGATCAAGTGCTGGGCCACAAGGGGAACAGCAGGCGCAAAAATCGCCCGGCGATCCAGAATCGTTTTGTGCTTTCCGCTTCTTTCGTGGCCAACTCCCCCGATGCCCAAAAAAGCCGCCGACGACGCCGACGCGCCCAGGAAGCTCGCCTCCTACACGGTGAAGCTCGACGACGCGCAGATGGACAAGCTCCGCGCGATTTGCGTCGAGCGTGGCTGGACGCCGTTTGAGGTCGCCTACACGCGCTTCGCGTTCAAGGCCGACCACCTCAAGGTCAATGTCTCCGCCTACACGAGCGGCAAGGCCGTCATCGCCGGCAAGGGCACGGAGGATTTCGTGCGCGACACCCTCGAGCCCGAGGTCATCGGCGCCGCGCAGCTTGGCTACGACGACGTGCTCCACCCGGACTGGTTCGAGGCCCACGCCGGCCTCGACGAAAGCGGCAAGGGCGACTTCTTCGGCCCGGTCGTCGCGGCGACGGTGATCGCGGAGCGCGGCGCGATCGAGGCGTGGCGCAAGGCCGGTGTGCAGGACTCGAAGAAGATCGCGGAGATGCAGATTTTCAAGCTTGAGGACATCATCCGCAACACCGAGGGCGCCGTCGTGCGCACGTGCTTCTGCGGGATGCCGAAATACAACGAGCTGATGTCGCGCCCCGGCGCGAACCTCAACCGCCTCCTCGCTTGGCAGCACGCGACCGCGCTGGAGCAGGCGCTGGCGGCGAAGCGCGTGCCGTGGGGACTCCTTGACCAGTTCAGCGAGCAGCCGCTGGTGCAGCGCGAGCTCGCGAAGAAGGGCGTGAAGGATTTCGAGCTTCGCATGCGCACCAAGGCGGAGTCCGATCCTGTCGTTGCCGCCGCCTCGGTAATCGCCCGGGCCGAGTTCCAGCGCCAGATGGTGCTGCTCGGGAAGAAACTCGGGGCCAAGCTGCAGAAGGGCGCCGGCCCGCTCGTGAAGACCCAGGGCTCCGAGATCATCGCCAAGTTTGGCGCGCGGGCGCTCGGCGAGTTTGCCAAGCTGCACTTCCGCACCGCCTACGAGGTCGTGTCCGCCGCGGGCAAGCTCGACGAGCTGCCGCTCAAGCCGCCCCCGCCCAAGATGGAGTGGTAGGGGACAGGCCGCACGGGCGGCCATTGTCAGTGGAAATCATGCGAGGCCTGCACGGGCAGGTCGTCTTCCTGCAGCGGCTCGATGACCTCGGCCTTCACGTGCTGGACGCCTGCGACATTTTGCAGCGGGCCGGTGATGCGCAGCGCGGGTTCCTGCGTGATGACGAGGCGGCGGCGCTCGAAGAGCGCGGGGAGCACGACGGCGTTGGCGATGCCGGTCTCGTCCTCGAGGCTGATGAAGACAAAGCCCTTCGCCGTGCCGGGGCGCTGGCGGCAGATGACGGAGCCGGCGATCGTCACGCGCCGGCCGTGGGGCGTTTTTTTCAGCTCCTCCGCCGTGCAGACTCCGGTCAGCCGACCGCGGAGCGTGGCCATCGGGTGCACGCCGACGGTGAGGCCGAGGCCCGAAAAATCGGCCTGCAGCTCCTCGACCTGCGTCATCGCGGGCAGCGGCGAGTCGTCGCGGTAGGCCTCGGCGAATTGCCTGAACAGCGCCTCGTCGTCGGACCACGCGGCCTCGACCTGCCAGAGCGCGGCGCGGCGATGCGGCGAGAAGACATCGAGCGCGCCCACGGCGGCGAGGGCGCGGCGCTCCGCGGGGTTGCAAACGGTGCGGCGCAGAAAATCGTCGAGCGTCGCGAAGGGCCGCTCCGCGCGCGCCGCGATCAGCGCCTGCGCGGCGGCCTTGCGGAGCCCGCGGACGTAGCACAGGCCGATGCGGATGTGCTGGTCGTCCTCGACCGTGCAGAGCCAGTGCGAGCGCTGCACGCACACGGGGTTGGCGTGCAGCTCGCGGCCGCCGCGCCGCGCGTCCTGCAGCAGCGTGGCGGGGGAATAGAAGCCCATCGGCTGGTTGTTGAGCAGGCTGGCGTAGAATGGCGCGGGCCGGTGGAACTTCAGCCAGGTGCTCGCGTAGGCCAGCATCGCGAAGCCGATCGCGTGCGACTCAGGGAAGCCATACGCGGAGAACGCCGTCGTGGCCGAGACGACCTTGGTGACGACGTGATCGCCGTGGCCCTCGCGGCGCAGGGCGGCGGTGAGCTTGGCGAGCGACTTGGGCAGGCGCGAGGGATCCTTGACGAAGCCCATCGAGCGCCGGAGCTCCTCGGCCTCGCCGCCGGTGAACTTGGCGAGATCGATCGCGAGCTGGAGCATCTGCTCCTGGAACAAGATCACGCCTTTGGTGCGCTCGAGGATGGGTTTCACGATGGGCTCGATGCTGGGGTCGAGGTAGTCGACGGCCTCGGTGCCGTTGCGGCGGCGGATGAGCGGGTGCACGAGGTTGCCGGTGATCGGGCCGGGGTGGATGATCGCGACCTGCATCGCGAGGTCGTAGAGATCGCGCGGCTGGAAACGCGGGAGCGTGGCCATCTGCGCGCGGCTCTCGATTTGAAAGACCCCCACGGTGTCGGCGGCGCGGATCTTTTCGTAGGTCAGCGGATCGTCGGGCGGGATGTCGCTGAGCGCGCGGATCGTGGTGTCGCCGCGCGCGGCGCAGATCTCGACGGTCTCCTGCAGCACGGCCATCATGCCGAGGCCGAGAAAATCGATCTTCACGATGCCGAGGTTCTCGCAGTCGTCCTTGTCCCACTGGCAGACACTGCGGTCGGGCATGGTGGCGGGCTCGAGCGGCACGACACGATCGAGCTGATCCTGCGAGATCACCATGCCGCCGGAGTACTGGCCGAGGTGGCGGGGCAGGCCGCGGAGATAGTGGTGGAGGCGGACCATCGCCTCGGCGCGGGGATGGCGCGCCGCGATGCCCGAAAGCTTGAGTTGCTCC
>JAEUHB010000174.1 GCA_016794665.1 Opitutaceae bacterium
TCCCGGCGACCGCCAGAGCTACACGTCGCTTCCCGCGACCGGCCGCGACACGATGCTGCAATACGTCCCCGTCCAGCCGCGCTCCTACTGGCTCACGTTCACGCAGCGGTTCTGATCGCGCGTTGAACTACGGCCGCGCCCCGCCCGCGGCCGCCCACTCGCGCTCCAGCACCGGCCGGATGATCTTCGCGAACGCGTCGTAGGCTGGCGGGTGGAAATGGAGCTTGTCGGTCCGGTAGAGTTCGAGGCGCGGGTGGCCGTTGGCGTCCACGAGGGCCGGGTTGAGATCCACGAACACGCGGCCGGGCGTCGCGGCGCAGTAGGCCCGGGCGAGGGCATTGTAGTGGTCAACTTGCTCCCAGCGCGCGACACGATCGGGTGAGCGCGTCGCCGCCGCGAAGATGAGGCGCGTCGCGGGAAACCGCGCGCGCACGCGCTCGGAGAACTCGCGAAAGCGCGCGAAAATCGCCGCGGGATCCTCGGGCACGGCGCCGGCCTTCAGGTCGTTGCTGCCACAGTAGTAGACGATCACCCTCGGCGCGTAGCGCGGCACGAGCTGATCGAAGCGCGCGAGCTGGTCGCCCGTGCGCGAGCCGCCAAACGCCCGGTTGAGCACGGGCAGCGGCGCCATGTGCGCGGTGACGTTGGCCCACTGTCGGAAAATGCTGCTGCCGACAAAGAGGATGCCGCCCGCGGGCGGCGGCTGGGCCGCATCGAGTTCCGCGAAGGCCTTGAACGAGGGCTCGTATTGCGCCCACCGCTTGGCGGCTTCGTCGGTTTCGGCCGCGCGCAGGGGCAACACGGCGACAAGGAGAGCCAGCGGGAGGAGCCGGAAGATTTTCATGGGAGCAAAGAAACCACAGATGAAGACGGATGGACACAGATGCGACGGCGTCGCACCCGGAGGATTTGAACAGGAAGGCCGGGAAGAGCAGAAACGGAATTCTTCCCGCTCTTCCCGGCCTTCCTGTTCAAGGAATTTGTTCAACATGCGCGATCCTCGGACATTGTAATACAGATGCGGCGACCAAGCCGGCTCCTTTCTGTCCTCCGGCCATCTGTGTCCATCGGTGGTTGAGATTTCATGGCACGAAGAAGCGGATGAGGAACTGGCAGAAGAGCGCGCCGACCGCCACCATCGCAAAACCCCACAGCAGCATCTGCCGGAAGAGCCGCTTCGCATCGCCGCTCGCCGGCAGGCCCGCGATGCACAGCGCGCCGATCGTCGAGAGCGGCGACACATCCACGATCGCCGCGCCGACGTTGATGCTGAGGGCGATCTCCAGCGGATGGCCGCCGCCGAGTTTTTCCACGAGCCCCGGCACCATCGGCAGGAACGCCGGGTAGACGACGCCCGAGGTCGAGCTGTAGGTCGAGATCAGGCCCGTCACGAAGGCCATCGCGCCGTTGACCGTGCCGGGCGTCGCAAGCCCTGCGAGCAGCGACGAAAACAGCTCCATGCCGCCCGTCTTCTCCAGCACGCCCACCAGCACGCTCACCCCCGAGACCATCAGCAGCACCGACCACGGCACGGCCGCCACCGCCTTCGCGTCCTCCGCGGCTCGCGCGAGGATCAGCACCGCCGCGCCCGCAAACGCCGAGAGCCCCGGGTTCACTTTCAGCGCCACGACCCCCACAATCCACGCGGCCAGCACCGCGAGCGTGAGCCACTGCCGGCCCGTGAGCGGCGCCCCTTCCGCCGCGCCCGCCGGGGCGACCCGCGGCGCGCGGCGCAACGCGAGCCCGCCGAAAAACACATACGCGCCCGCCGCGACCAACGCGTGCGCGGCGAAGTTCGCGGCAAACACGCCGAACTCCGCGGCCGGCAGCCCGGCCTTCTGCATCTGCGTGTGCACGATCACCCCCACCGCGCTGAAGGGCGACAGGTTGCCGGCGTTCGCACCGTTGGCGACCATGAGCGCCATCACGAACGGCGACACGCCCGCGGTGGCGCCGGCGGCCATCGCCAGCGGCGCCACCAGCGCGCTCGCCGCGATCGCACCCGGCCCGATTGCGGCGAGCGCACAGGCGAGGATAAAGAACAGCGGCGGCAACAACGCCGGCGTGCCGCCACACGCGCGCATTCCGCGGCGCGCCAGCGCGCCCAGCGTGCCGTTCTCCTGCGCGACGCCGAACAGCAACGTCACGCCCGCCAGCGTCAGGAACAGCGCCGAGGGAAAGAGCCCGAGCAGCGCGTCGGCCTTCCAGCCGGCCGCGTAGATGCCGACGGGGAAAGCGAGCGCCACCGCGACGATGCCGACATTGATGCGCGACGTGAGGCTGAGGACGATCACCGCCACCAGCGCCAGCACGGAGAGCGTCGCGGGAGTCATCGGGTGGCCGCCGCGGGCGGGAGTGGCAACAGCCGCTTTTGCACTTTGCCGAGGGCCGTGCGCGGCAGCGCATCGACGCGCACAAACGCCCGCGGCTGCTTGAACGACGCGAGCTGCGAGCGCAGCCGCGCCGCGCAGGCGGCTTCGTCGAACGCCGCGGCCTCCACGACCACGTAGGCCACCGGCACCTCGCCGCGCACGGCATCGGGCATGCCCACGACGACCGCCTCGCGCACGCCGGCCTGCTCGAGGATCAACTCCTCGATCTCGCGCGGGTAGATGTTGAAACCGCCGGAGATGATCAGGTCGCTGCGGCGGCCTTGGAGCGTGATGTAGCCGTCCGCCGCCCGCACGCCGAGATCGCCGGTGCGAAACCAGCCGTCGCGCCACGACGCCGCGGTCGCATCCGGCCGGCGCCAGTAGCCGGCGCAGACGTTGGGCCCGCGCACCCACAACTCGCCGCTCGTGCCGTCGGCGACGGGCGCGCCGGCCTCGTCGCAGATCTTCACCTGCACATGCGCGAGCGGGAGGCCCACGGTGCCCGGCCGGCGCTCGCCGTCGTAGGGATTGCCCACGTTCATGAGCGTCTCGGTCATGCCGTAGCGCTCGAGGATCACGGAGCCGTAGAGCTGGCGGAATTTCTCGTGCACCTCCGCGGGGAGCGGCGCCGAGCCCGACACCGCGAGCCGCAGCCACCCGCCAATCGCGCGGGCGGTCGGGGGCGGGAGCTCCAGCAGCCGCACAAACATCGCCGGCACGCCGAAGAAGACCGTCGGCCGGTAGTCGTCGAACCACTCGGCGGCCTTCGCGTGCTCGAACCGCTCCGTCAGCCGCAGGTGGCAGCCGCTCATGAGCCAGCAATGGACCGCATTGGCGAGGCCGTGCACGTGGAAGAGCGGCAGCGTGCAGAGCAGGCGGTCCGCCTCGGTGAAGCGCCAGTCGCGCGCGAGCGTCGCGCCGTTGGCGGCGAAATTGCCGTGCGTGAGCACCGCGCCCTTCGACGCCCCCGTCGTGCCCGAGGTGTAGATGAGCGCGAGCGGCGTGTCGGCGTCGCAGGGCTCGGCGACGCGCGCCGGGCTTTCTTTCGCCGCGTCGGCCGCCAGCGCGTCGACGTCCCAGATGGCGACGCCCGGCGGGATGAAGCCCGCGAGATCGCGCGAGGTCACGACGGCGCGCGGCTCGGCGTCGGCCAGGATGTGCTTCAGCTCGCGCTCGCGGTAGAGCACGTTGACCGGCACGAGCACGACCCCGGTCTTCACCGCCGCCAGCCAAAGGTCGATTACCTCGGGGCGGTTCTGCAGGAAGAACGATACGCGATCACCGCGCCCCACGCCGCGCGCCCGCAGCGCGCGGGCGGTGCGGTTCGACCGCGCGTCCAGATCGCCGAACGAGAGACGCGCGTCGCCAAACTCCAGCGCCGCGCGCGCGGCACGGCCGACCAACGAGGCATCGAGCAGGGGCAGCAGCGACATCGCCGCGACAAAGCAGGCTTCCCGCCGCGTGCTCAAGCCGAACGTCGATCCGCGGTCGCAACTATCGGCTCGCGCCCCCGTCTGCCGGAAATCAGCGTGATTCCCCGCCCGCTCTCCCACGCTGGCCCCTACCCCCCCCTTCCCTGACTCGCGTCACCGCTCTCGTTCTTGCCTTGCCGTGCATCCTGCTCGCGCAGGCGCCCAAAAAGAAAAACGCCGCCGCGGACTCCGAGCCGCCGGGTGTCGCCGCCCGCGCCGCGATGGCCGCGCTGGCCACGGCCACCCCGGCCTCCGCCCTCGCCGTCGCGCCCGGCTTCAAGGTCGATCTCATCCACACCGTGCCCAAGGGCGACCAGGGCTCCTGGGTCGCCATCACGATGGACCCCAAGGGCCGCCTCCTCGCTTCCGATCAATACGGCGGCATCTACCGGCTCACGCTCCCGCCGGTCGGCGCCACCACCGGCACCAAGGTCGAGCACCTCGCGATCGATTTCACCAACTTCAAGGTCGGCACCCCCGGCGAGCCCGAGCCCGCCGCCGCGGCCAAGGATGCCGGCAAGAAGAAAGCCGACATCGGCCCGCGCATGGAGGTCGGCGCGCACGGCCTGCTCCACGCCTTCGGGGCGCTCTACATCATGGTCAATGAGCAGCGCGGCAAGTCCGGCCTCTGGCGCGTGCGCGACACCGACGGCGACGACCACTACGACAAGATCGAGTTTCTCCGCCCGATGACCGGCTCCGGCGAGCACGGCACGCACGCGCTCGTGCTCTCGCCCGACGGCCAGTCGATCTACTTCGCCAACGGCAACCACACCGATCTCCCGCGCAACATGGAGCAGGCCCGCATGGTCGCGTGGGGCGAGGACCACCTCATCCCGCGCATGTGGGACGCCCGCGGCCACGCGCGCAACAAGTTCGCCCCCGGCGGCTACATCGCGCGCACGGACCGCGACGGAAAATCGACCGAGCTCTTCTCGATCGGCTTCCGCAACCAATACGACATGGCCTTCGATCAAAACGGCGAGCTCTTCACCTACGACTCCGACATGGAGTGGGATCAGGGCACGCCGTGGTATATGCCGACGCGCATCAACCACGCGATCAGCGGCGGCGACTATGGCTGGCGCTCGGGCGCCGGGCGCTGGCCGGCTTACTACGCCGACAGCCTCGCCGAGGTCGTCAACATCGGGCCCGGCTGCCCGGTGGGCGTCACGTTCGGCACGGGCGCCAAGTTCCCCGCGAAATTCCAGAAGGCGCTTTACGCCGCCGACTGGACCTTCGGCACGCTCTACGCGATTCATCTCACGCCCGAGGGCGCGAGCTTCCGCGGCGAGAAGACCGAGTTCGTCTCCGGCAAGCCGCTCCCGTTCACCGATGTGATCGTCAACCCCAACGACGGCGCGATGTATTTCACCGTCGGCGGCCGGCGCACGCAGTCCGCGCTCTACCGCGTGACCTACACGGGCAACGAAAGCACCGCGCCCGCGAAGATCGCGCCGCCGACCGAGGAGGCGAAGATCCGGCGCACGCTCGAGGCGCTGCACGCCGAGGGCACGCCGCCCGCCGCCATCGACACCGCGTGGCCGCACCTCGCGAGCAAGGACCGCACGCTGCGCTTCGCCGCGCGCGTGGCCATTGAGCGCCAGCCCGCCGAGCGCTGGGCCGACCGCGCGCTCGCCGAGCTGCAGCCCGACGCGAGCATCGAGGCGCTGATCGCGCTCGCGCGCGTCGGCGATCGCTCGCTCCAGCCGCGCCTGCTCTCGGCGCTCGCCCGCCTCGACTTTGGCGCCCAGCCGCCGGAGCGCCGCCTGCCGCTCCTGCGCGCGTGGCAGCTCGCGTTCACGCGCATGGGCAAGCCCGCCCCCGAGGCCTGCGCGGTCGCGGTCGCGTCGCTCGAGCGGCACTTCCCGCACAGCGATCCGCTCGTCAACCGCGAGCTCCTCGCCTTGCTCGCCCACCTCGATTCGCGGCAGGTCGTCGCGAAGGCCGTGCCGCTGCTCAGCGTCTCCGAGCCGCCCACCGTCTACGGCGAGGACCTCGGCGGCGCAGCCGTCAACGCCCGCAACGACAACTACGGCAAGGTCGTCTCCACCGTCAGCGCCAGCCGCCCCGACCGCCAGCAGATCGCGCTCGCCTACGCCCTGCGCCACGCGACCGCCGGGTGGACGCCCAAGCTGCGCGCGGAGTTTTTCGCGTGGTTCCCGCGCACGCAGAATTGGAAAGGCGGCAACAGCTTCGCCGGCTTCATCCAGAATATCCGCACCGAGGCGCTGCTCAACGTGCCCGACAAGACCGAGCGCGCCGCGCTCGACGCGCTCTCGAAGCCGCCACCCGCAGGCTTCGCCGCGCCCGCCATGACGCCCCAGGGCCCCGGCCGCGCCTACACGGTGCAGAGCGCGATGGCCGCGCTGCCCGCGAAACTCACTGGCCGCAATTTCGCCCGCGGCCAGGCGATGTTTACCGCCACCGCGTGCATCCTCTGCCACCGCCTCGGCAGCGACGGCGGCAGCGGCGCCGGCCCGGACCTGACCGGCGCCGGCGCGCGCTACAGCGTGCGCGACCTCCTGGAGAACATCATCGAGCCCTCGAAGGTCATCAGCGACCAGTTCGGCACCGAGCAGATCGACCGCACCGATGGCGACCCCATCGTGGGCCGCGTCATCGGCGAGGAGAACGGTGATCTGCTCGTGCTGGCGAATCCGTTTTCGTCCGACGACAAGACCCGCGTGAAGGCCAGCGCGGTGAAGTCGAGAAAGCCCTTCGCCACCTCGATGATGCCCGCGGGCCTGATCAACTCGCTCAACCCCGAGGAACTGCAGGACCTGCTCGCCTACATCCTCAGCGCCGGGAATGAAGGCGACGCGATGTTCCGGAAGTGAAGCTCGCCAATCACATCCATCCGCCACCGCCATGAAACCGAAGAAGAAAAGAGTCCTCGCCCCCAAGGCCATCGCGCGCCGTTGGTTTGACCAGCTTTGGAACCGCAAGAACCCGGCTGTTATCGCCGAGCTGATGTCCCCGTCCGCGGCCGGCAGGACCGAGGGCGGTGAAATCCGCGGCCCCGCTGAGTTTCGCTCCAAGGTCTTCGAGCCGCTGACGCGCGCTTTTCCGGCGTTTCGCATGAAGTTGGACGGCTTGTTTGCGGAAGGAGAAAACGTCGCCATCCGTTGGACCTTCATCGCGACACACGACGGCCCGTTCGGCGATCTCGCCGCCACGGGCCGGACCGCGATCTGTTCAGGCATGACATGGTTGAAGTGCCGCAACGGGAAAATCGTCGGCGGATCCGATCACTACAACCTGCACGGACTCGTCGGCTACCTCTCCGGCGGCCCGGCGAGCGCGACCGTGCGCGCCGCCAAACGGGGCGCGCGGCTCTGACGGAGCAGCGCCCTACTCGATTCTGAACTCAATTCTTCCGAGCGCGCCGAAGTCGGCGGCGTAGCTGCATTTTGCGGCGGGCTTCGGGCCGCCGAGGGCGCCCGTGATGATGATGTCGCCGCGGTGAAGGATGCGGCCCTGTTCGACGATTTGGTTGATCAGGGTCATCAGCATCTGCGCCTGACCACCTCGCGCGTCGGCACCGGTGGTCTCGTGCAGCACGCGGCCTTCGCGGCGCAGAGAGACGGCGAGCTTGTCGAGGTTCGCGATTTTCCCGGGCACGATCGACGGGCCGACGATGAAGCGGTGGGAGCCGATGTTGTCCGCGATGGCCTCGCGCGGATCAAGCGCGGGGCGGCCATCGACGACCGGGCCGAGGTAGCGCGGCAGCTCGATCACGGGCACGAGCGCCTCCACGGCGGAGAGCGCTTGCCGCGGCGTGCGGACTTTAGTCGCGATGTCCGTTGCGATCACAAAACCGATCTCGGTTTCGATCAGGAGGCCGGGCTCAAGCGCGACGGCGGTGGATGATCCGGCCGCGGCGTCGATGCGGCCACCCTTAAAGAGCACGCCGTGTGCGGGCTCCCCCGCGGGGCCGGTGGCAAAGGCGGCCTTGTAACCGGCGACCGCGCCGCCACGCCGCAGCGTGTCAGCCACGACGCGGCGCTGCGCGATGTAAGCCTGCGCTCGGTCAGCTCCGGGCGACAGCACCAGGAGCTGCGGCCGGCGACCTGCGGCAACCTCCCGCGCGAATGTGCGCACGCCGGGCGCATCAAGGAAGCCCAGCGTGCCGAGCCAGTCGAAACACAGTTCCCGCCAGCGACCGACTGGCAGGCCCGTGTCGCGCACGCCGAAGCCGTGCGCACCCGCGGAGAAGAGGTGCAACTCGGAGGCGAGGTTCGCGCGCTTCAGCGCCTGCATGAGGATGATCGAGGACTGCGCCGCGTCGTCGAACGCATGCACGATGAAGGTCGGCGGCGCGTTCTTCAGCCGCGTCGCCAAGTCCTCGCGCAGCGTGCCCGCGCGAAAGTCCGTGATGCCGCCCGCGTAGATCGCGACGTGGAAATCCGGCCGCGAGGACAAATCGTCGGCCGCATCGACACGCTCGTAGTGTCGCGGCTCGGCGTGATAGACGGAGAGCACGAGCCCGATCTCCGCGCCGGCGGAGAACCCCATCGCACCGATGGCGTCGGCATCGACTTTCCACTCCGCGGCGCGGGCGCGGATGAGACCCATCGCGCGTTGCGCATCCTGCACGCCGGCTTTCCAGCGCGGGCCCCCGCTGCGCGCAGGCACGCGATATTTGAGGAGAAACGCGGTGAGGCCGCGCGCGTTGAGCCACTCGGCAACCTCGTAGCCCTCGGTCTCGATCGCGAGGCGGTCGAGGCCTCCGCCGGGAATCACGAGCACGCCGGTGCCGAGGCGCTTTTCCGCCGGCGGATGAAACACCGCGAGCGTGGGCACGCTCACGTCCGTGATTTGATCAAAGGGCCGCGGGCGCTGCGGCACGATGCGCTCGGGCGGCGGGTTCGCCTTTTCGCCGGGGGCGAGGCCGGGCCAGAGGTTGAGCACCTCGGCGGGGCGGAGGGTGACGTTGGGCAGCGCGACGGGCTGGGCGCGCAGCCCGGAGGCGGGGAGGCTGAGGGCGAGGAGAACGAGGGGCAGCGATTTCATCGGGGATGGCAGGGCACGCGAAGCGTGGCGACGGCGAGACGCGCCACAGACCCCGTCGATGCGGCCCGGAGCTGCGCAAACAATATTTTCCCGGCACTATTTCGTTTTTTCCAGCTCGGCGAGCGCGCGCTTCGCCTCTTCCTTGCCGGGAAAATCAACCTTTGCGTCCGCGGCCGCGCGGAGGGCGGCGAGCGCCGCGTCGTTCTGGCCCTGCGTCCGCCGCAACATGGCGAGGTGAAACTGCACCTCGGGATTGCCGGCGAGCCCCTTCGCGGCCTCCTCGAGGAGCGCGGCGGCCTCGGTGTATTCCTTCCGCCGGAAGTGGATCCAGCCGAGGGTATCGGCTACGGCGGGATCGGCGGGCGCCGCGGCCCGGGCTTTGCGGCCGAGTTCGAGCGCGCGGTCGAGCTGGCCCAGCTGCTCGGCGTGGAGGTTCGCGAGGTTGTTGAGCACAGGGACCAAGTTGGGCGAGGTCGCGAGGATCTTTTCATAAAGCTCTCGCCCACGTTCATGCGCACCGACCACGACCAGAGCCTGCGCCGCGACGCGTTGCGCCGCCTGCTCGGCGGGGAACTTGGCGAGGAACGCCTCGATCGCGGCCGAGATCCCGGGCTCGCTCCGGCGCGCGGCGAACGAGTCCGCGATGACACCGTAAGCGGAGCCTTGATTGCGATCGAGCTGAAGGGCCTGCGTGGCGGCGGCCTCGGCCTCGGGCCAGCGTTTCGCCGCGTGGTGCACCTGCGCGGTGAGCAGCGGGCCGACGGCGGCCTTGGGCAGGCGCTCCGTGAATTGCTTCGCGCGCTCAAGCGCAGCGTCGTTGCGCCCCTCGGCTAGGTCCAGTCCAACGAGCTCGGTCAGCGAGGGGACGAACTGTGGCGCCAGTTCGGCGGCCTTCTCGAGGCTGGTGCGCGCCTCGGCGGGCTTGTTTTGCTGCCGCAAGGTCAGGCCGAGCATGTGGTGGAGGAGCGACACCGAGGGGTTGCTGGCGATGTTCTGGCGGAAGAGATCGGCGAGGGCATCGAGTTTGCCGGCGGCCTTGGCCGCGTCGATCATGAGGAGGTAGGGTTGCACGAGATCCCCGCGGCGGCCGAGCACGCGGGACATGGCGGCAATCACGCGGTCGTGCTGGCCGGCACGCAGGTGCAGCTGCGCGAGCAGAATGGAAATCTCGTGGTTGTCCGGGAAGCGCGCGTTGGCCTGCTCGAGGGTGGTGGTGGCGCCGGGGAGGTCGTTCTGCTGGAGTTGCG
>JAEUHB010000285.1 GCA_016794665.1 Opitutaceae bacterium
GACCGCCGTGAAACCGCCCAACCCGCATCCCAGCGGAGCGAGCTCCGACGACGCCGGGGAGTTAGACGGCGTGCCTACGCGCTCAACGATCAGGTTTTCAGCCGCGTGACCTGGAGCCGGTAGATATCGAGGGCGAAGGGACCGCTAGCGCCGACCACAGCCAGGGCGCGCTCCGCCAGGTGCTCGCGCGCGGCGGCGATGAACGGTCGCTCGTCGCCCCAGCCTTCGAGCATCACGATATGACGGGGAATGGCGGTCGCGTCGCCGCGCGCCCGCTGCTCCGCCGTGACCACACCACTCGCCGCATCGTCAGCGATGAGGAGGTGGGCGCCACAGATGCCCGGCAGCGTCACGAGTCTCGGCAAGAATTCGCGGCGCATGGCGGCGAGATGGGCAGCAGCCGTGGTTTCGCTGACATCGTAACGGAGCGTGGCGCAGAGCCCGCCGCTCGCCTGCCCGTAGGAAGCGACGACGCCGCAGAGCGAGCGCGCGACCTTGCGGAAGTGTCTCAGCGTCGATGTGGTCCTTGGCGTGGGGTTGTTGAGCCGCGCGGCGTAGTCCCGCCCTTTCACCACCTCGACGCTGTCGGTCTCGTAGAGGTTGAAAAACTCGAGCGCTGCCTCGAGCGCGACGTAGCGCCGCCCACGCACGAAACCAGGAATGCCGAGTCGCTCGGGCATGTGCTCTTCGCCATGCCAGGCATAGAACGCATCGCGCCCCTCCGGCGCTATGTCGTGCCAGATCGCCACGGCGCCTTCGCCGGCGAGGCTCATTCGCGTCCTCCGTTGGCTTGCTCACCGGCGCGCAGCGCGGCCCGCGGCACGGGCAGCAAGGTGATGACGAGCGCAAAAGTGGTCCTCATGATTCAATCAGAACCCCGAGAGGAGCAGCGCCGTCGGTTCCGCGGCGTGAGCGCCTTCCTGGCCAGCGTTGCCAAACGGAAAACGTTCGAGCGCAGGAGTCATGATCTTGATGCCTTCGGACGTGTGGCCACCGCCGAGGAGGACGAGGCCGAGTTGGAAGCTGCGTTTCAAATCCTCGGTGACGACGTAGTGCTTCGGCGTGCCGCGCGTGGCGTGCTCGGAGGTGGAGGTTCCCGTGTTCGGATCGGTCATCGGCGCGATGTGCCGGAGCGCGAAGGCCTGGGCCTTGCGCAAGGCGGCGAACAGCCTCGCCTCGCGATACGCGGGGTTGAATCGCTGCAGGTTCATCAGCTCCTTAGTCGTAAGCATGAAGTAGCCGAGCACGTCCTTGTCCTTCGGGTCCGTGCCTTTCAGGCTGTAGTGCCAAAAGCCATCCGCGAGCTGCGCGGGGAGGATTTGGCCGTAGATGCACTGGTCGGCCTTGCGCTTCAGCCGCGCAGCGAGCGCAGGATCGATCTCGCGCACGTAGCCGCTGATGATTCCGGCCGCCATGGCGATGGCGGCGGTCTTGTTGATGATCGCGGGCTTGGTCAGCGGCTGTTTCGATTCTCCGGTCTCCACATCGATAGTCGAGGCCCACCAGCCTTCCTCGTTCCACGGATAACGGTCGATCACCGTGGCGAGGTATTTCAGGTCGTCGGCTCTGCCGCCTTCCTGGTGCAGAATGTAAGCGACCGCCGTCGTGTAGGCGCCCAGCGCGGGCGGGCCGCCGCCGATGATCGTCGCGCCACCGGGCTTGTCCTTCTCCTTGATCGGCAGCACGCCGTGCTTCGTGGCTCGCATGTCTTTCAACACTTGATCCGCGAGCGCGAGCGCCACGGTGCGGAACTTCGGCTCGCCGGTGATCCCGGCCATCAGGTAAAATGCCAGCGCGCCGTTGCCCTCGGCGGTCTTCCCCTTCATCGCGGCCACGGAGCCGTCGTCACGGAGCAATTGATTGAGGTGGCGCGTGAGGCTTGTCTGGAGCTTGGCCTTGAAGTCGGAAGGCAGCGGCGCATCGGCGGCGGGCAACGCCGCCGGCGACGCTAGGAACAAGACGGCGAAAAGGGAGAATGACAAATTCATGGGGCCAGCCATCGGGAGCACAGTGAACTCACGAGATACGGAATATCCGGACAATGAACCCAGGGGCAAACTGACCCTTGCGCGATGAGCGTCAACTCAGGGTCCGGCGCCGAGCCATTCGAGGTTGAAGCGGGCGGCAACGATGTCGGAGCCCTTTTCGTAGAGACAAAGGACGGTGCCGTCGGGCAGGACGGCTAGGTCGGAGTAGGCGCTCGGGCCGGCGTCGAGGGTCTTGTTCACCGGCCAGGTCCGACCGTCGTCGCGACTGAGTTTGATCGAGAGGTTTTCACGCTTCCCACTCTTCGCCGGCATCTCCCCGCCGCTGGCATCGCGAGCGAGCGTGTGCGGGTTGGAAAAAAGCTGCAGGCCGGGCTGCGCCGGATGGGCGACGATGCTCGCCATGCAGATCGGTTCCCAGAGTTGATCGTGGAACTTCGGCGTGCTCCAGCCGGTGGCGCCGTCGGCGCTGGTGCTGAGGAGCTTGCGGTTGGCCTTGGAGACGCTGCGGGCGACGAGCAGCACGCGGCCGTCGGCGAGCGTGGTGATCATGGTCTCGTTGGGATCGCCGAAATCGCCGGCGTTCGGAAAAGCGATGTCGCCGGCCCGCCACGTCTGGCCGTGGTCGTCGCTGTAAATCGTCCCGGAGGCGGAGGGCTTGTGGTCGCCGGTCTTGCCGTAGGCGAGCCAGATGGGGACGACGAGACGACCGCTCTTGAGCTGGAGGCCGTGGCCGGGGCCGGTGGCGATCACTTTCCAATCATAGTGGCGGCGGAGGGGCTCGAAGCTCGCGGTGATTTCGACGGGCGCGCTCCAAGTCAGGCCGTCGTCGGTGCTGCGCATCGAGAAGGCGCGCGCATAGTTCACGCAGTAGACGAATTCGATCGCCCCGGTGGTGCGGTCGACGATGGCGACGGGGTTGTTGACGGTCTGCTCGCGCTCGCCGCCGGATTTCTTCCGCGGGTTGCCCTCGAGGCGCGCGGCGCGGTGCGCGATGTGGCGAGGCGCGTCCCAGGTCTTGCCGCCGTCGGTGGAACGGCGGAGATGGATCTCGATTTCACCCCAGTCGGAGCTGTTGTTTCTCCGCGCCTCGCAGTAGGCGAGCACGGTGCCCTTGGGTGTGACGACGACGCCGGGGATGCGGTGGCGCGCGATGCCGTTGGAGTTGGCGGGAAACACCGCGGTGGATTCGAGCAACGGCGCGGCGCGGAGCGCGGCGCCGGCGGCGGCGAAGGCGAGGAACGAGCGGAGGAGGCGGGCGATCATTTTCGGGGGGAAACAGGTGGAGGGGCCGAAGGAGTCGGGAATCGGGCGCTGGCGGACCGCAGCGAGGCGTCGAGGCGGGCACGCAGGTCGCGGGCCCGCCCGGGTTGCGCCGCGGAGAGGTCACGTTGCTCGCCGGGATCGGCGGCAAGATCGAAGAGCTGAGCGTAGCCGGCTTCGTAATCGTGATGCAGTTTCCACGAGCCGACGCGGATGGCGGACTGCGGGTGCGTGCGGCTGACGGCAAAATCATCGGTGCCGATCCGCGGGAGCGCCTTCGCATAGGCGGCGCCTTCGGGGTGATAGAAGGGGAAATGCCAGACGAGTTCGCGTGTGGTGTCGGCGGCGGCCTCACCGCGCCACAACGGGAGCAGGTTGCGCCCGTCCAGCGCAACCCCGGCCGGCAACGCCACACCCGCGGCGGCACAAAACGTGGGCAGCAAATCGGTGCCGATGATCGGGGCGTCGCTTGTCGCGCCGGCGCGCACGCGGCCCGGCCAGCGCACGATCCACGGGACACGCAGGCCGGCCTCGTGGAGATTCCACTTGCTGCCACGCAGCGGGCCATTGGCGGAGTATCGCGGGTGGCCGCCGTTGTCGGAGGTGAAGACGACGAGCGTCTTGTCGGCGAGGCCAAGTTCGTCGAGGGCGCGCAGCACCTGGCCGGCGAGGTGGTCGAGGGTCTCGACCATCGCGGCGTAGCCGGCGCGCAGCGGGTCGGCCCCGGCGGGAAGGCGCGCGGCGTATTTGTCGACGAGCCACTGGGCGCGCGTGCGGATCGGGTCGTGGACATAGTAGTGCGAGAGATAGAGAAAGAACGGTTCGCGCCGATGCGCGCGCAGGAAAGAGACGGCCTTCTCAATGAGGGTGTCGCGCCCGTAGTCGCCGGCCGGGAGCGGGTCCTTCTCCCCTGCCCCGCGCGCGAGATCACCGTAAGCGTGGCTGCCGAAGTCGGCGGCGCCTTCGGCGAAACCCTGCTGGAGCGGGCCGTGCGTCGTCGACCAGCTGAGATAGGAGCCGCCATGTTGGTTGAGGTGCCACTTGCCGTAGAATCCGGTCGCGTAGCCTGCGGGGCCCAGCACTTCGGCGACGCTGATCTCCGACAGCGGCAATTCGCGCGGGTAAGGCGGCGGCGTGAGCGGCAGCCCGGACGGGAGCTTCGCACCCGAGTCTTTCACGACGAACTCGAAGCCGAGGCGCGCCGGCGAACGGCCGGTGAGGATTGCCGCGCGCGATGCAGAGCAGATGGGCGCGGGAGCGTAGGCCTGCGTGAAGCGCATCCCCTGGGCGGCGAGCCGATCGAGGTGCGGGGTATCGTGCCACGGGCTGCCCGTGCAACGGAGATCACGCCAACCGAGATCGTCGGCGAGGATGAGGACTATGTTCGGACGCTCCGCGGCAACCGCGGGGGCAAGCGCGGAGCCGACCGCGGCGAGCAACAGGGGAAGAGCGCGCACAACAGGTCGTGCGTTCAGAACCGCACGCTCGTGACCGCCTGCCACTCGCGGCCCGGGTCGAGCGTGTAGCGATACCACTGGCCGACGTAGTAGATGTCGGTGTTGTCGAGGACGTTGTTCACCTTGAACGCGAAGTCGTAGGAGTAGCGGCTGCCCGACGGGCGGAGCTTGTAGCCGATGATGGTGTCGATGCGCCACCACGAGGGCAGCGGCCCCCAGTTGGGTTCGCCGCGCGCGGTGGCGTTGGTGAGATCGCGCGTGCCGGTGTAGATCGTCCCGAGACTGAGGCTGAGGTTTTTCAGCGGGCCGTGGTTGAAGTTGTAGCGATTGAACGCGGTGAAGCGGAACCGCGGCGAGAGATCCTTGCCAACGCCCGTGATGTCATTGCGGGCATCGGTGTCGGAGAAGCCGGCGGTCATGAGCCACTGGTCGGTCACGCGGCCATTGAGGCTGATCTCGTAGCCGGTGGAGCGCTGGCCGCTCTCCTGGAGGAAGAAGCCGGTGCGACCCGGCGCGGGATCGGCGCGAGTGACATTATCCTGCAGAATGTCGAAGTAGGTCACAAGACCGGTGAGCCGGCCGCGCAGCAGGCTGAAGCGGAGGCCAAACTCCTTTTGCTTGCCGGTCTCCTCGTCGAGCGGGCTGCCGTCGGGCTGGAGGTTGAACTGCGGGCTGAACGACGAATTAAGATTGGCGTAGAGGGAGAACGTCTTGTCAGCCGTGAGGTGCCAGACCGCGCCAAAGCTGCTCGTGGTGGCGGAAGGTGTGCGATAGACGGTCGGCGCGTTGGGATTGGGGACTTGGTTGGGAAAAGCGCCGCTCAGAAAATTGATCGTCTTGCGGGCGACTTGCGTGCGGCGTGCGCCCGCCATCACGAACACGCGGTCGCCAAGCACGGAGAAGACATCGTTGGCGTAGAGGTCGGTGTTGCCCAGGTAGGTGAAGGCGCCGGTGTTGTAGTAGAGCGGCGGGAGCGGCGCGGAGCCGGCGAGCAGTTTCTCGACGCCGCGATCGAAGAGGTTGATCGGCAGCAGGAGATTCGGGTGGTAGCCGGCGACCTGCGGATTGGCGAGCAGCTGGGCGTAGGTGACGGAGGGAAACGAATTGAACGCCAGCCCCGCCTGCGCATCCGTCAGCGCGCCGGAGCCGGCGAGGTTGGCGGCGCTGATGCCGCCGTTGTTGCGCGACGTGCGATAGCTGTAGTTCCAGTCATATTGCTGGAGCCAGCCGTGGCCAAGGAGCAGGCGGTGCTGGACCGCCCCGGTGGCGCCGGTCCAGATGAGTTCGTTGCGGGCGCGGTAATTCTCCGTCTTGCGCGGCTGGTAGCGCAGCAGACGAGGCATGAGCGCGGTGTCGCGGAGGATGGTGAGGCTGTCGGAGAGCGCCTGGGTCTCGCGGTTGTTCTGATCCTTGCTCTCGTATTGGAACTGCGAGCGGAACTGCAGGCTGTCCGCGAAGGCGTGGCGCAGATCGGTCGAAGCGACGCGCCGGGTGTTGCGGCGATAGTCGTCGGGGATCATCCAGGCGACCCGGCGCGGCATGACGCGATAGACGCCATCGCCAGTGACGAGACCCTTGGGGTCGCCGGCGCGCACCGGCGTCTCCCAGCTGGCCTGGCTCTCGCGCCAGTTGAAGAAATACTCGACGATCACCTTGGTGCGCGGGCCGACATTCCAGAGCAAGGTCGGCGCGAGGCCGTCCTCCTTGCGGCGCTGGCCGAACCACGTGTGGCCGCGGTCAAGGATGCCGTTGACGCGGAACTGCAGGGCCTTGCCGCCGAAGACCGGGAGGGCGCCCACGTTGAGGTCGAGCTCGGCGCGGAAAGAGTGGTCGTCGCTCATGATGAGCCGCCCGGCGGTGAAGGCCTTTTCGCGCGGCTGCTTGGTGATGCGGTTGTAGGTGCCGCCGTAGCCGCCGGAGCCGTAGAGCACGGCGGCGGGGCCGCGGATGACCTCGACGCGCTCGATGTTGGCGAGCGGCTGCGAGCCGAAGCCGGAGGTCTGGGCGAAGCCATTGAGGAAATTGGTGCCGACACTCGCGGAGCCGCGCGCGAGGAAGCCGTCGTTCTCCGTCGTCTTCACCGAGGAGGCGTCGTAGGCGAGCAGCTGATCGGAGCTGGTGGCGACGAGATCCTCGATGAACTGCTGGTTGAACACGGTGACGTTCATCGGGATGTTCTCGATGGGCGTGTTCATGCGCGTGACCTCGGCGGCGTTGGAAGACTGGTAGCCGATGTCCTTGGACGTGTTGACCTCGAAGACGGAGAGCTGGACGGGCGCCTCCTTTGGAACGGAGGTAGCGGGTGCAGTCTGCGCCGCGGCCGAGATTCTGAGGGAGGCGGCCAAAAAAGCCGCCAGCAACCAACGATGCGGAATGCTCATGGGCAATGGGGTGACGATGGGGTGAACGGGAACAGGCAATGATCGCAACGCCCGTGCACGCTGCAAACTCGAATAAGTGGTGCCAGGCCCAGACCACCGGACTTGCAACCACGTCCGGCGGCTACCGCGAACGCTGCGCATCACGCCGGCGACGATCGCATTGTCCCCGGACCTCGCGCTCAGCGCGGCTCACGGCGGCGGCGCTCCCGCGGCCAGCCATGCGAGATTGAAACGGGCGAGCGTGAGGCGCGCGTAGGGCCAGTCGGTGCGCGTGGAGTTGGGGCGCGTCGCGCCGGGGCGGCCGTTTTCGTAGAGGCAAAGGACCGTGCCATCGGGCAGCACGGCGAGGTCGCTGTAGGCGCTCGGGCCCGGTTCGAGCGAGCGCGTGGCCAACCACGTGCGCCCGTCGTCGTGGCTGAGTTTGACAGAGAGATTCTTCCGATCGCGGCGGGAACCGGGCGCGGCATTGCCGTCGGCGCGCTCCAGCGAATCCGGGCCGGAAAAAAGCAGGCGCGACCTTCCCGGCGCGGCGGGATCCTCATAGCTGAGCAAGCTCGCCTGGCAGATCGGTTCGGGCAGGGCCTCCGCAAACTCGGGACGGCTCCACCCCGTCGCGCCATCACGGCTGAACACGACGACCTTCCGGTGGGACGGGGCGTGGTTGCGCGCGACGAGCATCACGCGGCCATCGCTGAGTTGGGCGACGGTGGCCTCGCTCACGCCGGGCGTGGTGGCGGTGTTGGGAACCGCGATGTCGCCGCGTCGCCAGGTGCCGCCGCGATCGTCGCTAAAGATCGTCGCCACGACGGCCTTGCCGTGCGCGCCGCCTTCCGCCTTCGCGAGCCACACCGGGACGACGAGGCGGCCGCTGCGGAGCTGGATGCCGTGGCAAGGGCCGGTCGCGATGACGCGCCAGGGCCACTCCGGGCGGAAGCGGTCGGCGGCGGCCGTGACGTCGACGGGCTTGCTCCACGTGAGGCCGTCGTCGGTGCTGCGCAGGTAGAACGCGCGCATGTATTCGACGCAGTAGATGAAGTGGACGGTGCCGTCGCGGTCGGCGATCACGACGGGATTGTTGACCGTCTGCTGTCCGGGCTCGCCGATCACTTTGCCGGGCGGCTGATCCGCGTTGGCGGGATTGCGCGGCAGGCGTGGGCCGGCGTGCGCGATCTGGCGGGAGGGGCTAAACGTGCGCCCGCCGTCGGTGCTGCGGCGCGAGTGGATCTCGATCTCGCCCCAGTCGAGGCCGGAGAATTTCCGCGCCTCGCAGAAGACGAGCACGGTGCCCTGGGCGGTGACCACGAGGGCCGGGATGCGGTAGGAAACGAAACCGTCAGTCTTCTCCTCGAAGAGGTGCGCTTTCTCGAGGAACGGCGCGGCCGCGCGCGCGGGTGCAAGGCCGCCCCACACTGCCGCCAGCGCGAACCCCGTGGCGGCCGGGTGCGCGATCAGGCGAGCCGCATTGGCAAACACAGTCCGGAGTCGCCACGGGAAAAAATGCATCGGGACGAGGGCTCAGAGCCGGGTGACGAGGGCCATGACGGAGCGCAGGTGGCGGGCGACTTTACGTTAGCGAGCCAGCTTGAATTTCCCGAAGCGGATGTGCGTGCGCGTGCGGTCCTTGGTCCCGCTGTCCCACACGGCGCGGAAATCGCCGGGCGCGACCTCGATGAGCGTCGGGTAGGAGTTCTTGATGCCCGCGTCGAAGAACGTCCGCTCCGCGCCCCATGCGCCGCCGGGCGGCTTGACCTTGTAGCGGAGCGAGGTGCGGCCGTTGGGCGCCGGCGACGCGGGGCCGTCGTTGTAGACGTAGAGGTGCGATCCCGCGGCGGTGCGGCCGAACCACGCCTTGGATTTCGCGTTCCAGAGGTCGGGCTCCTGTTGCGCGGGGCTCCACGTGCGGCCGCCGTCGCGGCTCACCGACGAGAACGCGCGGGGCGGGTCGGTCATCTTGCGCTCGTCCTCA
The DNA here is from genome assembly GCA_016794665.1 of Opitutaceae bacterium. Lineage (GTDB taxonomy): Bacteria > Verrucomicrobiota > Verrucomicrobiia > Opitutales > Opitutaceae > ER46. The sequence continues at coordinate 9,053 of JAEUHB010000285.1, forward strand.
TAGTCCGCAGTGCGCATGACGATCTTGAGTTCGCCCGGCGCGTCACCGAGGTCGATGTGGCCCTCGTGGAGAAAGACCTTCGGGCCGCTCGTCGGCTGCGGGATGAAGCCAGCGAGGTTCCACTCGAGCAGGCTTGTGCTGCTGAGCACAAAGTGATCGCGCCCGCCGAGCGGATCGTTGCGGCGGGTGTTGCGGTGCAGGGGAAACAGGTAGCGCGGGCGGCCTTTCTCCGTGTGCTCGTAGGGCGCCGCCACGGCGATCAGCGGCCCGGTGTAGCCCATGGCCAGCTCGACCGGCACCCACGAGCGGCCGCCATCGGCGCTGTAGGCACCGACGAGCTGCGAATCCTCGCTGTGCCGGTAGTTCATCGGGCAACGCATTGCAAAGGCCCAAAGCACATCCTGCCCGGACGGCTTGAAGAGAATCGCATTCGCGTAGGCGAACTGGATCGTGCCCTGACGCTCACGGTGATCGAAGATCGTGACGGGGTGGCCCCAGGTGTCGCCGTCGTCGGTCGAGACGCTGGCGACAATGTCGCCCATGTCGGTCTTGCCGGGGATTTTCACGCCGAACGCGGCGACAAGATGCTTGCCGCGCCATTGGACGAGGTAGGCCTCCCACAGCTCGGACGAGCCGGGGTGCGAATCCATGTGGCGGATGACGCGGACATCGGTGACGTCGCCTTTGAAGGCAACGTCGGCGGCGGTCAGGATCGGCACCGCGAGAGTGGCGCAGGCCAGCGGGAGGAGCAAACAGGGCTTTTTCATGGGTCAGATGGAAGGCGGTTCACCAAAGCAGCCGGGCCAGCAACACACGGTTGTAGTCGCGGCTGCCGCGCGTCGGGATTTCCGAGGTCACGACCCACACCTCGCGGTCGGAGATCGTGAGCGGGGCGAACCCCGCCCCAAGGTCGGCGTTTTCCTCGGGAAACACGATGCGCTCGGTCGCGCGGCGCACGACGAGCCTCTCCGGATCCACTTCGGCGATGAAGAGCGGCGCGCGGTGCCGCATCACATGGTCGTTGTTGGCGCCGCGGCGGGTGTAGAGGAGATAGAGCGTGGTGCCGCGCGCGAGCCAGTGCTGCTGGGTGTTGTGGCTGCCGAGAACAGCACCGTCGTCGAATCGCCACTCGCGGAAGGGCTCGTAGTTCAGCCCGTCGCGCCCGCGCGCCACGAACGCCGAGTGGTCGGCGCGCATCGTGAGGAAATAGCGGCCGCCAAACGCCGCCACGGACGGTTCGTAGAGGCCGCGATCGCGCGGGATCAGGAACTCGGAGCCGTGCTCGACGTAGCGCAGGATCGTGCCGTCGAACCGACAGCGCGCGACGATCGTGGTGTAGTGGCGCACGCCGGAATCCTTGCGGTAACGGATGGGCAGGAGGATCTCGCCGTTGGGCAGATCGACGCGCTGGTGGCAGCCAGCGTTGGGCTCGAGGAATGGTCTCCCTTCGTGATCGGCGGCGGGCAGCTCGACGAGCCGCAGCGGGCCCCACGCATCGGCCCGCGGATCATAGGCGGAATAGGACACGCGCTCCAGGCCTCGGTCCTCGGTCGTGCCGCCGCGGAAGCCAAAGGTCTTGCCGGTCGCCAGCACGACGCCCGTCGCCGCATGCCACTGCGGGCACACGTCACCGATGACGAAGTCATGGCCCTCGGGCATGCGCGCCCGGCGCAGCGACGGAATCGCCCGTGGCGCCGACCACGTGCGGCCGAGGTCGGTGGTCTCGACGACAAACATGTCCTTGTAGCCGTGCGCCCCCGTGGGATCCGTTTCCTGCGTAGTCAGGATCACGCGGGGCCGTTCGCCAGGGATGAGCGCGGCGCGCGACTGGGTGTAGAATTGTTTCCCGCGGCCGGTGAGGATCACAGACCGCTCAATGTGGAACTCGCCCGCGAGGGCGGCAGCAACCGGTAGCAGGCTAAGCAGGATTCCAGCGCGCTTCATAGGGGTGAAACCTGAAACAACGGAATCATCCGTCCCGCGGCAACGCCGCAGGCGTGGTCCCCCGGGAGAACCTCAGCCCGGGGATCCGAGCTGGTGACCGTGGCGCACGACCGCGGCGCGCCCGCCATCATTGAGCCGGTCGAGCACGCCGGCGAGGCGGCGGCGCTTCTCGTCGGCCTGCGCAAACATCTCCAGTTGCCGCGCGCCCTCCTCCACCCCGGAGAAACGCACGCTCACCAGCCGCAGCGGCCGGGGTTTTCCCCACGCGGCGCGCAGGAGCGGGGCCACCAGCGGGTAGAACGGCGCCTCCAGGTCCGTCGCCTCCGCGAGGCTGCGGCCGTGCGTCTCCTGCGTGAAGTCCGGATAGCGCACCTTGACCGTGATGGTCCGCACGCGTTTCCCATCCTCGCGAATCTTCGGGAGGAGCTCATCGATCATACGCTTCGCGACCCGCTCGATCGCGGTGAAGTCGCCGATGTCGGCGCCAAAAGTCTCCTGCTGCGAGTAGCTCTTGGCGTCGTCGTGCTCGGTGTGGACTTCGCGTTCGTCCTCGCCGCGCGCGGTCGCAAGCATTTCGCGCCAGCCGTCCCCGAAGATCGACTGCAGCTCGTCCTCGCCGCGCGCGGTGATGTCGCCGATGAGCTTCACGCCCCGGGCATTGAGCGCGGCCTCGGTCTTGGCGCCGATGCCGGGCAACTTGCCCACGGCAAGCGGCGCGAGGAACGCCTCCTCCGTGCCCGGCGGCACGACGATGAACCCGCGCGGCTTGCGGAGCTTCGAGGCGATTTGCGCGACGAGCTTGTTGCGCGCGAGGCCGAACGACACCGGCAGTTGCAATTCGTCCCACAGCCGCGCCTGCAACCCCCGCACCCGCGTCTCCAGCGCCGCGCCATCCGCAAAGCCGCAGGGCCCGAGGTCGAGGTAGCCCTCGTCGATCGAGTTGCGCTGCACGAGGGGCGTGAGCGTCTCGCAGACATCGAACATCCGGCCCGACATCCGGCCGTAGAGCCCGCTCGTGTGCGGCAGCATGATGAGATCCGGGCAGATCTTGAGCGCGCGCTGCGTCGGCATCGGCGTGTAGACCCCGCACGCGCGCGCCTCGTAGCTCGCCGACGAGATGATGCCGCGCTCGCGCCCGCCGACGGCGCATTTTTTCCCGCGCAGCTCCGGCCGCAGCGCCAGCTCGCACGACACAAAGAACGCGTCGGCGTCGAGGTGCACGATGGCGGGCAGGCGGTGCGTCATGGACGGGCAACGGGACGCTGTTTGCGCGCCACAGTCAACGGGCGGCGCGATTCCCGGCGTTCAATATTTCCCGGAAATAAAATCTGACGGTGCCGATAAATATTTCTGGCCAGCCGGCCGTCGCACCTTTGCGCTCACTCGGTTGCTTCACCTCCCTACCCCGGGCGGACCGCCCCGCAAATGATCCTCATCGCGATTTTCTCCATCATAGTCCTGCTTATGTGCTGGCTGTGCTACAGCGGCGACTGCAAGCCCTGAGCCCCTTCGTTTTCCCGCTGCGCCACGGCACTTCGGCATTGCCCGCCCCCCGCCCGCCTTCCCAATCTCGCCGACATGGGACGTCAATGGCTCCACGCGAAGCGCGCAATCGTCAACCTGAAGAAAGGCCAGGTTGTCCAGAAACTCGTCAAGGAGATGACCGTCGCCGCCAAGCTCGGCGGTGGTGACATCGACGGCAATCCGCGGCTCCACGCCGCGGTCGAGAAGGCCAAGAAGGCCAGCGTCACCCGCGACGTAATCCAGCGCGCCATCGCCAAGGGCGCCGGCACCGGGGGCGACTCCAGCAACCTCGAGCATGTTGTCTACGAGGGCTATGCCCCGCACAAGGTCCCCGTGATCGTGGAGGTCATGACCGACAACCACAACCGCAGCTCCAGCGACATGCGCGTGCTCTTCCGCTCCGGCCACCTCGGCGGCGGCGGCAGCAACAAGTTTCTCTTTGACCACGTCGGCATCGTCGAGGCCCACCACCCCGACCCCAAGGCCGACCTCGAGGCCGCCGCGATCGAGGC
>JAEUHB010000287.1 GCA_016794665.1 Opitutaceae bacterium
CGAGATTCTCCGCAGCCAAAAAAATCTCGAGGTGCTTCCCGACGGGCCGCGCCACGCTCAAATCGGCGACGACGACCTCGCCGAGCCGGAGCAAATTCTCGTCGTCTTCGAATTGCCGTCCGATCCACCGCACGCGCGGCGTGAAGGTGAACTGCCCCGGTGCGCGCCACGACGCCCCGAGCGCCGCGCTCCTCCGCGGCACCTGCGCGACCTGTTTGCCGACGAGGGCCGGCGCGACCGCCGCGCCGCGCACGGTGGCGTCGTTGAAGAGCATGTCGCCCGTGATCGAGAACCTATAAGCGAAATGCCAGGCCGCTGAAAGTTCGACGCCCTGTGTGCGCGTGCGATCGAGGTTGAGCCGCTGACGCCCGAGTCCGCCTGCCGCGAGCGTGCCGACAATCGGAAACGTCCCCGGCCCGCGCGCGATCGTGACGTTGCCGACGGCATCGCGGAGGTCGTTACGGAAGACGGTGGCGGAGAAGGTGAGTGGCGCGGGTTGATCACGCACGGGCCAACCGTGCGGATCGAAGCCTCGTCGGCTGCGGCCAAGGGGAGTCCACTCAATGCCGAGTTCGCCGTTCGTTACGCGTTCGGTGCGCAACGCTGGATTGGCCTCGGTTACGTTCGCCCCTTGGCGAAAGGGTCGGTAGAGCTCGTTGAGCGTGGGCCGGCGAAACGCATGCCCGAGGTTCGTCCGAACGCGCCATGCCTGTCCATGCGTCCAGACGAGGCCCACGTTCGGGCTGACCTCGGTGTCTCGATGGTCCGCGTAGCGATCATCGCGAAACACTGATGTGGTGTTGCGATCGGTTTCCCGACGGTGGCCGTCACCGTCGCGCCATATATCGAGGCGTGTGCCGATAGTCGCGCGCAGCTCCTCGGCGAGCGGGTGCTCGTGCAGCGCGAACAAGCCGGCGAACGCCTGCTCGCCGCCGGCGATTCGCAGGCGCGTGAAGTTTCCAGCCGTAAAAGTAAAGTTCTCGCGCGTTTCTCCCCACACCCTGCGAACATCGAGGCCGACGCTCGTGTGCGAGCGCTGCGCTAGGGCTTCCATCGCGTTGTGCCGCCAACTGCCGGTCCATGCGGCACCGAAAGTGGTCGCGGGAACCGCGAACTGATCGCTGGCAGGCGTCTCGGCGGTGCGCGCGGCATTCACGCCACTGAACGTGGAAGCGAACGACTGGTCCTGCGCATAGACGGTCGCATGCCACGTGAAAGGTGTGCCGGCGGAACCTGTGCCAAGCCAAGGGAAAGACGTGTTGGCGGAACCGGCTAAAGACGCGGAGAAAAATTTCTCCCGTGATCCGTTGTGAGTGTAGGGCGTGCCGTTGCCGCGGAATTCCTCAAAACCACGCGCCGTGGCGGAAAACTCCAGTGATTCCTTGAGTGGCGTTTGCCAGCGCACGGCGAGCCACCGATGGCGACTCCATGCGGCGACATCGATCGGGCCACGGCGTTCGGGCGCGACGAGCGAAAAACCATCCGTCGCAAAGGCGCTGCCGAGAACCTGCACGGCGCCGCGGCCGACGGGTTGGTTGGTGACGAACTCAAGGCTGCGAGAATTGAAATCACCGACCGTGGCCGAAACTCGACCTGAGTTTCTTCGCTCCCAGATCGGGCTGTTGGAGACCGTTACCTCGCCCGGCCGGGCTGCGCGTGGAACCTCAGCCTGCACGCGTGCGCTGAGTAACTGCACCACACCGCCCAGCGCCGCGTTGCCCCACGCGGTCGCGCCGCCGCCGGGCACGACCTCGACGCGCGCGAGGCCCTCGCGCGGCACCTTCGTCCACGCGACCCAGCCGCCGAAGGGATCGTTGAGCGGCACGCCGTCGAGCAGCACGAGCGAACGGCTCGCACCGCTCGGCCCGAGACCACGAAGCGACACGCCCTGCGCCGTGGGATTGGCGGTGAAGCTGTCACTGCGGCGGAAGAGGCTGAATCCGGGAATCGCGCGCAGCGCGCCGTCGAGCGTGGCGGTCGGCGCGGCTTGCAAGGCCTCCCGCTCGATCTGACGCACGGTGGCGGCGACGTGCTCCGGCGGCTGCGGTAGGCGCGATGCGGACACGACCTCGGCGGCGAGCGTGACGACTTGCGCCGCCATGCGGCTGCACGCAACGGCGGCAAGAATCGTCAGTGTGAAAGGTCGCGCGCGCAGGTGCATCGGCGGCCAGACGCTAGGCAGGGCGGTTTCGTTGCCGAGTGGGAAAACGACGCTTCTCGCCACCGGTCAGCCTGCTTAGGCGGGGCGGGCATCTTTCCCGACGTGCCAGGGTTGAGCCCCGACTCCTATTTCAAGCCGGTTTGCCGAGAAGAACGCCCGCCTTGCCCGTGGCGGATGCGCGCCCAGACTGGCGGCATGTTTCCCCGCCTCCTCCCCCTCTTGCCTGCGCTCGCGGCCGCCGCGTTTGCCGCTCAAGCCGGCGGCCCGATCAATTACGACGAGGCCGCCATCCCGCCCTACACGTTGCCCGACCCGCTGCTGGCCAAGGATGGCTCGCGCATCCGCGACGCCGCGACGTGGCGGACGAAGCGCCGGCCCGAGCTGCTCGAGCTATTTGCTCGTGAGGTCTACGGGCGCACACCCGCGGGCCGTCCTTCCGCGATGCACTGGGAGACGACCGCGGTCGATCGCGCCGCGCTCGGCGGCAAGGCCGTGCGCAAGGAGATCACGGTGTGGTTCACGGCGGACAAAGCCGGCCCGAAGATGCACCTGATGATCTACCAACCGGCGGGCGCTGCGGGCGCGCACGCACCGTGGCCGGCATTTCTCGGGCTGAATTACTACGGCAACAACTGCGTGAACCCCGACCCCGCCATCGCGCTTTCGACGCGCTGGATGCGGCAGACCGCGGAGGCCAAGATCGTGAAAAACCGCGCGACCGAGGGCACGCGCGGCGTCCACGCCTCGCGCTGGGATGTGGAAAACGTCATCGCCCGCGGCTACGCGACCGCGACGATCTATTACGGCGATCTCTGCGAGGATCGGAACGAAGGGCTGACCAGCGACGTGGCCGCGCTTTTCAAAACAGGCGCCGTCAACGATCGCGCGCTGGATGCGTGGGGCTCAATTGGCATCTGGGCGTGGGGCCTGAGCCGCGCGCTCGACGTGCTCGCCGCGGATCCCGAGATCGATGGCAAGCGCGTGGCGGTGCATGGCCACTCGCGCCTCGGCAAGGCCGCGCTCTGGGCCGGCGCGCAGGACGAGCGTTTCGCGATGGTGATCTCCAACAACTCGGGGGCGGGCGGCGCCGCGCTCAACAAGCGCATCTACGGCGAGACCGTGGAGCGCATCAACACGTCGTTCCCGTTCTGGTTCGCGAAGAACTTCCGCGCCTACAACGCCCGCGAGTCCGCGCTGCCCGTCGACTCGCACGAGCTCATCGCGCTTATCGCGCCGCGGCCCGTGCATGTGGGCAGCGCCGATGATGACAAGTGGGCCGACCCGCGCGGTGAGTTTCTCGCCGCGAAGCACGCCGAGCCCGTTTATGCGCTCTTCGGGAAGAAAGGTCTCGGCGTCGCCGAGTGGCCCGCGGTGAACAAGCCCGCGCTCGGCGACGGCCTCGCGTATCACATGCGCCCCGGCCCGCACGACATCAAGCCGCAGGACTGGGGCTACTACTGCGACTTCGCGGATCGAGTGATGAAGCGTTAAAGCGCTGACTCCGTTCTGCGCCATGGCGGGCAGCGGAGTGACCGCCTACCTGTAGGGCCCGACCTCGGTCGGGCCTGCGGCGGGGGCAGAACGGCCTGAGCGAGCTCAGGCCCTACACGTCAGATAGAACTCACTGCTGGCCTATTTTCTCGCCGCGATCCGCTTGTCCGCTTCGGCCATGGTGTCGGGGCCGCCGCGCACCGCGGGGCCGATGCGCTCGAAATGCACCTCGGCTGGCAGGCGCGCGAGGAGCGCGGCCCAGCCCTTCGGCTCCGTCTGGTAGAGGAAGTGCCGCGTCTCGACGTAGTTCATTTTCCCATTCGCGGGGATGTAGTCGCACGCGACCAGCTTGATGGCGCGCAGCTCGGCGTCGAACTCGGCGAGCTTCACGCGCAGCGCGGACTTCACCTTGAAGTCGAGCGAGTCGAGCCGGCGGTAGGCGACTTCGATCGCGGGGACGATTTTTTCCCCGCAGAGCGCACCGGCGCCCGAGGGACGCGGGCGATCCAGGCGTTTCGCGAAATCCGCCGGCAACTCGGGCCGGCGGTAGCCGCGGTCGTGGTTCCAGATGTCGTAGAACGCCGCAAACCCGATCGGATCCACGAGCGTGAGCTCGTCGATGGCGCGGTTGATCGCGTTCTTCAAGGCGACCGGCGTGCGCGTGCCTTGTCGCATGGTGCCCACGCGCGCGAGATCGTAGATGCGCTTGCCCTGATGCTCGTAGATGAAGTCGCGGCGGGCTGATTCGGGAATGCCAGGGGCGTTGCTGAGGACCTGCGCGATGCGGTTGGAGATCGACGCCATCGCGGCG
>JAEUHB010000304.1 GCA_016794665.1 Opitutaceae bacterium
ATGCCCTGCGTCTCGCGATCGACGAAGCCGAGCTGGAGCGACTCATCCTTGTTTTCACCGGGAAAACGGAATCGCACGATGACACCGCCATCGGTGAAGCCGGCCTCGTGATGGATGTGGGCGGCGTGGCCGGCCTCCTTCGAGGCGCTCGCGACCTTGAGGACGCCCACATCGAGATCGGCCATCTTGATGTGAGGGACGCGGTCGGCGGTGGCGCTGTTCCATCCGTTGCCGATGGCCTTGGCGAGATTGCCGTCCTCCTCGCGCTCGAAGGCGTCGTGAAAGATCAACGTGCCGCGGGCGCGCAGCCACGCGGCGTCGTCACCCGACGAACTTGGCGGTTTCGAATCAGCGGCGCGCAACGCGGCCGGCGACGCGAGCAACAAGGCGAGGCCGAAGGCGAGAAAGGTCTTCATGGGGAACGAAGGGTGGTTGCAGTGCGATGCAGGAGCGGCGGGTTCACTTCCTCGCGCGCGCGACTTCGGCGGCGAGCTCGGCGTTGCGCCGGAGGGTGGCCCAGTCTTGGCGTTGGATGATCTCGCGTGGGGCCAGCCACGAGCCGCCCACACAAAGGACCGAGGGTGAGGCGAGCCACTGCGGCAGCGACGCGAGGTTGATGCCGCCGAGCGGAATGAAACGCACGCCGAGGTGCGCGAAGGGCGCCGCCATCGTCTCCAACGCGGATGGACCCGCGAGATTCGAGGCGGGGAAATATTTCAGCACGCGGCAGCCGTGTTCGAGCGCGATCTCGATGTCGGTCGGCGTCATGACGCCCGGGGCGAAGGGCAGCCCGCACTCGCGCGCGGCGGCGAGGGTCGCCGGGTTGCAGCCGGGCGCCACGCCGAACAACGCGCCCGCCTCGAGCGCCGCCAGCACGTGCGTGCGAGTGAGCAGCGTGCCGGCGCCGGCGAGGATGTCCGGGACCTCGGCCCGGATGCGCCGGATCGCCTCGGCGGCGCGGGCGGTGCGGAACGTCAGCTCGATCGCGCCGACGCCGCCGTCGAGCAGCGCGCGGGCGATCGGCACGGCGTCGTCGGGATTTTCCACGGTCACGACAGCCGCGACCCCCGAGCGGGAAAGGCGTCCGGCGAGAGCATCGGGCAACATCGGTTTCAAGGTCATGGCGTCAGAGCAGTCCGAGTCGCGTCGCAACCGTGAGCTGCCCGGCGATCAAGCAGTCGTCGGCGTCGAGCGACGCGAGCGGCGCGCGCGCGCCCAGCACCTGAAACGCGTGCCGATAGGCGGCGAGCAGCGGGCCGGCGCCGACGAGCGTGAGGGTCGCGTCCGCCGCGGCGAGTTCCCGCAGTTCCGCGCCGATCAACACTCCGCTGAGATAGTGGTAGTTCTCCGTCGCCGCGGCCTGCTCGAGGAGCGCGCGCGTCCGGACGTGGAAGGCGGCGTTGAGCACATTGCCCGCCGCCCCGGCCCGGACGCCCGCCGCGAAGCCGGCGAGATTTTCCGGCGTGCCGAGTTCGGCGCCGGGCGTCACGGAGTTCGCGAGGACGCTCTTTGCCGACAGCAGCTCGAAAAACTCGCCCGTCATGTAGGTCCGGAACGCGACCGCGTGGGCGCCGCGCACGTCCACATGCTTTGAATGCGTGCCGGGAAATACAAAAACGCGGGAGCGCGCGGGCGCGGCGGGTTGGGCCGCGCCGAGAGCGCAGGCGCCGATGAGTTGGGTTTCCTCGCCGCGCATGACATCGTCGCGGCTGCGTGCGCCGGAAATGATGACGACCGGATGAGGAAAATCACCGCGCGCGGCGACGTGTTCCACCGCCAGACCCGAGCCGTCGATGGCCAGAGGCAGCCGGGCGTAGGGCAGCTCGCGCATACCCATCGACGACGAGGCCATGCCTGAAATCACGAGCGGGAGGCCCGCGAGCCCGGCGCCGGTTTCGTCGGCGACCCGGGCGAGATGCTGCGCGAGGATGCGCGAAAAAAAGCTCCAGCGGTCGGCGGGCTGGGCGCCGGCG
>JAEUHB010000326.1 GCA_016794665.1 Opitutaceae bacterium
CTGCCCAAGGTTTATTTCGCCAGCGTGCAAGGCGCGTCGAACTCCCGCAGTTACTATCCGGCCGGCGCGCACTTCAGGCTGCCCAAGCTCACGCCGGATGCGCCCGAGCAAATCGCCGCCGGCGCGAGCCGCACCTACGAGTTGTTCGTCGGCGACGACTTGCGTTCGACGGGGAAACTGCGCGCGCGACTCGCCCTGCGGGTCGCGAGCACCGCGGGCGACGCCCCGCGCGTGCTATGGAATGGGACACTGCTCACGGTCGCGACGTCCGATCCGAGGACCTGGGCGGCGCCGATTGAGTCGGCGCTCGTCTCGCCCGGCCTCCATCGCGTGACCGTCGCGGCCGCCGCGGCGCTTCGCCTCGAGGATCTTTCCGTGCGGATCGAGTAGCGGCCCAAGCCGCGCGATCGAGCCGGTGCACGACGCAATCGTCCGCGCCGAACCAGCGGCGCTCGACGAACCGGAAACCCAGCCGCTCATAGAAACGGATCGCGCGCGCGTTGCCCGCGAGCGGGTCGATCAGGACCGCGGTCACCGTGGGTTCGGCGAAGCAACGCGCGAGAGCCAGCTGCATCATCGCGGTGCCGTAGCCGCGGCCCAGATCGCCTTCCTCCCCGATCCAGATGTCGATCGCGCGCAGGTCGGGCGGCGCGTCGCCCCAGTAGCGGCTTTCCTCGCGCGCGGGATCGATGATTTGGATGAAGCCCACGGGCCGGCCCGCGACCTCGGCGATGAGCTGCTCGCGCCAGTCGGGCGAGCGGGCGAGTTCGGACTCCCAGTCCCACTCGTCGTTGGGGTCCGACGCGACCACGTGCGGCTGTTCATCCCAGCGGCGGAGCACCGGGGCATCGGCGGGCGTGGCGGCGCGGAGTCGGACGGCGGGATTCAATCGAAGGCCGCGAGGAACCGGATCACGTTGGCGATGTGATCATCGACCGGCACGCCCAGGTGCTCGCAGCCGGTGAAGATGGTGGCGCGGTCGATCTTGGCCGCGAAGGCGGTGTCCTTGATCTTCTTGCGGATCGAGGCGGGCTTCATCTCGCCGTAGCGCACGGGGTTCATCTTGCGGTAGGCGTAGAGGAGGCCGCAGAGCTCGTCGGTCGCGAGCAGGGCGGCGGCGAGCTTCGTGCGCGGGAGCGTCGTGAACCCGTTGTAGCCATGGGCGTGCGCCTCGACGGCGTGAATCAGCTCCTCCGGAAAACCCCAATCCGCGAACCACCGCAGCGACTCGCGCGGATGCGTGGCGGGATGGCGCTCGAAATCGAGATCATGCAGCAGGCCCGTGATGAACCCCAGCTCCGGATCGCCGCCAAACTGCCCGGCGTAGCCCTCGAGCGCGGTCGCGACCATGCGCGCGTGATAGCGCTGGTAGTCGTCGGTCACGTGCTGCTCGAGCAGCACGCGGGCTTCTTCGCGGGAGGGGAGCGGCATGGCGGGGCGAGTTGAACCCGAGGAAACGGGGAAACGCCGGGCCGGCAAGCGTCGCACCGAGATGAGCGGTCGCGCGTCTTTCCCCGCGCTGATGATCAAGCAACTCGCCCACCTCTGCCTCAAGACGAGCCAGCTCCCGCGCCTGACGGAGTTCTACCGTGATGCGCTCGGGGCCACGGTGAAGTTCCGCTACCTCAACCGCGCCGGCGAGCCGGTGGGGTGCTACTTTGCGTTCGGGGGAAATACCTTCATCGAGGTCTTCGATCACGCCGATGCCCACCGGCGCAGCGCGTCGGCCAAGACGCTCGAGTCGCTGGAGGAGCCGCGTGATCCGTGGCTCATGCGCTACAATCATTTTTGCCTGCAGGTCGAGGGCCTCGACGCCTACGTCGCGCAACTCGAGTCGCGCGGCGTGACCGTCGCCGGCCGCAAGACCGGCCACGACCGCTCGCGCCAGGCGTGGATCAAGGATCCCGACGGCAACCTGATCGAGCTGCAGGAATACACGCCGCAGAGCCGGCAGTTCACCGGCGAGGATTTCCGCGAGGGCTAACCGGTGGGCCCGCGCGCGGGCTTGCGCCGTCGTGGCGACGGCGCAGCGTGGGGTGCTTTACCCCCCCCAACCATGACGCGACTCACGACGATCCTCCGTTTCGGCGCGTGCGGCTGCGCCCTCGCGCTGTCGGTGGCTGCGCAGCGCGCGCCGCTCCCGTTGGATGCAGCCATCATCCTTGCCGCCACCGAGCAGAAGGAATGGCCCTACCTTGCGTTCCCCGCGCTCCTCGACCGCGGCGACGAGATTCTTGTCTCGTTCAAGCGCGCGCGCTCCCACGCGCAGGATCCGGGTGCCGCGCTCGAGCTCGTGCGCCTCGATCCCGCCACCGGGCGCGCCGGCGCGCGGCGGACGCTCGCGCAGCTCGACGGCCACATCATGCAGATGGGCGAATGGGTGCGCTTCCCGAATGGCGACATCGCCAACTACATCGACGCACAGGTGCCCGGCTCGCCGACGACCCGCGCGGGCCTGCGCGTCGTGCGCTCGACCGACGGTGGCAGGACGTTCGGCCCCGTCGAACGCGTCGGCCCGATCGACGGCGTGGAATACGGCTACGCCTTCGACGCGGTCAGCGAGGGCCGCACGACCTGGATGCTCGTGATGACGTTTGCCAACCTCCCCGGCGGCAAACCGGCGCCGAATGCCCGCCCGCCCGCCGGCTCCGTCGACGTGATTCGCACCGAGGACCACGGCCGCACGTGGCGTTTCGTGCGCAACCTCAGCCGCGAGTTCGGCGACGTGCCGATCAACGAGAGCGCGTTCATCCGCCACGGCGCCGGCTGGCTGGTGACGACGCGCGGCTACGACAGCCGCGAGCGCCTGCACCTCACCGACGCGGACTTCCGTCTCGTGCGCCAAACCGATCTGACCGCGCTGCATCCTTTCATCACGAGCCATGTCGGGCGGCCGCGGCTGTTCGCGCGCGACGGGCAGGCCTACCTGCTCGGGCGCAATGTCGCCGAAAAAGGCAAGCCGATGCAGCTGGCGCTTTTCCGGCTCGACGTCTCCACGCTCACCGCCGCGACACACGTCGTGCTCGACAACGCCGAGCACGCGCCGGTGTCCGACGGCTATTACGCGGTCCCGTGGTTCCGCGGCCAGGCTGCGGGGACGGTGATGCACGTCGTGACCTACAAGGGTGTCGACCGACGCCCGCCCGACCTCGTGCATCTCGCGTTTCGCTGGGACGACGTGAAATGAAACGCCGCGCCGCCGCCGCGTTGCTGCTGGCAGCCACTGCCTGCCTTGGCGCGGAACGGATTTCCCACCACGAAATCCAGAGTGCCGCGCTGGGCCGCGCGCTGCCGGTCACGGTCGTCGCACCGGATAAGACCGGTGCCGCCGGCAGCGCGCCCGTGCTGTTTCTGCTGCACGGCCGCGGCCGCCACCATCGCTCCTTGATCGAATCGGAGGCGGCGCGGACGGCGCTGCTCGCGGCGCCGTTCCACCTCGTGCTGCCGCAGGGCGAGGACGGCTGGTATGTCGATTCGCCGGCACGCCCGGCGGATCGCTACGCGACCTATCTCGCCGAAGTGATCGCATGGGCGGAAAAAAATCTGCCGCTCTCACGCGCACCCGCGCGCACCGGCATCGCCGGGTGGTCGATGGGCGGCTACGGCGCGGTGCGATTCGCGCAGGCGCAGGCAGGGCGCTTCGGTTTTGTCGCGAGCATCATCGGCCTGTTGGATTTCCCGCGCGCCGAGGATCTCCCGGCCGGGCAAAACTACCGCGTGCCCGTGGCACGGTTCACCGGCGAAGCGGCGACTTGGCGGACGCTGAATCCGATCAACGCGGTGGCGGCGTTGCGCGGCTCAACCGTCGCGCTGGTGCTCGCGACGCGCGGCTTCGAGCTGACGATGAACGAGAACTTTCTCGCCGCGCTCGCAGCGGAAAACATCTCCGCGCGCGTCCACCGGCTCGACGGCGGGCATGAGTTCTCCGTCGTCGAGCGCGCGCTCCCGCTTGTGCTCGCGGATGCGGCGGCTTTTTTCTCCCGGCCATGAGCCTCGTCACGGAACATCGTCTCGCGTGCGATCTGCTGGTGGCTGGTGGTGGCATGTCCGGCATATGCTGCGCGCTCGCCGCCGCCCGCCTCGGCACGAAGGTGATCCTCGTGCAGGATCGGCCGGTGCTCGGCGGCAACGCCTCCAGCGAGATCCGCATGCACATCGTGGGCGCGACCGGCCTGCACGCGGGGATTCCGCTGGTGCTCGAGCCGCGCGAGGGCGGCCTCATCGAGGAAATACGGCTGGAGCTGGCGGTGCGCAACCCGCAGCGCTCGCCGGCGGTCGCCGACTTGATCCTCTACGAGCTCTGCCGTGCGGAACCGAACCTCACGCTGCTGCTCAACACCACGCTCACCGGCGCGCGCGTCGAGGACCGGCGCATCGTCGAGGTCGCGGCCGAGCGGCCCTCGACGGAGGATCGGTTCACGATCGCGGCGGCGATGTTCGCCGATTGCACCGGCGACGGCCGCCTCGGCGTCGAGGCCGGCG
>JAEUHB010000365.1 GCA_016794665.1 Opitutaceae bacterium
TCGCTCGGCGCCTTCGCGCTGGCGACCGGCAGCGGCGACTCCGCGCTCCTCGTCGATCTGCCGCCCGGCCAGTATTCCGCCAGCGCCGGCGGCGCCAACAACGGCACGGGGATCGCGCTGCTCGAGCTCTACGACGCCGACCCCGCTGGGTCCCCGACCGCGAAGCTGAACAACATCGCCACCCGCGGGTTCGTCGGCACGGGCGCCAACATCATGATCGCCGGCTTCGTGGTTTCCGGCGAGGGCGCCAAGACGATGCTCATCCGCGCCGTGGGGCCGGCCCTTTCCGCCTTCGGCCTCACCGGCCTGCTCGCCGATCCGCAGCTCGCGATCTACCGCGGCACCGAGTCGATCCTTGCCAACGATGACTGGTCCACCGGCCCGGCCGCCGCGGCGACCGCGCCGGTCGCCCCGCAGGTTGGTGCGTTCGCGTTGCCGAGCGGCAGCAAGGACGCCGCCTTCGTCGTCACACTCCCCGCAGGCGCCTACACCGTGCAGGTGAGCGGCGTAAACAGCACGACCGGCCTCGCACTCGTGGAGATTTACGAGGCGCCGTAGGCGGGCGCGCAGTTTGAGCTTGGTAGCCCTGCTCGTGAGAGCAGGGACCGGCGGTAGTTTGAGTGCGAACGGTCCCGCTTCTCACGAGGCGGGCTACCACGAACGTGCCCGCTCCGCGGGTGGCGGCGGAAAGAAACCCCGCGCGACTACGGCAGCTCGTAAACCTCGACGAGGGCTACGCCCGTAGTGCCCCCGACGCCGGTTGCGAGCACGCTGTAGTTGCCGGGCGTGAGTGTGGCGACGAGCGCGGCGTCACGTGAACCGCTGGTGAGAGCGAAGGCGCCGACGCTGTTGCCCGCGGTGGCAATATCGAGGGGCCAGTCGTCGTTGGCGCCGATCTGCGTCGTGCCGCGGAAAAGCGCGAGCTGCGGATCGGTGACCGTGCCGGCCACGCCGAACGGCGCGATACCAGGCCCGATGACGCGGATGAGCACGCGCACGTTGGTCGATCCGCCGATGACGAAGCCCGCGGTCAGACCCCTGCCGAGGTGCTTGCGCACGGAGACGTTGAGCAGCCTTGGCGTGGCCGTGCCGAACGACGGGGTGGGCGTGGCATCGTAGACCTCGGCGATGACCGCGCCGGTGGCACCGCCGACGCTGGTGACGCGCACGGAATTGTCGCGGGTGGTGATGCTGGCCGCCACTGCCGCATCGCGCGACGTCGGGCCAGCGTAGGGAAACGCACCGACCGCCGTGAACGCCGCGACGAGATCAGCGCCGCCGCCCCAGTTATCGTTTTCGCCCGTCTTGCCGGCACCCGCAAAGGTCTCGAGCTTGGGATCGCTCACTGTGCCGGGCACACCCAAGGCGCCGAGCGAAGGGCCGGCGGCGCGCAGGACGAGGGCCTTGCTGCCGGAGGTGCCGTTGCCGCCGACGACATAGCCGAGCGTGAACTCGTCCGTGGGCGAATCGAGGCCGGTGAGCACCGAGAGATTGATCAGGCGGCCGAGGCCGGCCGGGGTGACGACGACGACGCGCGCGGCATTGCTGTCCGCAGTCGCGCCCGCGCTGGTGATGCGGACCCAGAAGGTCGTGGATTGCTGGATTTGAACGTTAAGCTGACTCCCCCGCGGCTGTGGGTCGCTGGCTGGAGTGAATGGGGCACTGGTGTCGCCGGGCTCGCCGCGGAACCACTGGTAGGTCACGGGACCCAAACCGACGCCTCGGGCGACGAAAGACACGAAGGTGCCGGCCAATACTCCCGTTTCCGCGGTGGGCTGGATATTGAAGTAGGGCGGGATCGTGATACCTCCGCGCACCTCGAATACGAACTCCTCGAAGGGTGCGAGCGCCACATTGTTCGCGTCGCGAACGCTGACGTTGCGCCCCATCGCGTCCGTCAGCGTGACAAATTCCGCGGTGTAGGTGCCGTTTGTCCAGTCGGCCGTCACCGGAAAGCTGAATGCGCCGGAGCTGGCGCTGACGAGGGTTTCGCGTATGGCGCCGAACGGCCCGATCAGCCGAAGGCGAATCTGCCGCACCGGATACCCCACGGTGGCGGCATCGTAGGCGAACCGCACCACGGCTCCTGGCCCTACCACGGCGGGGCTTTGTCGGCTCCAAGCGGTGAATCGGGGCGGCACCACCGTCGTGCTTGCTCCCTCGACTACGAACTCCGTGTTTTGGATCGCGATGTTCGAAGACTCGACCTCGACATTGCTTCCTGGGGCGGTCTCCCATCCCTCCGATACACCCCCGAATTGGCGGTAGATCGTTTGTCGGCCTTCCACGTCGGTCAGGGTGACAAGGGCGAGGCGATAGCGGCCGTTCATCACGCTGGCCGCGATGGGCAGAGTGATTTCGCCGGTCAATGCGGACGTTTCAATGACGGGCGCGAGCGTCACGGCACGAGTCGCCGTCGTGTGGCGGAACGAAACTGCAACTTTCGCGAGCGGGACCAGACCCGGTGTAATCGCGTAGCGAAAACGGGCCGACTGCCCCGCCGTGAGTGGGCTCGTGCTCAAGGTCTCCAATGAAATCAACTCAGGGCGCGGGGCCACCGGGCTCGCGCCGGTGACGGTGAAGGCCAGCGGCGCAAAGCCGAAGCTGTGGGTGGCTGGGCCGGCGTAGAAGACTTCGTCCGGGTTCACGCGCAGCTCAGGTGTGACCTTGCTATCGGCGTTGTAGCTCAAGCTGCGCGACCAAACATCCGCGACGACCACGGCGATCACTTCGTAGCGGCCGTTGGCCCAAGTGGTGTCCACTGGAGCGGAAATCACTCCCGTCTGCGGATCGGCCGCGGCCAGCACGCGAACGCCGCGGACGTTGCCGAAGGCCGCAATGGTGAGTTCGACCGACCGCGTGGCCGCAGTGCCGGGCGCAATCGTGCAACGAAACTCCACCCGACTGCCCGGCGAGACAACGGAAGGCGAAGTGCGTGTCAGCGCTGTGAGCTGCGGATAGACCAACGCCTCGGCTGCCCCGGCTGCCGGTGCAAGCGACACCAGCGATAGCGCGGCGAATAGGCGAGCGCTAGGGCGCAAACAAGAGGAGGTGAGCGACATCATCGTGTGTGGTATTTGGCCCGCCTTGCGCGAACCGCCACCTACGCCACCTCGAAGATCACCTCGATCTCCACGGCGATGTTGCCGGGGAGCGGGCCCATGCCGACGGCGCTGCGGGCGCCGATGCCGTTTTCGGGGCCCCAGATTTCCGCGAAGAGCTCGCTGCAGCCGTTGATGACTTTCGGATGATCGAGGAAATCGGGCGCGGAGTTGACCATGCCGAGCGTCTTCACGACGCGCTTCACGCGGTCGAGCGAGCCGAAGTGCGCGCGCAGCGTCGCGAGGATGCCGAGGCCGACGACGCGCGCCGCCGCGTGGCCCTGCGCGAGATCGAGCTCGGCGCCGACCCGGCCCGTGATCAGCGATCCGTCCAGGCGCCGCGGGCCGTGCCCGGAGACGTAGGCGAGGCCGTTGGCGACGACCACCGGCTTGTAGACGGCGACCGGCTTGGGCGCGGAGGGAAGCGTGAGAGCGAGGCGGACGAGGTTTTGTTCGGGAGTCATGGGCGGGGAGGCGACGAGGGAAAAAACCACAGAGGCACGGCGGCACAAAGGAAAATCCCCGCCGCCCGACGGGGTCGCATCGGCTTTGACGGCGCGCGGTGTCCGCGCACGCTGCGGGTCATGCGTGCTTTGCCCCTGCTCGCGGTTTTCGGAATTGCAGCGCCGCTCTCGGCGGCCAACTGGCCGGCGTGGCGCGGCCCCGCGCACGATGGCGTGACCGTGGAGACCGATCTCCCGCTGCGCTGGGGCGCGACAGAGAACGTGAAGTGGAAGGTGCCGCTGCCGGATCGGGGCAACTCCACACCGGTGGTTTGGGGCGAGCGCGTTTTTCTCACGCAAGCGATCGAAAGGGAGCAGCGGCGCACGCTGATGTGCTTCGAAAAGCGCACCGGCAAGCTGCTCTGGGCCGCGGGCATCACGTGCAAGGACGCCGAGCCCACGCACGCGACGAATCCTTACTGCTCCGCCTCACCCGCGACCGACGGCGAGCGGGTGATCGTGTCGTATGGCTCGGCGGTGTTTTGCTATGACCTCGACGGCCGCGAGCTCTGGCGGCGCGACGACCTCGGTGTGCAGCGGCAAATCTGGGGCAACGGCGCGTCGCCCGTGATCGCGGGGGAGCGCGTCTTCTTCAATTTCGGGCCGGGCGAAAAGACGGTGCTCTACTGCTTCGACAAGAAAACGGGCCGCACGCTCTGGTCGCACGCCGAGCCCGGCGGCAACTTTGGCGAGGCGGGCGGCAAGGCCTGGCTCGGTTCGTGGAATGACCCGCTGCAGCGGCGCGTGGGATCGCGCGATGAGCTGTTCATGCACTGGCCCGGCCGCGTGTGCGCCTACGATCCGGCGACCGGGCGCGAGCTGTGGACCTGCGACGGCCTGACGGCGCTCGCCTACAATTCGCCGCTCTTTTCCGACGGCGTCGTCGTGGCGATGGGCGGCTTCAACGGCGCGGCGCTCGCCGTGCGGGCGGGCGGTAACGGCAACGTGACCGCGACCCACCGCGTGTGGCACCTGCCCAAGGTCACGCAGCGCATCGGCACGGGCGTCGTCCACGAGGGTCACCACTACCTCCTCGCCGACGGCGGCACCGCGGAATGTCGCGATCTCAAGACCGGGGCGCTCGTCTACAGCGAGCGCCTCAAAGGCCCGGGCGCGACGGCGCAGAACTGGTCGTCAGTCGTGCGCAGCGGCGACCGCCTCTACGCGGTAAACCAAGGGGGCGACGCCTTCGTGTGGCGCGCGTCGCCCAAGTTCGAGCTGCTCGCGACGAATTCGATCGGCGAGAAAGTGATCGGCAGCATGGCGGTGTCGGACGGGCTGATCTTCATCCGCGGCTATCGGAATCTGTGGTGCATCGGGAAGTAGGGGATCGTTAACTTGACAAGTTGTCTCGTGGCGCTTGGCTCCCGGCATGACCACACTGTCCGTGGGTGAGTTCAAGGCGCAGTTCTCCGACATCCTCGAGGAGGTCAGGCGGGGCGGGGTGGTGGGCGTTCGCTATGGCCGGGCGAAGAAACCCGTCGCGGTGCTGGTGTCGGCGGAGCATGCGCCGGGGCGCGCGACGCGGAAGCTCGGGCTGCTTGAGGGCAAGGCGAAGTTTCGCGTCAAGGCCGGCTTCAAGATGACCGACGCGGAGCTGCTCGGCTCGTGAGCCATCTGCTCGATTCCCACGCGTTTCTGTGGTGCGCGTTGCGGCCGGCGGGGTTGAGCGCGCGGGTGCGCGAGCTGCTGGCGCAGCCGGCGACGCAATGCGCGGTGAGCGCCGTGACGTTCTGGGAACTGTCGCTCAAGCACTCGCTCGGGAAGCTCGAGCTCACCGGCGTGACCCCCGACGAGTTTCCGCGCGTGGCGGCGCGCATGCACTTCACCGTGCTGCCGCTCGACGGCGCGACGGCAGCGACGTTTCACCAACTGCCGGTGGCGGGCCACCGCGATCCGTTCGATCGGCTGCTGGTGTGGCAGGCCATCCATGCGGACCTGACGCTGATCTCGAAAGACGCGGCTCTCGATGCATATGCGAAGGCGGGGTTGAGGCGGTTTTGGTAGCCGGATGGCTTGGAATGCTGCTTACGCGAAGCCTCAGCGACCGGCAACGGAGTTGCTGTCAAGGCATGAACTGAAATCCGAGCGACGGAAGCCTCGGATGGCTGGCTGGCCACCACCCCGCCATGATGGATTTCTCTGCGCGGCCGATTGCCGCTACTTTCGTTTCGGCAAGGCGCAAATTCTCGTAACGTTGTAACACAAGGCCAAGGGTATCCCCAGTCGATGCGATACTGCTGACAGCCCATGGCCTTTCGATCGGCAGGACGATCTCCAAGGGGTGGTGCTGGTATGGCAGTTGAATGATGCCGTGCCAGAGCCACTCATAGGTTCCTGCAAGCTGCACCAACGTTGTGGCGACGGCACGTTCTTTCCGGAGCGAGAGATTGCCGAAACTGATAACGACATGTTCGAGTCGGTCGCCACCCACACCAATCGCGTCCAGCAACTTCCGGCGAATCATCTGTGGCGTGATCGATCGTCCTTTTCCGGACAATGGCGAGTAACACATTACGTCGCTACCGCGGATGTAGAGTATTTCGTCACCGATAAGGACGTATGAATGGAAAGAAAACCGCGACACTGTGAGTGTGGCTGAACCGACCTCTGTGAAAGCGAGATGCCGGTTGTCCCCTTTCCATTTGGTCATCGCGATTCGGGAGCCGGATTCGCTGCAAGAGAGCGAGGTCGGCCCCCAGTTGAATCGGCCGATCTTGTGTGCTTGGCGTTGGCCATCGCGCACTACTACCAAGGCCGATCCGTTCGAGAAGGCGAGGCCTCGCCGATCTGGCAATGAGATGGCTGTGTTGGTGTATTCCTTAGTCAGCTGTTCGATGCCCTGGGCGCTGACCAAGTATGCCCGGTAGTTGCCTCGTTTCCCAGCCATGACATCAGCCCGATCTCCGTCGCTCCTGGCCGCGGTCACGAGAAGCGAGCTGTCGCCCGGCCAAGCGCAGACATAGGAAATGTCCGCCATTTCATCGGCGCCGAACTTGAAGGACTCGGACTCGCCATCCGTTGAGACGGAAATCACATCATTAACGCGTTTCAGAAACATGAAGATGGCGAGGAAAGTGGGGCGAGGAGCACAAACAACGAGGCGGGACGCCTCGTCCACGACTCAAAACGTCCCCTTCACGCCGATCGTCCAGAGGGAGCCGTAGCGTTCCTGGAAGCGGAGGGTGGCGTGCTGGGGGGTGCTCGGGCCGACGGTCGTCCCTCGGTCGGCGATGTCGCCGATGTTGCGGAGGTTCACGAAGACGGCGACGCGCTTCCAGAACACATACTCGCCGAGGACGTCGATTTTCGTGAAACCGGGCGTGTAGTTGTAGGTGCCGGGCTCGATGCTGGCGCCGGTCGGGGCGGCCAGCACCTGATCCTCGCGCCACGTCCAGTTGATGCGGAGGTTGTAGCGCGGGCGCGTGAAGCTCACGCCCCAGGCGGCGTAGCGTGGGATCTCGTTGAAGCCGGAGCTGCCGAGGAAGCCCTTCGGCGTGTTGCTTTTCGCGAGGCTGCCGTTGGCGAAGACCTGGAAGCCCCGCGCCCACTGCGGCAGGAACGTGAGCGCCTGGCGGTAGCTGAAGTCGAGGCCCTCGCTGCGGACGACGTTCGGGTTGTTGCGCTGCGTCGAGACCTCGTAGGGGCCGAACTCATCCGGATCTAGGCTGTAGAGCGCGAGGAACTCGGGTGTGGCGGGGACGATGGTCGAGACGAAGAAGTTGGTGTAGTGGCGGCGGAAAGCGCCGACGGAGATCTGCCCCACGCCGGCGAAATAATACTCGAGGCGCACCTTCACGGTGTTGGCGGTCCACGGCTTGATGCCAACGTTGTTGACGGTGATCCGGTTCGTGTTGCTGGGCGGGTTGTCGGTGTTGGGGAGCGTGAGGCCGCCGGCGTATTGGTTGAAATCGGGCGGCCCGATCGACGTGGAGACGCCGGCGCGCGCGATCAGGTTTTCGCGGAGTTGAAAGGTGGCGTTGAGCGACGGGAAGAAGCGCAGGTATTCCTTCTCGGCGTGGGCGGAGCGCTCGAGGAACGTGAGCCGCGAGGTCTCGAGCGCGTTGGTCGTGATGGGAAGGACGGCGCCGGTGGTGGGGTTGCGCAGCGGGCGGCCCTGCGCGTCGCGCTGGACGTTGCGCGTGAGATCCGTGAGCGGGCCCTGGGCCTCGATGTTGGTCTGCTCGACGCGCACGCCGCCGACGAGGAGCAGGCGGCGGTTGAAGAGCGCGACGTCGCCGCGTAGGTAAGCGGCGGATACGGCCTCGGTGGCGGACTTGGAGTTGGTGACGTTGCTGCGGTAGAGGTTGTTCTCGTCGAGCGTGAACTCGCTCGGGTTTTTCCGCCAGTAGGCGAAGACCTCCTTGTTGTCCACGTGCTGGACCTGCGGGAAGCCGTAGGGGCCGAAGCGCGTGGAGAAGACCGGATCGAGGAAGCGCGACGCGGTGCCGACGGTGGCGTTCTGGCGGCCGTCGGCGCCCACGTAGGTGTAGGTGCTGGTCCATTGGCGCGCGTCGCGGCTCGATTGGCGGAAGTCGAGGCCGGTGCGGAGCGTGAAGGGCGTCCGCCAGAAGAAGTCGCGGCGAGCGTTGGCGGTGGCGGTGAAGTTCACGTCGGAGGCGCGCTGCGGCGTGCTCGTCATGGTGTTGAGCGAGTAGTTCTCGAGCCGGTAGGGATCGACGGGCCGGCCGGTGGCGTTGTCCACGACGTTGATGATGCCGGGGCGGAAGAAGCCGGTGTCGGCGAAGCCGATGGTCACGCCGGTGCGGCGCACATTGGTCGCGAGGAAGCGATCTTTGTCGGTGTCGCGGATGGCATTCTTGCCGTAGGCGCGGCCGGTGGCGAAATCGAGTTTCCACACCGGGCCGTCGTGACGCCACGAGAACGTGGGCAGGTAGGTGCGGTTCTCGCGGATGCGGTTGTTGCCGTTGGTGAGCGTGACGGTGCCAACGCCGGCGACGCCCTGCACGGAGGTCGGCGAGATCGAGGCGGCGACGATTTGGTTCGGCGCAAAGATGACCTGGCGCGACGTGATTTCGCCGTCGAAGGACGAGTATTGGTAGGAGAACGCGATGCGGTCGCGGGGCGAGAGGCGGAAGTCGAGCGTGACGCCGAGGGAGTCGCGGGAGGATTCCTTGGGCGCGTCCTGCAGCGTGAACTGGGAGAGATACGGGCGGCCCGGCGTGGTGCTGGGAAAATTGTTGGGTGCGGTGGCGGTGCCGACGCCGCGCCAGACATTGGTGGCGCGATCCTGGCTGGAATACTGCGTGGAGCCGCCGGCGGCGATCGAGAAGCCGAAGTTCTTGGTCACCGGCACGACCCACGAGAGGTCCGCGCCCGGCCAGACCTTTTCCCGCCGATCGCGGTAGAGCGTGGCGCCCTTGCCGAGGCCGCGGTAATCGTCGCGCATCATCAGGTAGAGGCTGCCGTTGAACTCGGGCCGCGCGCGCTCGAACGACGAGCGGGGCACGAGGTTCACGCTGCCGGCGAGCGCCTTGCCGGGGGAATCCGGCGTGGGCGAGTGCGAGACCTCGATGCGCGAGATGTTGTTGAGGTTAAAGAAACCGACCTCGACCGCGCGGCCCGTGCCGGTGGGGCTCGAGAGCCCGACGCCGCCGATCGTGATGGGCGTGTTGGCGGCCGGAGCGCCGTCGATCGAGACGGTGCGGCCGTCGCCGCCGCTGAGATCGATGGTGACGCCGGGGAGGTATTTGAGGAATTCGGTGACGTTGCCCTCGGAGACGGCGCCGAATTCATCCGTCGAGACGACATTACGGATGTTGGCCGCGAAGCGCTGCTCGTTGATCGCGATCGCGGCGCCGCTCATCTCGCGCGACTCGCCGACGGTGAACCGATCGAGCTTCACGATCTCGCCTTTGCCCGTCGGGGCAGCGGCGGCGGAGAGGGAAATCTCGTGCGAGGCGGCCTGGCCCGCCGTCACCCTCACGGTCGTGAGGCTCGGTGGGGCGCCGGTGTAGAAGACGCGCACGCGCGCCTCGCCCGCCGGGACGCCGGCGAGCAGGTAGCGGCCGGAATCGTCGGTGAACGTCTCGAGCGCCGTGCCCTCGACGGTGATGCGCGCGCCCTCGACGTAGGTGCCGGTGGCGGCGTTTTGCACGCGGCCCTCGATGGTGCCGGTGGCGGCGGATTGGGCGCGGAGGTGGGCGATGAACAGGAGCAGGAGCGCGATCGGGAGCAGGTGGCGGGGGAGTCTTGTCATGGCGAGGCGGGGATGGTGGCTTGGGCCGCGGTGGCGACGGCGCGGAACGCGGCAGGGTCGAATTCGTTGAAGAGATGCACACCGTCGGCGCCGGTGGCAAACCAACGCGCGGCGCGCGCGCGATACTGCCCGGGTGTGAGCTGGCCGCGCTTGGGGGGCGCCATCTTGCCGGCGGCGACGAGCTTGTCCTCGGCCGCCGTGAGATCGTGGCCGGTCGTGATCGCCTCTTCGCCGTAGAGAATCGCGCAGCCGGAGCCGCGCGCGAGCGCGACGAAGGGCGCGAGATCAAACTCGTAGCCGCCGAGCGTGCGCTGCGCGATGGCGACGTAGTCGAGCAGGCCTTCGCGCAGCCACGCGGAGAGGTCGCAGCCGAGCGCGAGGTATTCGCGGTGGTCGATGCGGGCCGCGAGGCCGAGGCGGCGGTTTTTCTTTTTGCCCGCCTCGTCGAGCAGCGCGCGCACCTCGCGCACGAAGCCGGTCATCACCTCGGCGCGGAGCGCGATCCAGCGCGGGTCGTTGGCGGGCAGCGTGCGCGGATCGGCGCCGTGTCTTTCCTGGAAGCGTTGCACGAGCGGCTCGTCGTAGCCGAAAAACGGCGGGTGCCGGAGGAAATCGAGGTGGATGCCGGAAATGTCGCGGAGCGCGGCCTCGCGCAGGTGGGCGAGCTTGTGCGCGCGGACCTCGGCGAAGGCGTAGGAGAGCTTGGTGCCGGGCTGGCCCTTGGCGTCGCGCACGCGGAACTCGGGATGCGCGTGCCAGAAGTCGCCGTTGAACTGCGCGGGCAGGGTGGGGTCGGAGCCGGTGAGCGGGTAGTCGCCGTTCATGCGCATCGAGGCATAGCAGAGGATGCCGGCGTCGCGGCAGGCGGCGGCGACGGTCTGGAGCGTGTCCGTGCCTTCGGCGGCGAGGCGCCGGTAGGTCTCGGTGACGAGCTGGTCGCCGCGGCGGCCGAACTCCGTGCGGCCGTGGCCGACGAGCTCGACGGCGCGCGAGGGAAAATTGGTGCGGCTGCCCTGCACGATGCACCACTCGAGGATCGCGACCGGCGTGTCGCGCAGGCGGTGTGCCACGGCGCGGAGATCGTCGGCGGTGCGGTAGCGGCCTTCGAAGAAGCCGCTGAAGCCGTCGTCGTTGACGACGATCAGTTTCGCCGAGTTTCTCGGCACAGGAGGTGCGGCAAGGAGAAGTGACGAAAGGAACAGCAGGGACGCCAAGGACCGAAGAGCTGAGCAGTGGGCGCGCATGGGGCAGTGCGGTGGGTGGATGATGTGACGAGGGATGCAGCGCGTGGGCAAGCGTGGGCCTTCGTAGCCGGTTTTCGGTTTGCGGCGCGTGCGTGCGGCCGCGAGCGTCTCGCTCCAAGTCATGGCCAAACCACTCGTCGGGATCATCATGGGCAGCACGTCGGATTGGGAGACGATGCAGCATGCGGCGGCGCAGCTCGGGGCGCTGGGCGTGCCGTTTGAAAAACGGGTCGTTTCCGCACACCGCACCCCGAAACTGATGGTCAGCTACGCCGAGTCAGCGGAGCGCCGGGGCCTGAAGGTGATCATCGCCGGCGCCGGCGGGGCGGCACACCTGCCGGGCATGACGGCTTCGATGACAACACTGCCGGTGCTCGGCGTGCCGGTGGAGTCGCACGCGCTCAAGGGGCTGGACTCGTTGCTCTCGATTGTGCAGATGCCGGGCGGGGTGCCGGTAGCCACCTTTGCGATCGGCAAGGCCGGGGCAATCAACGCGGCGCTGTTCGCGGCGTCGCTCGTCGCGCTCGGCGACAAAGGCACGGCGCAGGCGTGGAAAAGATTCCGGGCGGCGCAGACGGAGAAGGTGCTGAAGGCAAAGTTGCCCTGATTTTTTCACAGGAGGAAACGGAGGGAACGGAGAGTTGACCGGCCGAACCTCCGTCTCCGTTCTCTCCCTCTCCTCGTGTAGAAATGATTCCCCCTGGCAAAACCCTTGGCATCCTCGGCGGCGGGCAGCTCGGGCGGATGCTCGCGCAGGCGGCGCAGACGCTCGGGTATCGCGTGCATGTGTTCGAGCCGGCGGGGCCGTGCCCGGCCGGCGCGGTGGCGAACCACGAGGTCAACGCGAACTACGAGGACACCGCGGCGCTCACGGCCTTCGCGCGCGAGTGCGCGGTGGTGACGTATGAATTCGAGAACATCCCGAGCGGCCCGCTCGCCGTGGTCGCGCCGCTCGTGCCGCTGCACCCGCGGGCGGAGGTGCTGCACATCACGCAGAACCGCCAGCGCGAGAAGGCCTGGCTGCGCGCGCACGGGATCCCGCACGCGCGCTATGCGGAGGCGCTCGACGGGGACATCGCCCCGGCGGTGGCGGAGGTGGGGCTGCCCTGCGTGGTGAAGACCGCGGATTTCGGCTACGACGGCAAGGGCCAGATGAAGCTCGCCGACGCCGCCGACGTGGAGCGCGCCGCTGCGATCTTTCGCGGGCGGCGCTGCGTGGTGGAGAGCTGGGTGGAGTTTGCGTGCGAGGTCTCGGTGATCGTCGCGCGGAGCGCGGGCGGAGAGGCGCGGGCGTTTCCCGTCGCGGAGAACATCCACACGCACCACATCCTCGATTTCTCGATCGTGCCGGCGCGCGTCGATGCGGCGGTGGCGCGGACGGCCGGGCAGCTCGCGCTCGCGATCGCGGACCAGCTCGGCGTCGTGGGCCTGATCGCGGTGGAGATGTTTGCGACGACCGCGGGCGAGGTGCTGGTCAATGAGCTCGCGCCGCGCCCGCACAACAGCGGCCACTGGTCGATCGACGGCTGCGAGACGAGCCAGTTCGAGCAGCACGTGCGCGCGGTGTGCGGCCTGCCGCTCGGCGGCGTGGCGGTGCGCGAGCCGACGGTGATGGTGAACATCCTCGGCGACGCGTGGTTTGCCGGCGACGTGCGACGCGAGCCGAACTGGGGAGTGATTTTGGCGGAGCCGCGGGCCAGGCTGCACCTTTACGGGAAAGCGGAGCCGCGGCCGGGGCGGAAGATGGGGCACTTCACCGTGCGGGCCGCGACGGTCGAGGCCGCGCTGGCCCGGGCCCGCGAGCTAAAGGCGAAGCTCTGACGGCAGCCGCGCGACATCCGCCGGGGTGTCAAGATCGAGCGCGAGGTCCGGCAGGTCGACGGCCGCCACGCGGGCCGGATCGTCGTGGAGCAAAGTCCGCGCGCCCTCCTCGCCGGTCAGGGCGGCGAGGGCCGGAAAGTGCTCGCGGAGAAACAAGGCCGGCGCGCCGTTCCGGCCGGCGTAGCGTGCGGCCACAATCCCGCGGCCGGTCTCACGCTGCGCCGCCACAAGCCGCGCGATGGTGGCGGCCGAAAACGCCGGCTGATCACAGAGGGCGATCAACGCGGCATCAAGCCGGCGGGAAAATTGGCGGAGCGTCGTAATCCCGGCGCGGAGCGACGAGGCCATGCCCTCGGCCCATGCGGGGTTCTCGGCAACGAGCACCGGCAGGCGGGCGAAGGCGGGGCGGATTTTCTCGGCGTGCGCGCCCAGCACGACGACGACCGGCCACGCTGGCGAGGCGAGCGCGGCCTCGACGGCACGCGCGAGCAACGGGCGGCCGTCAATTTCGAGGAGCTGTTTCGGCGACCCCATGCGCGTGCTGGAACCCGCCGCCAGAATCACGACGCCGAAGCGAAACGGACTTGTTTGAACAGATGGCAACTTAGGAAACGGAGAACCGATTCAGGTTGGCTCGTGCTCTCTGATCGCTCCGTTGGCCTCTGTAAACCTATTCATGGATCGGCCGGGTGCGTTCGCGGAGGGGGCGGGCATCGCGGCCGGTGAGCACGGCTTGCATTTCGGCGAGGATGGCGAGGGCGACTTGCTCCGGCCCGTCGGCGCCGAGGTCGAGGCCGACGGGCGCATGCAGGCGGGCGCGCTGGGCGGGGCTGATAGCGATGCCCTGAGCGGCGAGGTCGGAGAGGATTTTCTCGGCGCGCTGGCGGGGGCCGAGCAGGCCCAGATAGGCGAGGGGGCGTCCGATAAGATCCCGAATCAGGGGCACGTCGTGGACGTAGTGGTGGGTCATCACGACTGCCAGGGTGGCGGCGTCGGGGGCCGTTTTCGCGACCAGCTCATGGGCGGGTGCCACCACAATCCGGTCGGCCGTCGGAAAACGCCTCGGGGTTGCTAAAGCCGCCCTCGGATCGGCGACGGAGAGGTGCCAGCCCAGCTCACGGGCGAGACGGGCGAGGGGCTGGGCGTCGTCCCCGGCGCCGTAGATGACCAAGGCCGTGGGCGGCAGCACGGTTTCGGCGAACAGCCGCCCCGGATCGGCGCAGTCGCCGGGGGCGGCGAGGCGCGTGCCCCATCGCGCGAGGTCTTCGCCGCCGTGGATGACCGTGAGGGCGGTGGGGCGGCGGCGGGCAAAGTTCTCCGCTAGCGCCGCGGCCCAGACGGGGCGGGGAGGGAGCTTTTCCAGCAGCACG
>JAEUHB010000380.1 GCA_016794665.1 Opitutaceae bacterium
TTTGGGATACAGCTAATGGTCGTCGCTCGTTCCTCTCGCGCCCATTTCAAGCGTTGACGGAGGAGGGCACGAAAGCCTTTGTTCACCGCTTCCCTTTTTCCAACCGTATCGCGCGCATGTCCCGCGTCCTCCAATTCGCAACTCTCCTCGCCGCCTTTGCCGTCGGTGCGACACCCATGTTCGCCGAAGGCGGTGTCGACCCAAAGGCCGTCGAGATTGTGCCGGGTGTGACCAACAGCATGCTGACCGGCTGGACCATCTCCCTGCTGCTCGTCCTCCTTGTCCTCTGGCTCATTGGCAAGCCCTCGATCATCCCATCTCGTGGACAGGCCGTAATTGAATCGCTTATCGAGGCGCTGCGCGGCATCTTCGAGCCCATCATCGGTAAGGCTGCTTTCCCGACGGCGTTTCCCCTGCTGATCACGTTCTTTCTGTTTATTCTTTTCCACAACTGGATGGGCCTGCTCCCAGGTGTCGGGACGATGGGGTGGGGGCACAACGACGCTTCCGGACATTTCCACCTCACCCGTCCGCTGATTCGTCCGCACAATTCCGACTTCAATGGCACCATCGCGCTCGCGATCATCTCATTCGGCGCGTGGTTAATCATCGTCCTCAAATACGCGGGCCCCGCCCTCATCATCAAAGACCTGTTCGGCAACAAGGCAGAGAAAAGCGAGACGCCCGGTTGGTTGTATCCGGTCCTGTCCCTCGTCTTTCTGGTCGTCGGTTTCATCGAAGTTTTTTCGATCGTCATCCGGCCGTTCACGCTTTCGGTCCGCCTTTTCGGCAATGTCTTTGGCGGTGAAAACCTACTCCATGGCACTGGGTTCTTCTTCGTTTTCTACTTCATGGAGCTGATGGTCGGTGTGATTCAGGCACTCGTCTTCACCCTCCTTACCTCCGTTTACATCGGACTCCTCTGCAACCACGAGGGTGGGGATCACGGCCACGCAGATGGACATGGCCACGATCACAAGGCGGACGCTCACCACTGAAACCAGAAATTTTTCACCGGGAGCGTGTCTCGCGTGCGCACGGTGGACCAACCAACAACCAGAAAGTAATCCAACCCATGATCACCACAATCGCTGAAATTCAAGGCAGCATCACCAGCGCCTTCGGTCTCCTCGGCGCCGCAATCGGCGTCGGTCTCATCGGCCTCAAGGCCGCCGAAGCCGTCGGCCGCAATCCCGGCGCCTCCGGCAAGGTGCTTGTCCAAGCCATCATCGGCATGGCGCTCGCGGAAGGCCTCGGCATTCTCGCTTTGTTTCTCGGCAAGTAATCGTCCCGGTTTTCAGGCGGCGCGCCTTTGTTCGCGCCGCCATCACCCTTTTCTGCAATTCCTGCCATGACGTTGCCACTCTTCCTCGCCGCCGCCGCGGAACAAGCCGCTCCCTCCGGCCCAATCGAGGGCCTTCGGCAAACCTTCGAGCATTTCGGCGTCGAGCCGAAATACATCATCTGGCAGCTCGTCAGCTTCGTCATCGTCTTGGTCGTCCTATACCGCTTCGGCATCAAGCCCGTCACGGCCACGATGGAGGAGCGCAACGCCAAGATTGCCGCCGGCATCAAGCACGCCGAGGAAATGCAGGCCAAGCTCGCGGCCGCGCAACAGGAGAGCTCGGTCATCGTCAAGAAGGCGAACGCCGAGGCTACACGCATCGTCGAGGATGCCCGCAAGAGCGCCAAGGACTTCCTGGATCGCCAGACGCAGGAGGCCACGGCCAAGGCCAATGATCTCATCACCAAGGCGCAGCAAGCCATCGAGCTTGAGCACAAGAAAATGCTCGCCGACGCCCGCACCGAAATCGCCCGCCTCGTCGTCACAACCACCGAGCGCGTCCTCGCCAAGAAACTCACCGACGCCGACCGCGCCGCCTACAACGACACCGCGAGCCGGGAGCTTACCAGCGTCTGAGCCTGCCTTTTCCCGCGATGGCATCTCGCTCCAAGCAAATCCAGCAGCTCGCCCGGCAGTTTTTCAAACTGAGCGTGGTGAACGGCGAACTCTCCGCCGAGCGCGTCGCGGGCGTCCTGGCCTACGTCGAGAAACACCGCCCCGCCCAGACCGTGCCGGTCCTCAAGGCCTACTCTCGCCTGGTCGCCGCTGAGATCGCCCGCGGTCAGGCAGTCATCGAGCACGCCGGCCCTGTCAGCGATGCCACGCTTGCCGACATCGCCGCGGCGATGACGAAGAAATACGGCCGTCGCGTCGCCAGCGTCGCGCGCCCCAACCGCACGTTGCTCGCCGGCCTGCGCGTCCGCGTCGGCGACGATGTCTACGAATCGTCCGTCTCGAGCCAGCTGGCGACCCTCGCCGCCGCTGTCTGACCTTTTCTAATACACCTGATTCCCGAAACCCTTTCTCCGATGAGCTCAGTCCTCGAACAAATCGAACAGCAGATCGCCCGCCTCTCCGCCAAGGCCGTCAAGAAGAACACCGGCAACATCCGCACCGTGGCCGACGGCGTCGCCAAGATCGAGGGCCTTTCCGAGGTGATGTATAACGAGATGGTGCAGTTCCCCGGCGGGGCCATCGGCATCGCGCTCAACCTGGAGGAAGACGAGGTGGGCTGCGTCGTGCTCGGCGATATCTCTACGCTCAAGGAGGGCGACGAAGTCCATACCACCGGCAAGCTTCTCTCCGTGCCGGTGGGCAAATCGCTCCTCGGCCGCGCCGTCGACGCCCTCGGCAACCCCGTCGACGGCAAGGGTCCCGTCGCCGCCAAGGAATTCTATCCTGTCGAGAAAATCGCGCCCGGCATCATCGTCCGCAAATCGGTCTCCCAGCCGCTCTTCACCGGCATCATGGCGATCGACTCCATGATTCCCATCGGCCGCGGCCAGCGCGAGCTCATCATCGGCGACCGCGGCACCGGCAAGACCACCATCGCGATCGATACGATCATCAATAACGCGAAGATCAACAAGGTCGGCCTCGCCAGCGGTGATCCCAAGTTCCGCCCCGTCTATTCCATCTACGTCGCGGTCGGCCAAAAGAACTCCAACATTGTCCGCACCATCGCCGCCCTTGAGGCCGCCGGCGCGCTCGAGTTCACCATCATCGTCGCGGCACCCGCGGCCGACAACCCCGCCAACCAATACATCGCGCCCTTCTCCGGCGCCGCGATGGGGGAGTGGTTCATGGAAAACGGCATGGACGCCCTGATCGTCTACGACGATCTCTCCAAGCACGCGGTCGCCTACCGCCAGATTTCGCTCATCCTCAAGCGCCCCTCCGGCCGCGAGGCCTATCCCGGCGACGTATTCTATCTTCACTCACGCCTTCTGGAGCGCTCCGCCCGCCTCGACGGCAAGGGTTCCCTGACCGCGTTGCCCATCATCGAGACGCAGGCCGGCGACGTGTCAGCCTACATCCCGACAAACGTCATCTCGATCACCGACGGCCAGATCTTCCTCGAGACCGATCTCTTCAACCAAGGCATCCGCCCCGCCGTGTCCGTCGGCCTCTCGGTGTCGCGCGTCGGCTCAGCCGCGCAGATCAAGGCCACCAAGCAGGTCGGTGGAAAACTAAAGGGTGAGCTCGCCCAGTTCCGTGAACTCGCCGCCTTCGCGCAGTTCGGCTCCGACCTCGACGCCAAGACCAAGGCCCAGCTCGAGCGCGGCGCTCGCATTGTCGAGCTCTTCAAGCAGCCCGCGTTCAGCCCCGTGCCGATCGAGCTGCAGGTCGCGATCCTCTTCGCGATGCAGAAGGGCGTCTTCGATGCCATCGACACCAAGAAGGTCGTCGCCGCCGCGCAATCGATGAAGGAGTTCTTCGCGACGCGCAAAGACGCCCTCCTCACCGAAATCCGCACCAAGGCCGCCCTCGACAAGGACCTCGAGGCCAAGCTCCAGGCCGCGTGCGACGAGTGGAAGGGTTCCTTCACCGCCTGAGTCACGGCGCGTATCCGCCATTCCCGCTCAGCGAAAATAATCCTCCTTCACCGTGGCCAGCACCCGCGACATCCGCCGACGCATCAAGTCGGTCAAGAACACCCGCCAGATCACCAAGGCGATGGAACTTGTGGCCGCGTCGAAAATGAAGAAGGCGCAGCAAGCGGCGCTCGCCGGCCGGCCCTACGCCGAGCTGATGGCGCGCATGCTAGCCGCCATCGCCGATCGGGTCGAGGAGGCGCAGCACCCCTTCCTCGTGAAACGCGAGGTCAAGACGCGCGGCATCATCCTCGTCACGTCTGACAAAGGACTCGCCGGCCCGCTGAACGCCAACCTCTTCAAGATCGTCACCGAGATCAAGACGCCGGCAAAGTATGTCGCAGTGGGGCGCAAGGGCGCCCAGTTCATCGCACGCACGCACCGCGACCTGCTCGCCGATTTCTCCGTCACCGATCGCGTCGCATTTGCCGAGGTCAAGGTAGTGGCCGAATTCATGGTGAAGCAGTATCTGGAGGGCGCGGTGGACACCGTGGAAATTCTCTGGCCGCGCTTCCGCAACACCCTGGTGCAGACGCCCACGCTCCTGCCGCTGCTTCCGCTCGCAAGCGTGCGCGATGTGATCGCCGACTTGAAATCCGACGCCGGCCACACGCCTGCCGCCGCACCCGGCGCCGCCGAGCAGCAGATGATTTTCGAGCCGGATCCGTTGAGCGTCCTCAACGCGCTCCTCCCGCTCTACGTCAACCGCGAGATCCATCAGCAGGTGCTCGACGCCAAGGCCTCCGAGCACAGCGCGCGCATGGTCGCCATGAAGACCGCGAAGGACAACGCCACCAAGCTCCTCGGCGAGCTCACTCTCGAATACAACAAGGCCCGCCAGGCCGCCATCACCCAGGAAATCCTCGAGATCGCCGCCGCCCAGTTCGCGGCGTGACGCCAACCTCCTCTCAAACCCTACCTCGTTTCCCGACTCTCCAGAAAATGAACACCGGCAAAATCGTCCAAGTCATCGGCCCCGTCGTCGACGTCCAGTTCGGCGACAGTTCCATCCCGCCGATTTATCAGGCGCTCACCGTCGATTTCACCGCTGCGGGTGTGAAGCAGTCGCTCACGCTCGAGGTGCAGCAGCACCTCGGCGGCGGCATCGCCCGGGCGATTGCCATGTCGTCTTCCGAGGGCCTCGTGCGCGGGATGACTGTCGCCGATACCGGCGCGCCGATTTCCGTGCCGGTGGGCGAGGGCGTGCTCGGCCGCATCTTCGACGTCACGGGCGCGACCGTGGACGGCAAGGGGCCGGTCAAGTTCGAGAAGAAATATCCCATCCATCGCGCAGCCCCCGCGCTGGTTGATCAGGACACCAAGGCCAACATCCTCGAGACCGGCATCAAGGTCATCGACCTGATCGCGCCGTTCACCAAGGGCGGCAAGGTCGGCGCTTTCGGCGGCGCTGGCGTCGGCAAGACGGTCGTGATCATGGAACTGATCAACAACATCGCCAAGGCGCACGGCGGTTACTCGGTCTTCGCCGGGGTGGGGGAGCGCTCGCGTGAGGGCAACGATCTCTACCACGAGATGTCCGAGGCCGGCGTCATCGACCAAAAAGATCTGTCGAAGTCCAAGGTCGCCCTCGTCTACGGCCAGATGAACGAGCCGCCGGGCGCCCGCATGCGCGTCGCGCTCTCCGCGCTCGCGATGACGGAATATTTCCGCGACGAGAAAAACCAGGACGTGCTCCTTTTCGTCGACAATATCTTCCGCTTCTCCCAAGCCGGTTCAGAGGTATCCGCTCTGCTTGGTCGCTCACCGTCCGCCGTCGGCTACCAGCCGACGCTCGCAAATGAGATGGGCGCCCTCCAAGAGCGCATCACCTCCACGAAGAAGGGTTCCATCACCTCCTTCCAAGCCGTCTACGTGCCCGCCGACGATCTCACCGACCCGGCGCCCGCGAACACCTTCGCGCACCTTGACTCCACGATCGTGC
Source organism: Opitutaceae bacterium (assembly GCA_016794665.1). Classification (GTDB taxonomy): domain Bacteria; phylum Verrucomicrobiota; class Verrucomicrobiia; order Opitutales; family Opitutaceae; genus ER46. The sequence continues at coordinate 5,882 of JAEUHB010000380.1, forward strand.
TGGAGCGCTCGATCGCCGAGCTGGGCATCTATCCCGCGGTCGATCCGCTCGCCTCGGTCTCGAAGGCGCTCCAAGCCGACATCGTCGGCGACGAGCACTACAAAGTCGCCCGCGAGGTGCAGCGCGTGCTGCAGCGCTACAAAGACCTCCAGGATATCATCGCGATCCTGGGCCTCGATGAACTCTCGCCCGAGGACAAGCAAACCGTCTACCGCGCGCGCAAGATCCAGCGCTTCCTCTCGCAGCCGTTCCACGTCGCCGAGGTGTTCACCGGTTCCCCCGGCAAATATGTCTCGGTCAAGGAGACGGTCCGAGGCTTCAAGATGATCCTCGACGGCCAGCTCGACGACGTCGCCGAGGGCGACTTCTACATGAAGGGCGGCATCGACGAGGTGCTCGCCGCCGCTAAAAAGGCCTGATCGCCATGCCGCTCACGCTCGAGATCGTCACGCCTGACGCCCGCGTCTACACCGCCACGATCGACACCGTCGTCATCCCGACGGTCGAGGGCGAGGTCGGCATCTTGCCAGGCCACATCCCGCTGCTCGCTCAAGTCGAGCACGGCGAGCTGCGCGTGACCAAGGGCAGTGATAACCAGCTTCTGGCCGTAAGCGGCGGCTTCGTCGAGGTCGAGGGCGACCGCGTCCACGTTCTGGCCGAGCACGCGATTACCGAGGAAAAAATCGACGAGAAAGCCGTCGAGGAAGCCCTCAAGCGCGCCGAGCAAGAACTCGCCGAGGCCAAGGACATCGATCCTGCGCAATACGAGCGCCTGCAAAATCTCGTCCGCTACTCGGGCGTCCAACTCGGCCTCAAGCGCCGCCGCCGCTAACCACGCAAAACCGCAAGGGTCCGAGGCCCGTGTTTCCCACCGGGCCTTTTTCTTGCGACCCACCTGAAACCGAGTCTCATTTACGCCGTCTCGCCGCTCACCCCATGACTTCATCCCCATCTCAACCGCAAATCCCGCTTTGCCAGCTCCCCGCCGGCGCGATGGGGCGTGTGCGCGAACTGAGTGGCGACGCAAGCTTCTGCCAGCGGGTGCGCGAGATGGGTTTCGGTGAATCGGCCTTCGTTACCAAGGTTGGCGGCAGCGGTCCTTTCATCTGCCAGGTCAACGGCACGCGCATCGCCCTCAGCCACGCGGCCGCGATGGGCATCCTCGTCGAACAACTCGGCCGCCGCTGAAATCGCGGCCTCGTCGCGATGAAACTTTCCGAACTGGCGATCGGCGCCACCGCCGTCGTCCGCGAATTTCCCAAGGCGGGCGCGGCCTTCCTGCGCTTGCGTGAGATGGGCCTCGTCGCCGGCACGCGCGTCACGCTCATCCGCACCGCCCCGCTCGGCGATCCTTTGGAAATCAAGGTCCGCGGCTACCACCTCACGCTCCGCAAATCCGAGGCCGAGCACGTGCTCGTCGATCCCGCCGCCTGAGCATGGCGTTGCCCGCGCACATTTCCTCCGGCGTCTCGGCGGCACCCTCGCGCACGCCGGTCTACGCGCTCGTCGGCAATCCGAACTGCGGCAAGAGCACGCTCTTCAACGCGCTGACCGGCCTGAAACAAAAAGTCGGCAACTATCCCGGCGTCACCGTCGAAAAGAAAATCGGCACCGCCTACTCGCAGCATGGCCAGCCGATCACCGTGATCGATCTGCCGGGCGCGTATTCCCTGGCGGCGCGCTCGCCCGACGAAGCCGTCACACGCGACGTGCTGCTCGGCCGCCGCGCCGACACGCCGCAGCCCGATCGCATTCTCTGCATCGTCGATGCGACAAACCTCGAGCGAAACCTCTACCTCGTCCACCAGATCCTCGATCTCGGGCGGCCGGTGATTCTCGTCCTCAACATGATGGACGTCGCTGCCGCCGCCGGACTCGACGTGCGTGCGGGGCGTCTGGAACGCGAGCTCGGCATCCCCGTGATTCCCTGCGAGGCCGTCAACGGCAAGGGCCTCATCGAGCTCAAGCTCGCCATGAGCCGCGCTGATCTGCCGCTGTCACGCCACGCCTGGGACATCCCCGCGCCGATCGCGCCCGCCGTCGCCGAGCTGCAGGCCTCGCTCACCGCCAACGATCGCAAGCCTCCGCTCATCGCGCGCGCCGAGGCGCTCCTGCTCCTCACCGATCAGGACTCCGTGCGCGTCGCCGGCTCCACGCCGCTCAGCGCGCGCACGACGGAAATTCTCCAGGGGTGGCAGAAGCGCTGGGAAGGGGAGGGGACCGACTGGGCCGGCACCCTCGTCAACTCACGCTACGATGTGATCGGGCGCATCGCGGCGGAGGCCGTCACCCGCGCCGGCCACACCGGACCCACGGCATCCGACAAAATCGACGCCGTCGCCACGCATCCGATCTGGGGCTGGATGATTCTCGGCGCGGTGATGACACTGCTGTTCCTCAGCATCTTCACGCTCGCGGAATACCCGATGGGCTTCATCGAGGACGGCATCGCATCCCTGTCCGACTGGGTGAAAAAGGACTCCGGCCTGCCTGATGGCGACCTGCGCGACTTGATCACGGATGGTGCGATCGCGGGCGTGGGCGGCGTGATCGTGTTTCTCCCGCAGATTCTGATTTTGTTCTTCTTCATCGGGCTGCTCGAAAGCACCGGCTACATGGCTCGCGCCGCCTTCATCATGGATCGCCTGATGAGCCGGGTCGGGCTCAACGGCAAAAGCTTCATCCCGCTCCTCAGTTCCTACGCCTGCGCCATCCCCGGCATCATGGCGACGCGCACGATTGAGGATCAGAAGGACCGGCTCGTCACGATCCTCGTCGCGCCGCTCATGAGCTGCTCGGCGCGCCTGCCCGTCTACCTGCTCATGATCGCCGCGCTCGTGCCGGGCGATCGCGTGCCGGTGGCCACCAAGGTCGGCGTGATGATCCTCATGTATGCCCTCGGCACCTTCGGCGCCTTCGGCTTCGCGTGGCTCTTCAAGCGCACGCTCCTCAAGGGCGCGCCGCCCGTGATGATCATGGAGCTGCCGCCGTATCGGCTGCCCGGACTCAAGGACGTCGCGCTGCACATGCTCGAGCGCGCGTGGATCTTCCTCCGCCGCGCCGGCACCGTCATCCTCGGCATCAGCATCGTGCTGTGGTTCCTCGCGGCGTATCCCAAGGCCCCCGAGGGCGCGACGCCGCAGCAGCAGCTGGCGCAGAGCTTCGCGGGTCGCGCCGGCCACGCGCTGGAGCCCGCGATCGCGCCGCTCGGCTTCGACTGGCAGATCGGCATCGGCCTCATCTCCTCGTTTGCCGCGCGCGAGGTGTTCGTCTCGACGATGGGCGTCGTCTTCAACGCCGAGTCCAAGGACGACGACACCACGCCCCTGCGCCAGGCCCTGCTGGCCACCAAGTGGCCCGACGGCCGGCCGCTCTTCACGCCGCTCGTCTGCTTCACGCTGATGATCTTCTACGTGTTCGCGATGCAGTGCGTGAGCACCGTCGCGATCGTGCGCCGCGAGACCAACTCCTGGCGCTGGCCGCTGTTCCAGATCGCCTACCAGACTGGCACCGCGTGGATTTTGTCCTTCATTGTGTATCAAGCCGGCCGCGCGCTGGGCTTCTGATCATGTCACCCGAAATCCAAACCGTCGCCGCCCTCGTGGTCGTCGCCCTCGCCGCCGGCTGGCTGGTGCGGCGCGCCTTCGCGCCCCGGAAAAACCCCGGCTGCGGCGGCGAATGCGGCTGCCCGACCGGCAAGCTCAAGCGTTGACGACCGCGCCTTCGGCGCGCTGCCTCTTTCTTCCCCCATGGAAGTCCTCATCCGCGATTCCGCCGAGATCGGCTGCGTGCTCGGCGCCAAGATCATTGCCGGCGTCGTCCGCGAAAAACCCAACGCCGTGCTCGGCCTCGCCACCGGCCGCACGCCCCTGCGCCTCTACCAGGAGCTCATCCGCCTGCACCGCAACGAGGGCCTGAGCTTCCGGCACATCACGACCTTCAACCTCGACGAATACGTCGGCCTGGGGCCCGACCACGTGCAGTCCTACCGGTATTTCATGCAGGAAAATCTTTTCCGGCATATCGACATCGACCTCACGCGCACCCATGTGCCCAACGGCGTCGCCAAGGACCTGCACGCCGAATGCCGCTCCTACGAGGACCGCATCACCGCCGCCGGCGGCATCGACATCCAGCTCCTCGGCCTCGGCCGCAACGGCCACATCGGCTTCAACGAGCCCACCGGCTCGCTCCGCTCGCGCACGTGGATCAAGATTCTTTCCGAGCAGACGCTCCGCGACAACAGCGAGGTCTTCGGCTCGCTCGAGGCGATGCCCAAGCACGCCATCACGATGGGCGTCGGCACGATCCTCGACGCGCGGCGTTGTTTGCTCCTCGCGTTCGGCCCCGCCAAGGTCCGCGCCGTCGAGCACATGGTCGAGGGCCCGCTTTCCGCGATCTGCCCCGGCTCCGCGTTGCAACTGCACCCGCGCGCGACCGTGATCCTCGACGAGACGTCCGCCGCCGGCCTACGCTACGCCGATCACTACCGCTGGATCGACAAGCACAAGTTCGAGTGGCAGCGCCCGAAGTGACTCACGCCATTGCGCGCCGTTCCTTTGCGATCGGCAACACGGCGACCGCCGCGATCAGGCAGAGCGCGCCCGCGCCGATGAACGCCCACGCGTAGCTGCCGAGCTGCGTGCGCACCGCGCCCGCCGTGTAGGTCGCGAAGGCCGCGCCCAGTTGGTGCGCCGCCGCGACCCAGCCGAAGACGATGGCGGCTTTTTCGCGGCCGAAGACCTCGCCCGTCAGCCGCACCGTCGGCGGCACCGTCGCGATCCAGTCGAGGCCGTAGAACACGGCGAATACGCCGAGCCCCGCCGCGGGCCCGAGCAGCGCCTGCGGCAGGAAGAGCAACGAGAGCCCGCGCAGGCCGTAGTAGCCGAAGAGGAGATAGCGGCAGTTGTAGCGGTCGCTCAGCCAGCCGCTCGCCGTCGTGCCCACGAGGTCAAAGAGCCCCATCAGCGCAAGCAGGCCCGCCGCGCGCACCTCGGGAATCCCGCAGTCAAACGCCGCCGATATCAGGTGCGTGCCGATGAGCCCGTTGGTGCTCGCGCCGCACACGAAGAACGATCCCGCGAGCAGCCAGAAGTCGCGCACCCGCACCGCCTCGAGGAGCACATCGATCGCGCGCCTCGCGGGGTTGACCGCCGGTGCGCTCGCCGGCGCGGCATCGGGTGCGCCTTCCTCGCCATACGGCCGCAGCCCCACGTCGCGCGGCCCATCGCGCATCAACAGCCAAATCACCGGCACCACCGCGAGCGTCGCCCCCACGACGATCCACGCCGCCACGCGCCACGCCCCGCCCTCGGTCGCGGAGGCGAGCCACGGCAGAAACACGAGCTGCCCCGTCGCCGTGCTCGCCGTGAGCACGCCCATCACAAGGCCGCGCCGCGCGGTGAACCAACGGTTGGCCACCGCGGCGCCGAGCACGGTCGCCGCGAGGCCCGAGCCCGCGCCGACGACAAAACCCCACAGCACCGCGAAGTGCCAGAACCGCGTCGCCACCGTCGACAGCCCATAGCCGGCCGCCAGCAGCAACATCGCCACAGTCATCGTGCGTCGCAGCCCGAAGCGCAGGTAGAGCGCCGCGGCAAACGGCCCGATCAACCCGTAGAGAAAGATATTCAGCCCCACGATCGACGAGACCGTGGCGCGGCTCCATTGGAACTCGTTGCCAAACGGCAGCAGCATCACCCCCGGCGTCGCCCGCGCGCCGGCTGCGACCAGCAGCGTCAGAAAGGTCACGGCCGCCGCGATCCAGGCGTAGTGCAGGCGGGGAGATCGCGAGGCGGGCGCGGCTTTCATCGACGGGACCGACGTTGCTCGCGCCACTCGCCGCGGCAAGCAGCCGCACGTTTCAGTCGTTCAACTTCCCGCCCCGCACAATTCGCCGTTTCGCCTCTTTCATCCTTTTGAAGAACAACCACCAAACCCCCAGACTGACTACAAACACAAGAAACAGCCTCAGGCTAAATCTCTGCTCGCATGCTTCCCAAATCAAAATGACCGCTTCCACCGCGATGCAGAGCGCCAACACCGGCAACACGATCACCAGTAGCAGCCACGTGATCCGGGCTTCGCTTTTGGATCTAAAACTCATCCGAGCACATAAATTGCGGTTGTCGAAGGTGGTGGCAATCGCCGTCGCCTTCGCATCACAGCCAACGGTTCGCGGCGACCACATTGGTTTGATGCGTTCGCGGACGATCCATTGGAAAACGCTGGCGAAACCGCTCACCGTTGCCGTTCAATTCTTCGCCCCTTACAATCTGATGAATAGCCCCTGCCGTCTCCGCCTGCTTGCCTCCACCGCGGCGCTCGCGCTCCTCGCGCCCGCGTGGCGCGCCCAAGTCGTCAGCACTCCCACCCCGCCGGCGACGCCCCCGGGCGAGGCACCGGTGACGCTCACGCCCTTTGTCGTCGAGGAGTCCGAGGACCGCGGCTACGCCGCCACCTCCACGCTCGCCGGCACCCGGCTGCGCACCGAGCTCCGCGACGTGGGCGCCGCGATCTCGGTGGTGACCGCGCAGTTTCTGTCCGACACCGCGTCGACCAACGCCCGCGATCTTCTCATCTACACGACCAACACCGAGGTCGGCGGCTTCGAGGGCAATTTCTCCGGCGTCGCGACCGGCAACGGCTTCTCGAGCCCCGAATCCACCTTGCAAAGCCCCAGCCAGTCCACGCGCGTGCGCGGCCTGGCCGGCGCCGATCTCACGCGGGATTTCTTCCTGACGAACATCCCGATGGACTCCTACAACACGGAGCGCGTCGACATCTCGCGCGGCGCGAACGCCATCCTCTTCGGCCTGGGCAGCCCCGCGGGCATCATCAACAACCAGCTCAAGTCCGCTGGCCTGCGGAAGCCCGCCTACACGTTTCAGCAGACTTTCGGGCGCTTCGACTCGTATCGGTCGACCCTCGATCTCAACCAGCCGCTCGTGCGCGACCGGCTCGCCTTGCGCGTCATCGGCCTCAACAAGCGCGAGGAATACCAGCAGCGCCCCGCCTACGAGGCCGACCGGCGCCTTTTCGCGACGCTGAAGTGGGAGCCGCGCCTCGTGCGCGGCGGCCTCACCCAGCTCCAGGTGAGCTACGAGGACGGCGACCAAAAATCCAACCGCCCGCGGCCCACGCCGCCGCATGACAACATCTCCGCGTGGTTCAGCGTGCTCAACAAGGTGCAGGTCGACCCGACCAACACCGTGGCCGTGACCGGCAATCCTTTCCTCAACGCCCAGCTCGGCTCCGCCGGCCGCTGGTTCGGCCAGGTGGGCGCGGTGTTCACCGATCCCGCGTCAAGCGCGCAGGGCGGCGGCAACGTCCCGCCCTTCATGATCAGCCGCGGCGGCGTCCCCTACACGCAGTGGTATGGGATCGGCACCTACACCAACCAGGGCAACAACCCGCTCTTCTTCCTCAACCAGCAGTTCGCGCCCGCCGGTCAGGCGTTCCGCGGCCTGTGGCGCTACCAGGAGATCCGCGACCCCTCGATCTTCAACTACTACGACGTGCTGCTCGACGGACCCAACAAGCGCGAGCTCGCGGATTTCCGCGCGCTCAACGCCACGTTCCGCCAGACGTTCTTCCGCGACCTCGTGGGCTTCGAGCTCGCGTATGACCGCCAGACGCACCACCGCGACAACTTCGGCATGTTCGGCTTCGACGCCTACTCGATCTTCGTCGACATGCAGACGAAGCTCGTCGACGGCACGCCCAACCCCAACTTCGGCCGCCCCTACGTCGCCTCCGATTCCATCGGCAACAACTTCGTCGACACCAAGCGCGAGGCCAAGCGCGGCACCGTCTACGGCACGCTCGACTTCCGCCAGAAGTCCGGCCTCGCGCGCTGGCTCGGCAAGCACGTCGTGACCGGCACCTACACGGATCAGTCCGTCGACAACTTCAGCCGGAGCATCAACGGCTACTCCTACGGCCTCGACCTGAACGTCTACGCCAACAACCCCGCCACGACCCAATACCCGGGCTACGCCGCGATCCATTACCTCGGGCCCTCGCTCGCCGGCGCCAGTTCCCCCGCGGGCGCCAATATCTCCGGCATCACGGTGCCGCATGTGCCGCAGTCCAGCGGCACCGCGCTGATCTTCGACGCCCGCGTCAACCAGATGGTGCGCGTCCCGGTCACGGTCCTCAGCGCCAGCGAGCGCGACATCAGCAAGCTCTACTCCGGCGCCTCGAAGAACTCCGCCACGACCAAGAGCAAGTCCGCGATCTGGCAGGGCTATCTTTTCAGCGACAAGGTCGTCGGCCTCGTGGGCTGGCGCGAGGATGAGTTTGATCTGCGTGACGCCGGTCCCGCTCGGCTCGCGTCGGGCACCGGCGAGACCGATCCCTACAACCCGGCGTGGACGCTGCCGGCGCGGCCCACGATCTACGCCAAGGACTCCACCGTGAGCTGGAGCGGCGTCGCGCATTCGCCCGACTGGCTCAAGCGGTGGTATCCCCGCGGCACGGACCTCAGCGTCTCCTACAACATCTCGAAGAACTTCCGCCCGAGCTCGACGATCGCGGATGTCTACGGCCGGCCGTTCGCGCCGCCCTCCGGCAAGACCAAGGACATCGGCGTCACGATCTCCGCGCTCGATCAAAAGCTCACGCTGCGCGTGAACCGCTATCGCACGACGCAGGCGAATGACGCCGCGACCTTCTACAACACGTTCTGGCCCGGCAACGACATCGTCCGCACGATGAACGGCCTTCGCGGCACGCAGGTGAACGAGAACGTCATCAACCGCTGGTTCGGTTTCGCGCCCAACGATCCGCGCTACCTCCCGCCGCGCGCCAGCCTCAGCGATCCCGCGCAGGCCAACAACGTGAACCCGGCGCTGACCGCGGCCGAGACGACCGCCCGCAACCTGTGGTTCACGCAGCGCACGCGCGACGAGTGGCTCCGCCCCGTCGATCCGCTGCTCGCGCAGACGTGGAATTTCACGCAGGCCGCCAACGGCGGCACGTGGAGCGCGACGCGCCCGCCCAACGTCGGCAATGTCGCCGACACCGTTTCCGAGGGCTGGGAATTCGAGGGCACGGTCAACCCCACGCGCAACTGGCGCATCTCGTTCAACGCCGCGATGCAGCAGGCGCGAAAGTCCAATGTCGGGGCGGACTTCGCCGAATTCGTGAAAAAGAACCTGCCGGTGTGGACCGACGGCGACGGCGTCCTCGCCACGAATACCCGCCAGATGAACGGGTTTGAGGACATCCCCCATTTCGGCGGCTTCGGCAGCCAGCTCGGCACGCTCGCGATCAACAACATGTATATCCCTTACCTGAACGCGGTCGCGGCCGAGGGTTCGCCCGTGCAGGAGCTCCGCCGCTGGCGTTTCAACGTGGTCACCAACTACGATTTTCGCGGCGGCCGCTTGAAGGGTTTCAGCATCGGTGGCGCCGCGCGCTGGCAGGACCGCGTGGCGATCGGGTTTCCCGTGAAGCGCAACGAAATCGGCGCGTGGGTCTACGATGTGTCCCGCCCGTTCTACGGGAGCGATGACCTGAAGTTCGACGCGTGGCTCCGTTACGGCCGCCGCATCCTGCGCGACAAGCTGCGCTGGAGCATCCAGCTCAACGTGCGCGACATGCTCGCGGGCGACGAGCTCATCGCCGTCACCGCGCAGCCCAACGGCCAGGTCGCCAGCGCCCGCATCCCGCAGCCGAACAAGTGGACGCTCAGCAACACGTTTGAGTTTTGAGGCGGGCCGGGAGACCTCGCCGTCAGTTTGGCAGCCCTGCTTGTGAGAGCAGGGACTGACGTGAATTCAGCGGCGGTCCTTCCCGCCTCACGAGGCGGGCTACCAACCCATCGGTGATCACTTCACCGCAAACGCCACCTCCACCGTCGGCGTCTCGATCCGGCGCTCAACCCGCTCGAACACATCCACGTCGAAGGCCTTGCCCACGTTGTTGCCGGCGAGGTCCTCGATCGTCGTCCCGACGACGAGACGGTGCGATCCCGCGCGCCAGGGCTGATCGGGGACGAACCGCCACGTCCGCTCCTCCGCGCCCAGCGTCGTCTCGCCAACGAGCGAGGCCTGGCCCGCCGCGACGTTGATCGTGCGCAGGGCGAGCGCGTGATCGAGCGGCTCGCCAAAGTCGATCTGCAGCGGTTCGCGCGTGCCGGCCTTCGGCGCGGTGATCGTCCATGTCTTGGGGTCGACGGGCGTGCGGTCCGCGGCGCCGACCCGGAATTTTTTCTCGAACGCCGCGCGCAGCGGCCGGCCCGCGGCGTCGCGGCAGTCCGCCGCGATTACGAGCGTGAAGGCCTTGCCCGCCTCCAGCGCGGGGCCGAGGTCCATCAACGGCTTCACGCCGCGCTTAATCCGGCCCGGGTCGATGAGCAGCGTGAGCCGCGTCATCCTCGGGTCCCAGAGCTCCTCGGCGAGCTCGAGGAAGGGCAGCTCGATCGGTTTTCCATTTTCACCGCGCAGGCTCACGTGGGTGAAGATGTCGCCGCGGCTCATCGGCGCGGAGAAGTGCACGTAGAACTTCAGCTGGTTTTCCGGCAGCACGGCGGCCGAGGGAAAGACCTGCACCACCGTGGTCGTCGGCGCGGCGGTGTCCGCCGGCAGCTCGAAACGCGACACCACGGGCGGCGCGCCGGCGCCGCGGTATTCGGCGCGGTAACGCACGCCCCGCACCAGCGGGAAGCGCGGCTCGAAGCGCAGCCGGCCCTCGGCCACACTCCAAGTGCCGAGCATCGGCGGCACGCCGCTGGCGTGCGCCTGCTCGGCGAAGACGGGAAAAATGTCCGCGCCTTGCTCGGCGCCGGCGCGCAGCGCCGCGGCTGGGAGGCCCTCGACCTCCACGGCCACGGGCTCGCGGTCCGCGTGCCAGCGGATCGCCACGGGGGCGGCGGACGCGGCGCCGGCCGCCGCGAGCCACGCGAGGGCCGCGAGCCGGCGCAGGCTCACGGCAGCGCGAACGTGTCGAGGCTCAGCGACTTGTTCGCCTCCGCGCGGATGACGACCGCGAACTTGTTGTCGAGCCGGTCGAGCTGGGCGACGTCCTTCCAGTCGATCTTCTCAAACTTGAGGCCCTCGGTGTCCGCGACCCGCTTCGTGATCGCTGCGGCGCCGGCGATCTGCTCGGTCGCGACCTTGATGACGCCCCGCGCGCTGTTGGCCATGAGGAGATAGTCCTTCCCGTCCTTCTGATAGACTATGATGTCGAGCGGGCGGTTGCGGTTGCCAAACTCGGCGATGGTCTTGCCCTGGATCTTCGCGCCGGGCTTCAGGTCGTTGAGCGCGAACTGCACGAGCGGGGTGCAGGTGTAGGCCGCGAGCACGTGCTGCTCCTTGCCCACCTTGTAGGGGATGAAGGTCCGCACCGGCGCGCGCGTCTCGAAGGCGCCGTGCGCGCCGTGGTAGATCTCGACGACGGTGCCGCCGTCGACCTTGGCAAAGGGAAACGGAATCGCGCGCAGCGACGAGGCGAACTCCTCGTTGGACAGGCCGGCGATGATCACGCGGCCGTCGGCAAACGCGATGTCGGTGATCGCCTCGAGGCGCGGGTTGCGCGCCTTCTTGCCCTCGCCCGCGGTCTTGTCGCTCGGCGCATCCGGCAGCACGGCGCGCGAGAACATCACCTTGTCCAGCGACACGATCTCCGGCTGGCCGCCGGCGGCGATGCGCACGAGCAGCGGCACCGCATCGGGCCCCCGGCCGCGCGACACGGCGAGATAAACGCGGCGCGAGATCGGGTTCACCGCGAGGTCCTCGATGAGGATCTGATCGGCGGCGGTGCCGGTGAGCGCGGCGATCTTCTCGTTGATCGCCTCGGCCTTCACGGCCGCGCTGCCGGCGGCGGCCTTGGTGTCGCCTGTGGCGATGGCCACGATCGCGGCGGCCTTGGTGTCGGCGACGAAGAGCACGCCCTCGGGGCCGAAGGCGAGCTGGTTCATGGATTTGAAGGCGGGCTTGCCTTCCTTCATGCCGGCGGTGACGCCGGCTTGGGCGACGGGCGCGACGAGCGCCAGCGCGAGGACACTGACTGCGGACAACGGGAACGATTTCATGGGGATGGAGCGGGGGTTGGGGCGCCATCGTGACTGACGTTCGCGCGTGGACAAAGGATGCGGCGTCGGACGGTCATCCGGCCCAGGCCGCGGCCGCGAAAAATCTGGCGCGCCACCCGAGCCTACCCGTGAATCGGCCCATGCCCATTTCCGCCGCGGCCCGCCGGCTCGACTCCGTCGTCACGCCCGCCCTTGGCAAGCTTCTCAACCCCGCCTCGACCTCCCTCTTCGGCGCGGCCCCGGCCGGCGCACCGGTCCTCGTGCTGCTGGCGGCGGGCAAGGGCACGCGCTTCGGGCAGGCGCCCAAGTGCATCCAGCCCGTCAGCGGCACGCCGCTCGCCCGGCACTCGATCGAGGCGTTTCGCACGCTGGGCCGCGCCCCGGTCGTGTGTCTCGTCGGCTACAAGCACGATGAAGTCGCCGGCGCCCTCGGCCCGGACAACATCTACGTCCGCTCGGACAATCCCGCCGGCGGCACCGCCTACGCCGCGTTCGAGGCCTTCAGCGTGCCGGACCTGCTCGCGGCGAACCCGCTCCTGGTGATCACGATGGGCGACCGCATCGTGACGCCCTCGATCTACCGGCGGCTGATCGAGACGCACCGCGCCGGCGGCCGCGAGGCCGACCTCACGATGCTCACCGCCGACTACGAGCCGCCGAAGAACCACGGCAAGGGCCGCGTCGTCCGCGGCGCCAACGGCCGCGTCCTGCGCCTCGTCGAGCAGCGCGACATCGACGCGCTCACCGATTCCGCCGCCCGCCGCGCGCTTGACGACCTCACCGAGGGCAACTGCCCGCTCTACGCCATCCGCGCCGCCACGCTGCACCGCCACCTCGCGGCGCTCACCGACGACAACGCCCAGCAGCAATTCTACCTCACGGACATCATCGCCGCGCTCCATGCCGAGGGCGGCGACCTGCGCACCATCACCATCACCATCGCCGACCCCGAGTATGATTTGCTCTGCTCGGATGTCACCCGGCCTGCCGACCTCGCGCTGTTGGAGAGTGTGGTCGCCAACGCCGGGGCGACGCTGCTCGCCGGCGGCAGCGACCTCGAGCTGGCCGCGCGCGCGATCACCGCCGAGCGGCCCCGCGCGCAGGTGGAGTCGATTGCGCGCCAGATCGAGGAGCTCGTCGCCGCGGCCCGCGCCGAGAAGCTCGGCTTCAAGCCCGACAGCCCGGTGGCGCTCGGCATCTCGGGCGGACGGCTCCGCATCGCCTTCATGCACCCGGACATGGGCCGGTTCTTCGGGCCCGCGTGGCAGATGCCGATTGGCGCCGGCTCGCCCGCGGGCGACGAGCCGATCGTCGTGCTCACGCAGGCCTCGGGCGACCGCCAGATCCACCTGTTTCCCACCAACCCGCGCTTCCGCGAAAACGTGAACGCCGTCGCCGCCGACAGCTCGACGATGTTTCCCGGCGACGAGATCTCCGACTGGAACACCTACGAGGAGTTCGGCACGCGCATGAGCGAGAGCCTGCTGCTCGCGCTCGGGTATTTCAGCGACGAGGAGCTCTCGCGCCGCCGCGAGCGCGGCCACCCGCTCCCGCCCGCCTCCCTCTGGGTCACGAGCAACATGCGCCGGCCCTTCTCGCTCGTCGGCAACGCCATCGCCTCGCTGCGCACGCTGCGCAAGGGCCGCCTCGGCGCCGAGGTGCAGCTCCACCTCGGGCGCGACGGCTTCCAGGGCCTGCGCCTCGTCACCACCGGCAACGTGCCCAAGGGTGGCTTCTCCAGCTCGTCGGCCGTCACCGTCGCGACGAAGAACGCGATCAACGCGCTCTTCGGCCTCGGCATCCCGCCCGACCTGCTCGTGCACCTCGCCTGCCAGGCGGAATACGGCACCGGCGTCCGCGCCGGCTCGCTCGACCAGGCGACGGAGCAAAAGGGCCGCGCCGGCCAGGGCACCTTGTTGTCGTCCAACCCGCGCGAGAATTTCCGCACGATCGGCACGTATCCCGTGCCCGCGGACCGCTTCCACGTGATCTTTCCCTACACGATCGAGCGCGACCGCGAGGCGTGGAAATGGTCCGGCGGCGCCTACGCCGAGAGCGCCGCGGGGGCGCGCCTCACGACCGGCGAAATCCGCAAGCTCACGGGCAAGGCCGCCGAGATCGCGGCCCTGCTCGTGCGCCTCCCGCTGGAGACGGACTTCTTCAAGGTGATCGAGGACGACCTCGTCGCGGACGGCGCGCTCAGCCGCGAGAGCCGCGCTTGGATCGCCGGCGTGCTGCGCCAGCTCCCGCTGCTCGCGACCCGCGAGGAACTCCGCGCGAACCTGGCCGCAAACCGCGCGTGGTTCATCGCGCAACTGATTGAAGGCGGTGGCGGCGACGCCCAGACCGCGACGCAAAAAGCGGACGCGACGCTCACCGCGCTGCTCGCCGGCTGGCGGGATCCGGTCCTGCGCCGCGCGACCGCCGCCGGCCGCATCGTCGAGGAGACCGGTGTGCCGCTGCGCGCCATCGTCGCCTATCTCTTCGCCGAGGTCGCGCGCAACTTCCACCTCATCCACCATCCCGACGAGTGGATCACCTCGGTCGCGTGGTCGCAGCGCGGCGACCGCTCATTCGACCTTGATCCCGCCCGGCTCCCGGCGCGCCCCGACCTGGAGCGCGAGCTGGACTGGGAACGGGGGCTCGCCGGCGCGGCCTTGCTCGACTGCTGGCTCGAGCGCGCCGGCGCGACGCCCTTCGACTACCAGCGAGGCCTGGACGACGCGGCGCTGGCCGCCGCCGAGCCGCCGGATTTTCGCACGCTCGCAGGCGCGAGCTTCTTCCGCGGCCTTGCGCTGATCGATCTCGCGGAGGCGATGCTGCGGCGGGCCTTCGGCGCCGAGGCGGTGGCGGTGCGCGTGAACGCGGCGGGGCAGGGCGACTTTTTCCAAGTGCACGTCGACGCGCAGCACGCGGCGCCCGCGGACGTGAAGGCGTTCCTCCGCGCCGCGTTTTACCGCCGCTTCGGCCTCGCGCCCGACCCGGACTTTGTCGAAATCCACCCCGGCGGCGGCGCCGTGGGCGTGCGGCTCGAGCGCTTCGATACGCTCGCCGCGCTCGCGAAAAAACTGCTCACTGCCCCCACGCCATGAACCTCACCCTCCGCGAGAAAATCGGCCAATTGCTTGTCGTCGGGTTCCGCGGCAGCCAGCCCGAGGCCTGCGCGATCGCGGCGCGCGACGTCCGCGAGCACGGCATCGGGGGCGTCGTGCTCTTCGATCAGGAGATGGTCGATGGCTCCGCCGGCCGGAAGAACATCGAGTCGCCCGCACAGGTGCGCACATTGCTCGCGTTCCTGCAGTCGCACGCGCGCGTGCCGCTCCTCACCGCCATCGACCAAGAAGGCGGCCGGGTGAACCGGCTGAAGCCGGTCTACGGCTTCCCCGAGAGCATCTCGCACGAGGAGCTCGGGAAGCTCGACCAGCCCGCGGAGACCCACCGCCACGCGGCGGCCACCGCGCAGACGCTGCGCAGCGTGGGCCTCAACTGGAACCTCGCGCCCGTCGCCGACCTCGACGCCAACCCCGATAACCCGATCATCCGCGGCAAGCGCCGCAGCTTCGCCGCCGATCCCGAGACGGTGGCGCGCCACGCGACCGAGTTTGTGCGGGCGCACCGCGCGCACGGCGTGCTCACCTGCCTGAAACATTTCCCCGGCCACGGCAGCGCGCGCGGCGACACGCACCACGGCCTCGTCGACGTCACCGAGACCTGGAGCGAGCGTGAGCTCGTCCCGTTCCAGCGCCTCATCGCCGCCGGCCTGTGCGACGCGGTGATGAGCGCGCACGTCTTCAACGCAAAGCTGGATCCCGAGCGCCCGGCCACGCTGTCGCGCGCGATCATCACCGGCATCCTGCGCGAGCGCCTCGGGTTCCGCGGCGTCGTGTCGAGCGACGACATGGAGATGCGCGCCATCGCCAGCCACTACGGCCTCGAGAACTCCGTGCCGCTCGCGATCGAGGCGGGCCTCGATGTGCTCTGCTTCGGCAACAACCTGACCTACGATCCCGACATCGCGCCCAAGGCCATCGGCATCCTCGAGCGCGCCGTGCGCTCGGGCCGCATCCCGGAGGCGCGCATCGACGAGTCGGTCGCGCGCGTGCTGGAGTTGAAGCGGAGGGCGAAACTCCTCGCGTGAGCAGGCGTGCAAATCACCCCATGCCTCGTCCCGCTTCTCACGAAGCGGGCTACCGAGCCCGCCGATCCGTAGCCCGGCTCGTGAGAGCCGGGACCGGCACACCCCCTCATGGCCGCTGAATCCCCGCCGCCCTCCGCCGCTCCTCGGGCTCGCAACCCGTGGGCGTGGATTCCGTCGCTGTATTTCGCGCAGGGCATCCCCTACGTCGTCGTGATGACGCTCTCGACGGTGATGTATAAGAACCTCGGCGTCTCGAACACGGACATCGCGCTCTACACGAGCTGGCTCTACCTGCCGTGGGTCATCAAGCCGCTGTGGTCGCCGCTCGTGGATCTGTTTCGCACGAAGCGCTTCTGGATCGTCTCGCTGCAGTTCGTGATCGGCGTGGCGTTCGCACTCGTGGCGCTCACGTTGCCGGGGCCGCGGTTTTTCCAGCTTTCGCTCGCGGTGTTCTGGCTGATGGCGTTTGCCTCGGCCACGCACGACATCGCGGCGGATGGTTTCTACCTGCTCGCGCTCAAGCCCGGCGATCAATCGGCGTTCGTCGGCGTGCGCAGCACGTTCTACCGGCTGGCCTCGCTCTCGGCGCAGGGCGCGCTCGTCTATCTGGCCGGCATGTGGAAGGACGCGACCGGCAGCTTCGCGCAGGCGTGGGCGCTGGTGTTCGGGTTGCTTGCGGCGCTGTTCGTCGCCGTGGGCGCATGGCATCTTTTCGCGCTGCCCAAGCCCGAGGCCGATCGCCCCACGGCCAGCGGCCAGGGTGTGCTGCGCGAATTTTTCGCGGTGTTCGCCGCTTTCCTGAAAAAGCCCGGCATCCCCACCATTCTCGCGATGCTGCTGCTCTACCGGCTCGCGGAGTCGCAGGCGCTCAAGCTGCTCTCGCCCTTCCTGCTGGATAAGCGCGAGGTCGGCGGGCTCGGGCTCACGACGCAGCAGGTCGGGCTCGTCTACGGCACGGTCGGCATCATCGCGCTCACCATCGGGGGGCTCTTCGGCGGCTGGATGATTTCGCGCCATGGCCTCAAGCGCATGCTGTGGCCGATGATCCTCATCATGCACGTGCCGATCGCGGTGTTCCTCGCGCTGGCGATGTGGCAGCCGGCGAGCGTGTGGCTGATCGGGGCGGCGCTGGCGGTGGAGCAGTTCGGCTACGGCTTCGGGTTCACCGCCTACATGGTCTACATGATGATGATCGCGGACGGGCCGCACAAAACCGCGCATTACGCCATCTGCACGGGCTTCATGGCGCTGGGCATGATGCTGCCGGGCATGGCGGCCGGCTGGATCCAGGACCAGATCGGCTACGTGAAGTTCTTCACGTGGGTGCTCGTCTGCACCATCCCCTCGTTCATTGTGATCGCGCGGCTGAAGATTGATCCGGCTTTCGGCAGGAAAGCGGCGCCCGCTCAGTAGAGCAGAAACGGCTTCCGGTCCGCGCGGAATTTTTCCTCGGCGGCGCGCCAGGCCGCGACGATTTCGGCGGCGGGTTTCGCGGCCTCGAGGGCGTGGCGCACGGCGTCGGTGCCGTTGACCTTGTCGAAGAGCTCGAACTTCTTCCCGGCCTTCACCGCCTCGGCAAACACGTCGCGGCCCGTGACGGCTCGAATCGCGTCGAGCGCGTGGAAATTGATCGCGGTCAGCGGCGCCCGCGCGGGGTCCGTGAAGTGGAGCTGCACGCCGCCGAGGATCTGGCCCGCGGCCGTGGCGTAGTAGGGCTTGTAGGTGAGCGGGCGGAAAACGACGCCGGGCAGGCCGCGTCCGTTGAGGTTCGCGGCGAACGCGTGCGGGTCGAGCTCCGGCAGGCCCACGACCTGGAACGGCAACGTGTAACCGACGCCCACGCTCACGTTGCTCAGCTCGCCGATCATGCCGGTCGCGACCTGGAAGAGCGGCGACTCGCCGTGCGGGATGTGCGGCGACGCGGGCACCCATGGCAGGCCGGTGTCGGCCCACATCATGCCGCGCCGCCAGCCGCGCAACGGGACCACCGTGAGCGTGCAGGCTTTCTTGATCCAACCCCGCGCGTTGATCATGCGCGCGAGTTCGCCGCAGGTGAGGCCGTAGACATAAGGGATGTCCCACTGGCTGACGAACGAGCGGAATTTTTCCTCCACGAGCGCGCCCTCGATCCGCTCGCCGCCGAGCGGATTCGGCCGGTCGAGCACGATGAACTCGATGCCCGCCTCGCCGCACGCCTCCATCGCGAGGCCCATCGTGCTGATGAATGTGTAGGAGCGGCTGCCGGTGTCCTGTAGATCGTAGATGAGCGCGTCGAGGCCCTCGAGCATGCGCGGCGTGGGCTTGCGCGTGGCGCCGTAGAGCGAGTGGACCGGGAGGCCGGTGCGGGCGTCGGTGCGGCTCTCGATTTTGTCGCCGGCAGGCACGTCGCCGTAGATGCCGTGCTCTGGGCCGAAGAGCGCCACGAGCTTCACGCCCGGCGCGCGGCGCAGCACGTCGATCGTGGACTCGAGGCGGGCATTCACGCCCGAGGGATTCGTGATGAGGCCGACGCGCTTGCCGGCCAGCGCACGGAACTGCTCGGCCGCAAGCACCTCGTTGCCGAGCCGCACCCGCGGCTCGGCGGCGGGCGCGGCAGTGGCGAGGAGGGCGAGAGCAACCAGCGAACGGAGCAGGGGCGGCATAGGCTGATGAGAAGCCTCCCGCCTCAGCGAATCCAGACGCAATCGGCCCGCGCGGCCGCTGCGCAGCAACAGCCTTAGGCCGATCGGTGCCACACTATTCCGGCTTGATCGCAAGCTCGCGTTCGAGGGCGCGAACCAGCTCGCGCGACGATGAGGTCTCCGCAACAAAGCGGCCATCGCGAGAAATCAACAACCACGCCGGGTAGACGTTCTTTCCGAGGCTGCGTGAAACCTCACCGATGGTGCCCTTGCGATCCCAGGCCACCCGCCAGGGCAGCTTTTGTTCGTCTGCGTCGATGGCGGTTTCGAGCGCGGTGCGCGGGGTGTCGCCCTGCCGTGCGGGGTCTCCACCGGTCACATGGATAATTTCAAGGCCGTGTTTGTGAAATGCAGCGTGCAGCCCGTGCATAAAGTCGAGCTGCTCGCTCCACGGCAGGGGGACGATGGCAACGAGCACGAGCTTTCCGACATAATCGCGTGTGTCGGCGAAACGCCCGTCGAGCGCAGCCAGCCGCAGCCACACGGGATAAGCCTGGCCGAGCAGCAGCTTCAATCGCCCCTCCGCCATCTCGCGAAGATCGCGGTCGCGCCGTGTGTCCGCGGAGTATCGGTTGATCAAACCGAGCAGGAAGCGCTGTGCCTGCAATGGATCCGCCACGTCGAGCATTTCCGCGATCCGGCGTGCTCCATTGATCAAGCTCAGCCCCTGAGGATATTCCCGCTGCCAGCGCTCAAACCATCCGAGCATCTTCACGAGCACGGCCTGGCCTTCGGGCGTCTTCGCGCGGCTTGTCCAACGCCCAGCGTGACTCGCAATCAGGTGATCAAAGGCCGCCATGCGGGCCCGTGCGCTCGCATCCGGCGCCTCGAGGAGTTGTTCAAACCGCTCCTGCTGCAGGCGCCACCAAGCCTCCATGCGCTCGCGATCGCGCACGACTTTGGCTTCGCCGTTCTCTGTGATCGTCCGCTGCCATAGTGGCGTGGCGCGCAAGAGCGTCCATACGTCCCAGCGCAGTGGATCGTTGGGATAATCCGCCCAAAATTTCAGTCCGCGTTCGTGGAGCTGGACACCCTTGGCGTAGAACCACGCGTCCTCCTCCGCGGACCTTCGCACGGTGCCGGCGGGCGGTCCCATCTCACTGAGGGACCTCAACTCCCGATACTCCACTTCGGCCCGTGAAGTGTCCGCGGCGCCCGCCACGTGGCCACAGGCGCCCAACACCGCAAGCACCCGCGAGCACCAAATTAGCCCGACAACTTGCACTAGCAAGAATGAGGAAGCGACCGGACGTGCATCACTCACAAAAAACCTGGTCTTCATCATTCGTGCATTAGTTGGCAGAACGCGGCCGACCGACGCGAGTCGTTTACGCTCCGAGGACGCGAAACTGCGTTGCAGAATCGCCTGGGCTTTCGCGATTGAGCCGGGGCGCGGGTTCCGCTCCGCTCCAGCGCCCACCCATGAGACCACCCATTTTCCCCGGCCTCCTCGTGCTCAGCACCCTCATCCTGACGGGCTGCGTCAACGGGCCGGGCACACCGCTCAAGCGCAAGGGCGACGAGATCGTCGTGGCCGGACAGCTGTTTCACACGGGCACGCGCGTCGTCACCTGGATGGACGCCGGCGGCTACGACGGCTACCGCACGGAGCGGCGCTTCAGCCCGGAGGCCGAGAGCAGCTTTGAGAAGACGAAGGAAACGGTGAAGGACATCCGCACCCCCAACCGCTACAACCTCCGCCGCGACGGCCTTTCGCCCGAGGAGATCGAGCGCGTGCGCGGCGGCGGCTGGGATCTGCCGCTGCTCCAGCGCACTGTCGATCAGTTCGTCGTGCACTACGACGTCGCGGGCATCAGCAAGCAGTGCTTCAAGATCCTCCACGACCTCCGCGGCCTGAGCGTGCACTTCATGTTGGATATCGACGGCACGATTTATCAGACGCTCGACCTGAAGGAGCGCGCCTTTCACGCCACGATCGCCAACACCCGCTCCGTCGGGATCGAGATCGCCAACATGGGCGCCTATCCTTCCGGCGCGCACAAGGCCCTCGACGAGTGGTATCCCAAGGATGCGCAGGGCCCGTTCATCAAGGTGCCCGAGCGCTACGGCGATCCGATGATCTTCACGAAGGACTTTGTCGGCCGCCCCGCGCGCCCCGAGCTCGTGCGCGGCAACGTGCAGGGCACCGATCTCCTCCAATACGATCTCACGCCGCAGCAATACGCCGCGCTGACGAAGCTCACCGCCGCGCTTTGCAAGGTCTTTCCCAAGATGGCCTGCGACTACCCGCGCGACGCCACGGGCAAGCTCATCACCAAGAAACTCCCCGACGAGGACCTGAAGAAATTCCAAGGCGTGCTCGGCCACTACCACGTGCAGACCAACAAGACCGATCCCGGCCCGGCCTTCGACTGGGACCGCGTGATCAGCGGCGCGCGGCGGATGCTGGGGCTGGGTGAAGTGAAGCCGGGCGCGGGCGGGCAGTAGGCTCGCCACGGCCGGTAGACGGACCGCGCCAAGAACTTCTCCCCGCCTTGCGGTTTTCTACTACTGCGCGCGGCGGGAGGTTGGGTCGTTGCCGGCGCCGACCACGGTGCTGAAATCGCCCCATGGCCAACGTCGCGCACGCCACCGGGGCAACGCAGGCCGCCGGGCTCGCCGAGCCGGGCGCGAAGACCGCGACGCGTTGCTCCCTCGACCATCCGGCGCTGGTGCGATTGTTGCAGCGGGCTTATTCAGCAGAGCGCGCGGCGTCGTTCGCCTACATCGGCCACGCCGCGTCGCTGCGCGATCCGCAGGCCAAGTCCGCGGTGAAGCAGATCGAGGATGACGAGTGGGCGCACCGTCGCCACGTGCTGGCGATCATGCGGCGCTACGGCGTGCCCGTGTCGCGGTGGTTCGAGGGTTACTACTACGTCGTCGGGAAACTCATCGGCGTGAGCTGCCACGTGATCGGGCGGTTCATGCCCTACTTCTTCGCGGGCAAGCTCGAGAGCGGAAACGTGTGCGAGTATTTCGTGATGATGCGCCATTTCCACACGCTCGGCATCACGGAGCACGACGCGGTCCTCCACGAGATGGGGATCAAGGAAAAGGAGCACGAGGTCTACTTCCTCGCGCAGATCGAAAACTGCCGGTGGCTGCCGTGGTTCGAACGGGTGTTTGCGTGGGGCAAGAACGCGAGCCGCAACGATGTCGACCTCGCGCGCAAACATGCGGTGGAAGACTCGCATCTTTACTGCGCAAACTACCACCGGAGCCCGTCCGACGACGACCTCGCCAATCGGTGAGTCATGGCCCAATTCGCGACTTCCCGGCCACAAATCAGCCCTCGAATTCCGCGGCGCCGTGGCCTAGGAAGAGATCATGTGGTGTCGCGTCCTTGTTTCACTGGCCGTATGTCTCACGGCCGGACCGGATGTTGGAAACAGCGCCGAACGCCAACCCCAGCTCGATGAGCTAATTCGTCGGCTCTTGCAGCACGACACGCGTGCCAGTCGTGGCATCTCGGCGGGCGAATCGGATCTAGCCAAACAAATCCAGACCTTCGGCGCCGAGGCGGCACCGCGTTTGATCTCCCTGCTTAGCCACGATAATGCTTCGATTAGGGAACTCGCCGGCTACGTGCTGCGCGATCTGCCGGGACTTTCCGAGTCGTATCTCGACGCGCTGATTGCCGCCTGCGAGCGGGGCGATGGCTGGATTCCCCCGGCGATCGCGCGGATTGGCACGCCCCGCGCAATCGCTTTCCTGATCGGCGAACTCAAGCGCACGCCCAAGACAAACAATCAACTGACGTGGGCGCTAAAGATCGCGGGTGAAAAAGCTGCGCGTCCGCTGGCCGCGCTCTTCGACTCATCCGAGCCCGTCACGGACGATCTGCTCGCCGCCGTTCGCCATGTGTTTTCCGATATGGGTTCCGCGGCTGCGGTGTCCGCGCCACAGTTAATAGAAAGCGCGATCAAGCCGTCGCTACCAATGGACAATCGCAGGGCCGCGGTCCGCGCGCTCGGCGCCCTCGGGCTCGCAGCGGCCTCCGAGGTTCCGCGACTACAGGCCCTCGCGAACCGCGAGCCGGATCATTTCGCCGATCCCGTGGACAAGACAATCGTCGAGATCGGTTCGCCTGAAGCCGCTGCCATCCTCGCCACCCAGTTGCGCCGCACCCCCTCCGATCTCCTCCTGCTTCACGTGGCGAAGTTGCGCGAGAACGGCCGCGCTGCCAGCCCGGTCGTCGCGAAACTCTTGAACCATGAGGATTGGGACGTCCGGGTCGCGGCCGCGCGGGCACTCGGTTACATCGGTGCGACCGATGCGGCCGATGACCTGCGGAAGGCGCTATCAGACCCGGGAGATTGGCGCGTTGTCTATTCCGCCGCCCAATCGCTTGGCCGTCTCAAGGCCGCGTCTGCCGTGACGGACCTTGAAGCTATTTCCCAGCGGCATTGGCATGGCGCCGTCAAATCGGCAGCGGCAAAGGCGGCGCGTGTGATCCAAGGAGCGGAATCCTACGAATCCCGAGTTCCGGAAGCCCATTCGTGGTTCGAGTTTTTCGATCACACGACTGTGCAATCCGGCGGAGCGGCGCTCAATCCGTCCACCCTTCGCTTCCAGTCCGTTCTCGAGCCTTTGAGTGAGTCCGAGCGACGAGACCTCGCCGTCGCCGAGTTGGCCGGCCCAAACGTGGCTCCGAGGGCGTGGCTCCGGCTCGGCACGCACGGCCATCTGCTCGGCACTGACCTCGGTGAATTTGGCGGGGAATTGGTGTTTCGTGATGCCTCCGGCGCGAGGCACACTATCACACGGACAAACACTCAAGGAATCGTCCGCATGCCATTCGGCATCGTTGCGGCCACAGGCCTCGCGCACATGATCCTCAATAACGGATTCCTCTATCTGGTGGACTTCAATCCCGGCGAGACACCGGTTGCGCGACGTTGGAAATCCCTCCCGGGCGCGCCCCGGCGCATGGGCGTGCTCGAAAACGGAAATCTCTTCGTGTCCTGCGTGAATGGCGACGTCGTCGTGACCCCGACCGGCGAGATGCTCGCGGCTGACGTCCAGAACACGGCATCCGGCCGTTAGGGGCGCGTCCTTTTCTTCTGAGAAACAAAAAGCGCCAGAAAATCGTTCTGGCGCTTTACCCGACGGGTCTCGCGTGGCGGCTCACATCGCGAGCTGCGGGCGCGTGGGCTCCGGCCAGTCGCCCGCCTTCGTCGCGCGACGCGGGACTACGGCGCGGTGATTGGCCGGATGCTCGTCACATCTCCAACTGCGGCCGGGTCGGCTCCGGCCAATCAATGTGGAAGAACTTCCCGCGCGGCTGGTCCGTGCGCTCGTAGGTGTGGGCGCCGAAGAAGTCGCGCTGGCCCTGCAGCAGGTTGGCCGGGAGGCGGGCGCTGCGGTAGCTGTCGTAGTAGGAGAGCGCCGAGCTGAAGGTCGGGATCGGCACGCCGCACTCGCTGGCGAGGGCGACGACCTTGCGCCAGTTCTCCTGCGCCTTCTGCACCGTCTTGTTGAAATACGGATCGAGGAGCAGGTTCGCGAGGTTCGGGTTGCGCGCGTAGGCCTCGGTGATCTTCTGGAGGAAGACCGCGCGGATGATGCAGCCGCCCCGCCAGATCTGGGCGATCTCGCCGAAGTTGAGCGTCCACTTGTATTCCTTCTGCGCCTCGCGCATCAGCTGGAAGCCCTGCGCGTAGGAGCAAATCTTGGAGCAGTAGAGGGCGTCGTGGATCGCGGCGATGAGCGCCTTCTTGGAGCCGCGGTATTTCTTCTTCGGACCCTTGAGGATCTTCGAGGCGGCGACGCGCTCCTCCTTGATCGCGCTGATGCAGCGGGCGAAGACGGACTCGGCGATCGTCGGCGCGGGCACGCCCATGTCGAGGGCGTTGACCGAGGTCCACTTGCCGGTGCCTTTCTGGCCGGCGGTGTCGAGGACGATGTCGACGAAGGGCTTCTTCGTCATCGGATCCTTCTGCTTCAGGATGTCCGCGGTGATCTCGATGAGGAACGAGCCGAGCATGCCGGCGTTCCACTCGGAGAAGATGGCGCCCATCTCGGCGGGCTTCAGGTTGATGAGGCCCTTCATCAGCGCGTAGGCCTCACAGATCATCTGCATGTCGCCATACTCGATCCCGTTGTGGACCATCTTCACGTAGTGGCCCGCGCCGTTTTCGCCGATGTAGGTCGCGCAAGGGACGCCGCCGACGATGGGCTTGCCGGGCGAGGCACCGGTGAGGGGCTTGCCCGTCTTGGCGTCGACCTTGGCGGCGACGGCGTTCCAGATCGGGGCGAGCTCCTTGTAGGCCGCGGGATCGCCGCCGGGCATCAGGGCCGGGCCGAAGCGCGCGCCTTCCTCGCCGCCGGAAACGCCGGAGCCGATGAAGCGCAGGCCTTTTTCGCGGAGCGCCTTCTCGCGACGGATGGTGTCGGTCCAGAGGGCGTTGCCGCCGTCGATCACGATGTCGTTTTGATCGAGGAGCGGGACGAGCGAGTCGATCACCGCGTCGGTGGCCTTGCCGGCCTGCACGAGGATGATCATCTTGCGCGGCTTCGCGAGCGAGGCGACGAACTCCTGCAGGGTCTTGGCGCCGAAGAGGCCGCCGGGCGTGCTGGGGTTTTCGGCGACGAACTTGTCGGTCTTTTCCACCGTGCGGTTGTAAACCGAGATGCGGAAGCCGTGATCGGCGATATTGAGCGCGAGGTTCTGACCCATGACGGCGAGGCCGATGAGTCCGATGTCGGAATGAGTTTTGGCCATGGCGGAAAGTCTGAAAGGCCGCGAGTCCTAGGCTCTCGCCGGCGGAAAACCAAACCGATTCTCGGGGCGCGTCATAAAATAACCGCCGGACGGGCGGAAACGACGCGTCACTTGCGGCCCTTGGACGGCAGGAACTCGGCGATCCAGGCGATGAACGGCGTCGCCCAGGCGGGCTCGTCGCGCTCGTAAACCCAATTGAAGCCGATGAACGAGAGCACCAGCAGGATGATCAGGCCGAGGATGAACTTGCTGAACTTGGCGGCCGTGCGGATCACCAGCACGGCCGCGATGAGCGCGAGCAAGCCGACGCCCACCTTGATCCACAGCTCCACGGGCACTTCCAAGAGGCGATCGAGAACGCCTTTTTCGGCCGGGGCGGCGGCGGCGAGGAGGGATGCAAGCATGGCGGGGAGGCTAGGGTGGAATCGCCCCGGATTCGAGCGCGGAATGGCGGGCTTCAGGCCGGCGGCGGCGCGTCCGGCGAACCGTGCTCGCCCCGGGTGGCGCAATTGATCCAGGCGGTCGCGCCGGAGGCGTAGTGCTCCTTTTTCCAGATGGGCAGGCGGGCCTTGGCCTCGTCGATGACGTAGCGGCAGGCGTCAAACGCCGCGCCGCGGTGCTCCGCCGTCACGCCCACCCACACCGCCAGATCACCCAGCGCGAGGTGGCCGATGCGGTGCACGCAAACGGCGCCGAGAAGCGAAAATTTCGCGCGCGCCTCGGCGAGGATCTTGTCGCCTTCGGTCACGGCGAGCGGGATATAGGCCTCGTATTCGAGCGAGAGCACGGGCTGGCCCTCGTTGCGGTTGCGCACCCAGCCCTCGAAGGTCACGCACGCGCCGGCCCGGGCATCGGTGAGGGCGCGCAGCAGGGCGGCGGGGTCGAGGGGAGCGGGGGAGATACGAAACATGGCTAGCCGGTGTCGTGTCACCCCCCCGCCACCGGCGGGATGAAGACCACGCGGTCGCCGTCGCGGAGCGGGGCGGTGCTGGCGACGAAGGTGTCGTTCACCGCGGCGCGGATGCGGTCGCCGGGGAGCGTGAAGGCGTGGCTCGTTCGCAACTCGTCGTAGAGCGCCGCGGGCGTCGTGGCGGCGGTGGCGAGCGTCTCCTCGGCGAGGCCGCGCTGCTCACGCAGGATGGCAAAATACTGGATGCGGACGGTGATCACGGGGCGCGGTAATCTTTTTTCCCGCCGGTTTTTTCGAGCAGGCGGACATCCTTGATCATGATGCCGTGGGTCACGGCCTTGGCCATGTCGTAGAACGTCAGCGCGGCAATCGTTGCGCCCGTGAGCGCTTCCATTTCGACGCCGGTCTTCGCGTGAGTCTCGACCCGGCAGTGGATGGCGATTTCACCGCGGGCGGGGTCGGGGGTGATTTCGATTTTGCAGTCGTCGAGAGCCAGCGGGTGGCAGAGCGGGATGAGGTCGCTCGTCTTCTTCGCACCCATCACGCCGGCGAGGATCGCGGTCTGGAAGATCGGGCCCTTCTTCGTCACGAGCTCGCCGTCGCGGAGGAGGGCGGCGAGCTCGGCGGGGAGCGTGACGACGGCGACGGCGTGGGCGGTGCGGCGCGTCACGGGCTTGGCGCCGACATTGACCATCGCGGGACGGTTCTGAGCGTCGAGGTGGGAAAACATGGCGGAACGTTCGGAGCTGAACGGCTAGCGCTCAACGCTCATTTGGTCAGAGCCAAGGGTGAAACGGCGCGAGGGTGCCCGCGGGAAATTCCGACGTCTCCGCGGGCAGTTCGACGAAACCGTCGCTGCCAATCAGGCCCGCGAAGTCGCCGGAGGTGTTGCTCGGGTCGGGCGTAGCCAGCGGCTCGGCGTGCGGGCCCCGGGAAAGTTTCACCGGAAGAAAATAAGCGAGAGGCGGCTTGAAGGTCACGGGTTGCGCGAGCGCCACGACGGTCGGGGGTATGGGCGCGAGGCCGCTCGCATGGGCGAGGGCCGGGAGGACGTAACGGTGCAGGCAGGTGAACGCCGACACGGGGTTGCCCGGCAGCGCAAAGACGGGCGTGTGCCGCGGGCTGACACCGAACCAAAGGGGTTTCCCGGGGCGCTGCGCGACGCCTTGGAAGACCTTCTTCACTCCGAGCCGGTCGAGTTCGGCGGGGAGGTAGTCGAATTTTCCTTTCGAAACGCCGCCGGTGACGAGCACGACGTCAAACTCCGCGAGGATGTGCCAGAGCCGGTGCTCGATCTCGTGGCGCACGTCGCGGAGGTGGAATCGTTCCGCGCCAGGATAGCCCGCGGCGGCGAGCGAGGCTCGGATCGCGAGGTCGTTGCTGCGACGGATTTGGTGCGGAGCGACGGCGGTCCCGACCTCGACGAGTTCGTCGCCCGTGGAGATGACGGCGATCTTGGGCCGGTGGCTGACGGCGACGGTCGCGCAACCGCACGCGGCGGCGACGGCGATCTCGCGGCCGGTGAGGCGCATGCCGGAGCGCACGATCAGGTCGCCCGCGCGGTGATCACTGCCGCGCGAGTGGATGGCGTGGCCGGCGGTGAGGGCCTCCGCGCGGCCGGTGAGCGTCATCGTCGCACCGTCGCGGGAGGTTTCCTCGTAGGGCACGACGCAGTCGGCGCCGTCGGGCACGACCGCGCCGGTCATGATTTCGATGCAGGCATCCGGCGCAGGTCCGAGCATGAAGGCTCGCATGCCCGCCGCTTGCACTGCTTGGACTCGAAAAGCCCGCACGCCCGCCGCCACTGCGGCGGCACGGAGAGCGTAGCCGTCGAGCGTCACGCGGTCGAACGGCGGCAAATCGCGGTCGGCGCGGATATCGGCGCGCAGCACGCGGCCGTGCGCGGAGGCGAGGGGGCAATCCTCGCGCGGCAAGGCGGCGGTGTTTTCGAGGATGAGCATTTCAGCCTCTGCGGGGGCAAGCATGCAGGAACCAAAGGAGCCGGACCAAAGGGACGAAAGGACAATCTGGCAAAAGCGACGCGGCTGTGCCCTCTGTTTCGTTCCGTGACTACCGTGTCCCAACCGGTCGATCAGTTGCAACGCCCGCTGCGCGATCTGCGCATTTCGGTCACGGACCGCTGCAACTTCCGCTGCCCGTATTGCATGCCGGCCGAAGTGTTCGGCCCGGGGCACGCCTTTCTGCGCGATCCGCAGCTTATGACACTCGCGGAGATCGCGCGCATCGTGCGGGTATTCCGGACGCTGGGGGTGGAGAAGGTGCGCCTCACGGGCGGCGAGCCGCTCCTGCGGGCCGATGTGCCGGACCTCGTGCGCGCGCTGAAGCAGGAAATCGGCGTCAAGGATGTGGCGCTTACAACCAACGGCTGGCTGCTCGAGAAACTCGCGCCCGCGCTGCGCGCCGCGGGGCTTGATCGGCTGAACGTCTCCGTGGACTCGCTCGACGACACGACGGCGGGACGACTTAACGGCCTCGGGTTCAAGGTCGGCCGGGTGCTGCGCGGCATCGACGCGGCGGCGGCGCTGGGTTTCCCGATCAAGGTCAACTGCGTCGTGCAGAGGGGGGTCAACGACGCGGAGCTGCCGGC
The DNA here is from genome assembly GCA_016794665.1 of Opitutaceae bacterium. Classification (GTDB taxonomy): domain Bacteria; phylum Verrucomicrobiota; class Verrucomicrobiia; order Opitutales; family Opitutaceae; genus ER46. The sequence continues at coordinate 34,980 of JAEUHB010000380.1, forward strand.
ACTGTGCGAGTATTTCCGCGCGCGCGGGCACGCGGTGCGGTTCATCGAGTTCATGGACGTGGGCCACACCAACCACTGGCAGGCTTCGCGCGTCGTGCCCGCCCGCGAGATCGTGGAGCGCATCGGCGCGATCTGGCCGCTGGAGCCGGTGGGGCCCGCGTATCGCGGCGAAGTGGCCGCGCGGTATCGCTACCGCGACGGCCGCGGCGAGATTGGGCTCATCAGTTCGGTGACGGAGCCGTTTTGCCGCGACTGCCACCGCGCGCGGCTCTCGGCGGATGGCAAGCTCTACACCTGCCTTTTCACCGCGCTGGGCTGGGATGTGCTGGGATGCGTGCGCGCGCCCGGCGCGACCGACGCGGACGTGGAGCGCTTTCTCCGCCGGGTGTGGCAGGGCCGCATGGACCGCTACAGCGACGAACGGGCCGCGGTGATCGCGGCGGGCGAGACCCGGGCCAAGGTGGAGATGAGCTACATCGGGGGATAGCTCGGAGCACCGCGGAACCAGCCGCGGGTTCCACACGCCCAAGAGCAAACGGCCGGCTATTCGTAGCGCGCCGAGCGGCCGAGGTAATTGAGCATCCAGATTTCCTTCCAGACGCGGTAGCGGCCCTCGTGGGTGAACTTGCCCAAATCCTCCCGCTTGCCGGCGGGATGCAGGAAGCCGAGCTCGGTGTTGATCTGGTCGAGTTCGCGCTGGACCGCGTTGAAGTCGGCAAGGGGCTCCGTGGTGAACGGCACGCCGGTCATGCCCGCGCGATCCAACCGGGCGCGATGGCGGGCCAAAAGCCGGGGCAGGGAGCGGCACCACGGCCGGCGCTCCACGAACCAGTTCTCCGGATAAAACCCACCGAACGGGATGTGCAGGTTGTCGGTCAGGTAGCGCGCACCGTCGGTCGTGACCGTGGTCACCGCGTAGCAGACCGAGACTGAGCCGTTGCCCTGCGGGATGAAGGTGACCTGCACGCGCATCAGCGACTGCGCGTCGTGGTAGACGGAGACACGCAGGAATACCCCGCTGCCGATCTCGGCCTTGAGGGCTTGGACCTGACGGAAGCCCTCGGCGCGAAGCCATTCGCGGGCACGGAGCAGCCGCGGCTGGACGGGCCATTCCTCGCCGGTGGCGTTGACGGAGTAGCGCGGGAAGAGCGGCAGCGAGCTCAGGCTATGCGCCGAGATGGCGAGCCAGTTGTAGAGCGTCTCGATCAGGAACCACGCGACGAAGAAGACCAGCGCGAGCACCCAGTAGGGCCGGTCGATCAAGTTCCATTCGCGGCAGATTTGCGCCCCGCCGAAAGTGAGAATCAGCCAGCGCAGCCAGCGCTCCACAATCGCCAGAAGTGGCGAGCCGAGCCGCAGGTTGACCTGCATCAAGACGAGGGAGGTCACCATCGCGCCGACGATCAGGTAAGTGACCAGCATAGGCGGAGAAACCGGACCGCTGTCGTGACGTCGCAGGCTAGCTCAGGCGGACGGGCATGATGACGCAGACAAAGCTCTCCAGAGTCTTGAACACCCCAGGGCTGACCTCGTCCTTCAACTCGAGGAACACCTCGTCCTTCGTGAGCGCCTTCAGCGGGTCCATGATGAACGCCGGGTTGAAAGCCACCTGCAGATCCGGGCCGCTGTAGCCGATGGCCATCGACTCGTGCGCCTCGCCGAAGTCGGGGCTCTGCGCGGTGATTTCGAGGAGGTTGCTGGACAGCTTGATTTTGACGGAGTTGGCCTTCTCGGAGCAAACGAGGGCGGCGCGGTGGACACACTGGAGGAAGAGTTCGCGCTCGAGCTTGATGCGCTGGTGTGTCTCCTTGGGGATGACTTGCTGGTAATTGGGGTAGTTGCCTTCGACGACCTTGGAATAAAGGTAGACGTGATCGACGAGCCCGCTGGTGTCTTTGTCCGTCGCGATTTGGAAGGCAGCGCGGCGGTCGTTGAAGTTGATCTTCACGTTGGCGCCCTTGTCGAGGAGGCGGGTCAGCTCGGCGACGGTCTTGGCCGGGAGGATGATCGCGCCAGCGGCGGCGGCAGGCACTTCCATCTCCTTGGCAATGACGGCGAGGCGGCGTCCGTCGGTCGCAACGAGGGAGAGTTTGCCGTCCTTGAAGTTGAAATAGACGCCGTTGAGGATGTAGCGCGTCTCGTCAGTCGACTGGGCGTAGGCGACGCTGCGGAGCATCGTGGCCAGCTCGGCCTGATCGAGGCTGTAGGCCTTTTCGTCGCCAAACTCGGACAGCGGCGGGAACTCCTCGCGGCCGATGCCCATGATGCGGAACGTCGAGCCGCCGGAGGAGAGCTTGACCGAGTGGTTGGGCGCGGCGTCAAAGGCAACATCGACGTTGGGCAGCTCGCGCACAATTCCGGCGAGGCGCTTGACGGGGAGAGTGACAGCGCCCGTTTCCTTCACGTCGGCCTTGATGCGGCAGCGGATGCCGAGGTCGAGGTTGGTGGTCGTGAGGGAAAGATGATCCTTGTCCGCCTCGATCAGGACGTTGCTCAGGATCGGCATGGTGGCCTTGGAGCCGACGACATTGAGGACCTGCGCCAGACCGTTGGCGAAATGATCGCGGTTGATTTTGAATTTCATGGCTGGGCCAGGGAGGAGAAACGGGGAAAGCTAACAAAGGCCAAGAGAATACAGGTTCAATGATCAATTCTATCCGTATTCATATACGCTGCGAAGAAGCCCAGCAACCTGCGGTTGGCGGAGGGCCCTTGGGTGGAATGACCCGGTGAAAAACTACGGAGGGCTTGCGAACAACCGCGGGGTTATTCGCAGCACGGCGGTTGCGCGGATCGGGCGCGCAGGTTTTTCACACGGTTGTTGCGCACCCCGGCGGCCGAAAATCAGCGCGGCTCGGAGGCCGGCCGGCCGCGTCGCAAGTGACGCACCAGGCCGAAGAAAATGTAGCCGAGGCAAATCCCGAGCACGGCGATTTCCCGGTAGAGGATGACGAGGCCGATCAGCACCAGCACGATCACAAAGGTCCGCACGCGCGTCTGCGTCTGCATGTCCACGTTCTTCCCGCTCGGGTAGCGCACCGTGCTCATCATCAGGAAGGCCACCAGCAGCATCAGCGGTGGCAGCGCGAGCGACCATGACTTGAGGGAGCGGTCCGTCTCCGCGAGCTTGAGGAGGAACAGCACAGTGGCAGCCACGGTCGACGCCGCGGCGGGCACGGGCAGGCCGACGAAGTCCTTGCTCGAATCCTTCTTCTTGGGGTGGAGCAGGGGATTGGTGATGACGTTGAAGCGGGCCAGCCGCATCGCCGCGCAGAGCAGGTAGACAAAGCCGATGAACCACCCGATGTTGCGGAACCACTGGAATTCCGGCGCCTGCGTGGGCGAGATGATCAGGTAGATCATCATCAGCGCCGGTGCGATGCCGAACGAGATTACGTCCGCCAGCGAGTCAAACTCCGCCCCGAACAGCGACTCCCGCCCCCCCATGCGCGCCAGCCGGCCGTCGAGCGCGTCGAACGCCGCCGCGCCAAAGATGCACCACACCGCGTATTTGTAGTGCTCGGCCGAGGTGGCGCCGAGGTATTCGGCGGTCGCGGAGGTCTCGGCCAGCCGCGCCTGGATGCACTGCACCACGGCCATGAACCCGCAGAAGAGGTTTCCGGCCGTCATCAGGTTGGGCAGGAAGTAAATCCGGCTCGCCTGCGTGACGCTGTAGGGATCGTCCGGGTCGGGCGGAAACGGCGGGCGGGGGCGGCGCGGCGTCATTTGGTGAGGCTCTCGAGGTATTTCCAGAACTTGGAGTGCTGCTCGACCAGCTGTTGCTCCGAGACCGGGAGCTTGTTGCGCAGGAGGAAGTCCTCGAGCGAGTTCTTGTGCAGGATATAGTCGACGTGGAGCGACTCGCCGTGCGCCTCGAAATAGAACCGGAAATCTCCCGCGCGCAGCCGGTAAAGCGTCTTGGCCCCGCGGCGGAACTGCCCGAGCGGCTCGCGCGGGTGCGCGAGGTCCGCCGGCTTGAGCCCGGAGATGGGCTCAATGGCGTCGAGCTGTGCCAACTTGTCGAGGCGGTTGAGCTCGTGCATCGCTTGCGCGGAGAACGTCACCTGATACATGGTGACCTCCCCCCCGCGGCGTAACTGCCCGCCGGCCGGCGCGTCATCGCCGCCGACCCCGCGCGTCCCGAAAATTCGAGTTGCTCCGCCATGAAAAGCCCCGGTCTAGCCCCCCTCCTCCTTGCCGCAACGCTATTCCTAGTCCCGCTGCGCAACCCGGCGGCCGACACCCCGCCGGGCATGGAGGCTTTTCGCGCGCGGATGCTGGAGCTCTTCGACGCTGACGGCAACGGCCGGCTCGACCCCGCCGAGCAAGCCAAGGCCCGCAAACACGCCGAGGAACTGGGCTTCATCCCCGATGGCCCGATGCGCCGGCAGCTGATGCAGCGCTTCGACAAGAACGGCAACGGCAAGATCGATGACGACGAGCAGGCAGCGGTGCGGGAGTTCATGCGGCAGCGTTTCCCGGCCGGCGGCCCGGCCAAAATGGCCCCGGCTGAAACGCCTCCGCCTCCGCCGGAAACAGCCGACCCCGCGAAACTCGCCTTGGAGCGCACGATCCGTGTGGCGCTGGCGACCGACCCCCTGCAACTCAAGCGCTTCGATCGCGACGGCGACGGCCAGATTGGCCATGCGGAGTGGGCGATGGCGCGGCGGGAGATTCAAGACACCCTTGCCGACGGCCTCGTGTTGGCCGCGATGGCGACCGAGGAGGAGGAGAAGAAAATGAAGGCGGTGATCGAGGAAGTGGCTCGGCGGCGGGAGCAGCAACCGAACGTGAAGGTTCAGCCGGAGCCCGCCGAAGAGCAGCGCCGCTTGGAAGCCGTCCGGAAAGAAGTCGAGAAGCGGCGCGCGCTGCGTGAAAACGCGGCCGCCACCGTCGACCAGCTCGGAGCCCCGCCCCGGAAATAAGCCGCGTTTTTGATTCGCCGCACCGTCCCTGCGCGCTAGGCCCGACGGCGTGCCCGTTACCCTGACCGATATCCGTGCCGCCGCGCGCCGCATCGCCGGCGGCGTCTACGAGTCCCCCTGCCCCGACTCAATCCCGCTGAGCGAAATCACCGACTGCCGCGTCGCCTGCAAACTCGACAACCTCCAGCGGACCGGCTCGTTCAAGGAGCGCGGGGCGCGCAACGCCCTGCTCCGCCTCCCGCCCGCGCAGCGGCGCCGCGGCGTCATCGCCGCCAGCGCCGGCAACCACGCGCTTGGCCTCGCCTACCACGGCCAGCTCCTCGGCATCCCCGTCACCGTCGTGATGCCCGACTACGCGCCGCTCATCAAAATCAGCACTTGCCAGCGGCTCGGCGCCCGCGTGGTCGTGCGCGGCCGGGATTTCACCGAGTCGCGCGCCGAGGCCGACGCCCTCGCCGCCCGCGACGGGCTGGCCTACATCCACGGCTTCGATGCGCCCGACATCATCGCGGGGCAGGGCACGGTCGCGCTCGAAATGCTCCGTCAGGTCCCCGACCTTGATGCCATCCTCTGCCCGGTCGGCGGCGGCGGCCTGATCGCCGGCGTGTCTGTTGCGGTGAAATCGCTCCGTCCCCACGTGAAAGTCATCGGCGTCGAGGCGACGCACACCGGGAATTTTGCCGCGGCCCTCCGCGCGGGAAAACCCGTGGTGGTGAAACGCCGCGCGACCCTCGCCGACGGCCTCGCGCCGCTGACCGTCGGCGCCAACGCCTTCGCCCTCGCCCGTGACCGCGTCGACGAGGTCATCCACGTGAACGAGGAATGGATCGCGCTGGCAATCCTGCGGCTGGTCGAGCTGGAGAAGACCGTGGTCGAGGGCTCCTCGGCCGTGCCGCTCGCCGCGCTCATGGCCGGCAAGCTCCCCGCGCTCCGCGGCAAGCGCGTCGGCCTCATCCTGAGCGGCGGCAACATCGACCCCGCCGTCCTCGGCCGCGTGATCGACAAGGGCCTCGTGCACGACGGCCGCCTCACGCGCTTCACCGCCACGGTCACGGACCGCCCCGGCGGACTCGCCGGTCTCACGCGCACGATCGCCGACTCCGGCGCAAGCATCCGCGACATCGTGCACGAGCGGGCGTTCAGCGGGCCCGATGTGTTTGCCGTCAGCGCCGTGTGCACGGTTGAGACGCGGGACCACGCGCACGTGCGCGCGTTGCACCGCGCGCTCAAGAAAAACGGTTTCCCCCTGCGCCGCGGCCGGTGAGCAACGGGTCAGGACGCCCGGCTGGCGGCGGCCTTCGCAAGCTGGTGCTTCACCACGTCGCGATGCACGCGGTTGCTCAGGCCCGCGAGGTGGAGGCGCATGGCCTCGACGACGCCGTTTGTGTCCCGCGCGGCGATGAGTTTGCCGATCTGGCGGTGAGCGTCGACGACGCCGTGGACCAGCGTCGCGAGCAGCGCGTTCTCGCTGCTTTTGGCGGGGATGCGCGTGTCGGGCAGCCGGTAGAAGACGTAGTTGCACTCGATCATCAGCAAGTCGAAGTCGTTCACGAACCTCTCATTGCCGCTCGCCTCGACGATCGCTTGGTGGAACTGCCAGTCTAGCTCCAGCCACCGTGCGGAAGGGGCATTGGGCGCCTCGGCCTCCATCCCGTCGCAAATGAGGTCGAGCTGCACGAGGTCGGTGGCGGAGCGGTTGTGGCACGCGGCACGGGCGGCGGTCAACTCGATGGCCTCGCGGTATTCATGCAGGTGGGCGACCTCCGCCGGGTCGTAGTCGCGCAGGCGCAGGCCGCGGTTCACCCCGTCCTTCAGCAGAATCCCTTTCGAAACAAGCTTCTGCAGCCCCTCGCGCACCGGCACCCGGCTCAGATCGAGCTTGGCCGCGAGCTCACGCTCCACCAGCCGGTCGCCGGGCAGGTAGGTCTCCGAGAAAATCAGGCGCACGAGCCGCTGCAGATTGGGCGGCGTGCGGTCGATTTTGGGCTCAAAGACGCGGCGGCGTTTCGGCATGACGGCGATTCCAACACGCACCGGCCGCGGCAGGGAAGCCCGGAGTTTTGGTGGGAATCGTGTTTTGGTATGCCAGCATCCGCACCATGAATGCGATTGACAATCCGTGGTGGGAAAAATTCTGGTATACCTAATATCCCCGCGCCGCCGCCCGGTGGAGCGACGCCCGTTATCCCCCCGACACCCCGCCATGAAGACCACCCGACTGACCGCCGCACTCGTCGCGCTTGCTCCTGTTGTCCCGGTTTCCGCCCAGACTGCTTCCCCGGCGGCAACGGCCGAAGTTGTCCAGCTCTCCGCCTTCGAGGTCGCCTCCGCGAAGGACAAGGGTTACTCTGCCCGGGACACGGTGGGTGCCTCCCGCATCGCCATCCCGATCGCCGAGCTGTCGCAGGCCATCGCGGTCGTGAATGCAGAGATGCTGCGCGACCTCGCGCCCAACAGCCTCCCCGAGGTCACGCGCTACATCGGCGGCGTGGCCGAGACCAACAGCCCCGGCAGCGACATCTTCGCGATCCGCGGTGTGCCGATCAGTTCGCCTTTCACCGATGGGCTGCCGGAAGTCGGTTCCAGCCAGGGCACGGGCCTCGACTTTTCCTATTTCGACCGCGTCGAGGTGCTCAAGGGCCCGTCCGCTGTCATCTACGGCTCGACCTCGGCCGGCGGGGTCGTCAACCGGGTCGCCAAGAAGCCGCGTTTCGACCGCGCGCGCACGCTCCTCGATCTTGAGGCCGGCTCCTACGATCACTACCGGGGCACGCTGGATGCCAACCAGCCCATTGGTCCCGGGCGCACGATGGCGCTCCGTCTGGTGGGAACGTATTGGAGCCGGCAATCCGCGCAGAACTTCGACTACGGGCACCGGCGTTTCCTGGCCCCGATGTTTGCCTGGCGCATCACGCCCTCCACGACCGCGGTCGTTGCGATCACCGATTACTGGGATCGCTACCACAAGCCTTGGGGCCAGGCCTTCACCCTGCCGCCCTACGTCGGCAACAACCTCGCGCTTTCGTTCGCACTCAACCTGCCGCGGGAGCGCGCGTGGGCCGAGCCCTATTCGGTGCAATATGAGCAGGGCCGGCGCTACAACCTCTCCGTCGAGCACAAGGTCAACGCCCACTGGTCGCTCAAGCTCGCCGGATTTTCCTCGAGCTACAACTACCACGAGTCGCCGACCACCATCCTCCGCGATGTCGTGCTCGTCGGGGGCCGCTACCTGATGCAGCGAAGCTGGCGCTACTCGGCCAACCCGGTGGATTCCGACACGCTGGCGCTCGATTCCGCGTGGAAATTCGACCTCGGGCCCACGCGCCACACGCTCATCGCGCTCGCCCAGTATGCGCAAAGCGAGGGCCGCGTCCTCCAATACCTGGGCCGCAGCGCAACCAACAGCACGACCGATGTGCTCCCCCGGCTCGACATCCTGAATCCCACCTACGGTGGCCAGCCAGTCTCCACCGTCCTGAGCACTTCGACTGAAAGCGAAGGCTCCAGCCTCGGCCTTGCCGTGCAGGAACAAGCCTATCTTTTCAAGGACCGCCTCATCCTGCAGGCGGCCGTGCGCCACAACCGCAACGAGTCCGCCGGCTTCAATGTCCTCACCCGACTGCGGGACACTCCGCCCGCCAAGACCAAGTGGACCCCGCGCTACGGCGCCGTCTACCGGCCGATCGACGGCGTGGCGTTCTATGGCAGCCGCTCGGAGACGTTCACGCCAATCTTCACCGCCAACCCGGACGGCCGCACCTTCACGCCACCCACGTCCAAGCAGGATGAGATCGGCGTGAAGCTCGATCTCCTCGGGGGCAAGGTTTCCGCCACCGTCGCCCACTACAAGCGTTCGGAGCGCAACACGATCGTGCAGGACCCGGATCCGATCCGCGCCAGCGCCGGCTACCGCGTCCAAATCGCCGGCGACGAGCTGAAGGGCAACGAAATCGATCTCTACTTCTCGCCGCTCGCAGGGCTGCAAGTGCTCGTCGGCGCCTCGAAGCTGGACGCCAAGACCCTTTCCGGCCTCCGCACCCGCGGCGTCCCCGACAAGCAGGCGAGCGTGCTCGCGAAATACGCCTTCAGCGCCGGCCCGCTGAAGGGACTCGCGCTCGGCTCCGGCTACACTTGGCGCGGTCGCCGCGCGGGTGACACGGGCAACACCTTCTGGCTGCCGGGTGGCAACCTCTACCAAGCGTTCGCCGCCTACGGATGGCGCCGGTATTCCCTCCACCTGAAAGTAGACAACGTCACCGACTCGTTCTACGCGAACAACGCGGTGAATCGAAACATCATCTCCCTCGCCCCGCCGCGCATGGTCACCTTGCGCGTGTCGCGCGAGTTCTAGGCCTCCGCCTCTCCCGGCATGTCAATGCGTTGGCCAGGCCTGCTTCTCGCGTCAGGTCTCCTCGCCTTCGCGCAGGCTCCCGCGGACTTTGGCGTCACCAACCTCACCCCGCCCGTCCTCGATCCGATGCCCGGCCCGCGGTATTCGCCGCGGCTGCGCGTGTGGCAGGGCATCCCGAGCATCGAGCGCACGGCGCGCGGCCGGCTCTGGGCCACGTGGTATGGCGGACCGATCATCGAGGGCCAGCGCGGCGAGGGAAACTACGCCGTGCTCGTCACGAGCGACGACGCCGGCCGCACGTGGTCGCCGCCCGTCGCGGTCTACGACGCCACGCCGTTCTTCGGCGGCATCACGCTCGACCCGCACCTCTGGATCGATCCGGCGGGGCGGCTGTGGTGGTTCGTCAATCGCGTCCTCCCGGTGAAAGATCCCAACGGCCCCTATTCGGTCTGGGGCTTTCGCGCGGACGATCCCGATTCGCCCGCGCCGAAGTGGCAGGCGCCGGTCTTCGCCGGCTACGGCAGCGCCCTCAACAAGCCCACCGTCCTCGCCAACGGCGACTGGCTGCGGCCCGTCGACACCTTCGACAAGGCCGACCCGTTGCGCACGCGCTTCTGGCTGTCGCGCGATCAGGGGAAAACATTCACGTTTCTCTCCAAGACGTCCGTGAAGGACGGCTCCTTTTCCGAGCAGATGGTCGTCGAGCGGCGCGACGGCAGCCTGCTCGCGTTCTCGCGCGCGACCTACGGCATCGCGCAGTGGGAGTCGTTCGACCGCGGCGCCACCTGGCAAAACGACCGGCCGCTGACCACCGAGCGCGGCGTGAACGCCCGCTTCCACTTCCGCCGCCTCAAGTCCGGCGCCCTCCTCCTCATCCTCAACGACGATCCGAAAGTGCGAACGCGCATGACCGCGATGCTCTCCGACGACGAGGGCCGCACGTGGCCGCACCGTCTGCTCCTCGATGACCGCGCGCTCGTGACTTACCCGGACGCCACCGAGGGCCCCGCCGGCACGCTCACGATCATCTACGACCGCGGACGCTACGTGAAGGGCGAGCAGGAAATCCTCTTCGCCAGGATCACCGACGCCGACATCCGGACCGGCAAACTCATCGATCCGGCGAGTCGCCTCCGTCAGGTGATCAACCGCCTTGCTGATCACGGCGGCGGCGTGCGCGAGACCAACGAGATGAGGAAGGCGCGCGACGCGCATGAGAAGCGACTCGCCGAGGCCGCCGCCAGGAAGTAATCCGCGTTACCCGCACGTTCCCGCCCCCCTCTCGCCATGAAACCGCCCCTGCATTTCATCCGCCACGCCACGACCCGGCTGATCGCGTCCGCGTTTTTGCTCCTCGTTTCCGGACGGGTTTCGGCGCAAACCGCGGCGGCCGGCATCATCGAGGGCCGCGTCGCCAATGCCGCCGCCGGCACCAACCTCAAGCAGGTGCGCGTCGTCGTCGAGGGCACCGTCCTCGAGGCGCTCTCCGACGACGCCGGCGAGTTCCGCCTCACCGGCGTGCCCGCGGGCGAGGTGACCTTGCGGGCGACGGTCGCCGGCCTCGCGCCGCAGACCGCTCGCGTGCGCGTCGTCGCCGGCCAGACCGCGCGCCAGGACTTCGACCTCGGCACCCGCGATCAGGTGGTGACGCTCGACAAGTTCACCGTGGCCGAGCGCGAGCTCAGCGCGCAGGCGGCCGCGCTGCAGGAGCAGCGCATCGCGCCCAACATCAAGAACGTCGTCGCCTTCGAGGAATTCGGCGACCTGGGCGATGGCAACCCCGGCGAGTTTCTCAAGTTTGTCCCTGGCATCCAGGTCTCGATGAATCCGGCGATTCCCGGTGAGGCCACGATTCGCGGCATGCCCGGCAGCGGCACGATCCTCACCGTGGACGGCGTGGAGCTTTCCACCGACTCGCCGTCGACGCGCGGCGCCGTCTTCTCCGCCTCAAACGTCGCCAACATGGACCGCATCGAGGTCACCAAAGTCCCCACGCCCGACATGCCCGCCAACGCCGTCGGCGGCATGATCAACGTCGTCGGCAAGAGCGGCTTCGCGCGCCGCAACCCGCAGCTCACCTACAGCCTCTTCGGCCTGCTCACCACCATCGAGCCGATCACGCAGCTTGGCCGCGAGCTGTTCCGCCGTGGCGGTGCCGACAAGGGCACCGCCGGCGCGCACACGCGCCCCGGTTTCGACGTCACCTACATCCGCCCGGTCAACGACCGCCTCGCGCTTACGTTCAGCCTCGGTCACAACGCGCGTTGGGAGGACAAGGACAACCTCGCGCCGACTTGGAACCGCACCACCTTTGTCCAGACGCAGAGCGCCATCGCCGCCCAGATCGCGGTGCGTGATCGTGATGTCGCTTCCGTGCGCGCCGACTGGCGGCCCGCGCCGGGCCATTCGATCTTCGCCACATTCCAATACACGACCGACGTCGTCCACACCCGCATCGGCACCTTCACGCAGGCCTACGGCGCCGGCGCGACCGGTGGCGAAAACTTCACCCAAGGCGCGCCCGCCAACGCCGCCGGCGTCGGTGCCGGCACGACCACACTCGCCAACACCTACCGCGAGCAGATCAAGTCCACGCGCCACGGCGCCATCGGCCACCGCGGCGAGTTCCGCGGCTGGACCACCGCGGCCACGCTCGCGCACTCGCACTCGCGCCGCGAGACGCTCAGCGCGCAGGAGGGCTACGAATATTTCGGCACCGTCAGCGCCACGCTCACCGGCCTCGTGCTGCGCGCCGACAACTTCGGCCAGCAGCGCCTCGGCACGCCACCCACCGTGCGCGGCACCCGCGCCGGCCAGTCCGTCGACCTCACCGACGGCCGCCTCTACACGCTAAACACCGTCACCTCCCCGCAGGAACCAATCATGAAGAGCGATCTCACCACGCTGAAACTAAGCGCGAGCCGCCCGCTCGGTTTCGCTCTCCCTGTCGTGGTGAAGGCCGGCGTCGACTGGTCACAGGCCGAGCGCGACATCCGCGCCGAGACGCGCACGTGGACGTTTCGCCCCACCTTCGCCGCCACCGCGCCCGAGCGCCTCGTCGGCAGCTACGATCTGATCAACTGGGGCTATTCCGACACCCGCTCGTTCCGCAACGGCGACCGCGTGAAGTGGATCGACCCGCGCAAGCTCTACGATCTCTACAAGGCGAACCCCGGCTACTTCGTCCTCAACGAGGCCAACTACCACATCTCCCGCGTCAACGGCTCGCGCAAACTTGAGGAGACCATCACCGCCGGTTACCTGCGCACCGACACCAAGCTTTTCGACAACCGCCTCTGGCTCGTCGCCGGCGCGCGCTACGAGCGCACCGACGACGAGGGCGCCGGCGCCCTCAACGACGTCCGCGCCATCTACCAGCAGGACGCGCAGGGCAACCTGCTGCGCAACGCCGCCGGCGCGCTCATCCGCGTCTCGCCCGACGCCCTCACCACCGCCCGCCTCCAATACAAGGAGCGCGCCTCGCTGGGCAAAAAACATTACGGCGACGTCTACCCGAGCGTGAACGCGAGCTGGTCGTTCAGCGAAAACTTCGTCGGTCGCGCCGCCTACGCCGCGACGATCGGCCGCCCCGATCTCGATTTCATCATCCCCACGCGCTCCGTCACCGATCCGTCGTCCGCCGAGGCCAACCGCACCATCACCACGACCAACGCCGGCCTCGAGCCATGGACCGCCGACAACTACGACCTCAGCTTCGAATCCTATTCGGTGAAGGGCGCGACCGTCGCGGTGAGCCTGTTCCGCAAGCAGCTCACCAACTTCTTCGTCACGCGCCGCACCGACGCCACGCTCGATCTGCTCGCTGAGATGGGCCTCTCCGATGACTATCTCGACTACGATGTGATCACGACGACTAATTCCCCCGACACCGTGACCACCAACGGCCTCGAGTGGAGCTGGCGTCAGTCGCTCAAGCCCTTCGCCGCGCTGCCGGCGTGGGCGCGGGGCGCGCAATTCTGGGTGAATGGCACGCACCTCCGCATCGCCGGCTCCGGCCGCGACAGCTTCTCCGGCTACTCCCCGCGCGTCCTCAACTGGGGCGCGAGCTACGCCTCGGCCCGTTTTCTCGTCCGCTACAATGTCTCCCGCATCGCCCGCCAGCGCGCCACGATTTCCGCCGCCGGCACCTACGACGCGCAGGACACCCGCATGGTGCAGGACGCCAACATCGAGTATCGTCTCCACAAGAAATTTTCCCTCTACGCCTCGGTCCGCAACCTCGCCAACGAGCCGCGCCCCCTCGTCACCATCTCCGCCACTGCCCCCGCCTACACCCGCCCGCGCACCTACACTTACTACGGCGCGCTCTGGACGATGGGCGTCAAGGGCACGTTCTAGTCTGGCGCCTGCCACTTCCTTTCATGTCTCCCTCCCGCGTCCGCCAAAAACTCGCCGCCGGCGAAACCATCCTCACCGCCAAGTCCTGCTACGCCGAGCCCGAGCTCGTCGAGCTGATCGCGTCCGCGGGCTTCGACGCCGTCTGGATTTGCCTCGAGCACAAGCGCCTCGATCCCGCGGTTGTCTACTCGCTCATCCAGGCCTGCCGCCTCGGCGGCGCCGATGCGCTCATGCGGGTAAAGCCCGCCAACTACACCGATGTGCTCTGGCTCCTCGAGTCCGGCGCCCGGGGCCTCATGCTCCCGCGCGTGCGTCATCCCGACGAGGTGCGCGCGGTGATCGACGCGATGAAGTTTCACCCCGCCGGCCGCCGCGGCTGCGATCCCATCCACGCCGATGCCGCGCTCGGCCGCGCCCCGCTCGCCGACTACCTCGCCACCGCCAACCGCGAGACGTTCCTGGTCGTGCAGATTGAGGAGCCTGAGGTCCTGCCGCACATCGACGCCATCGCCGCGCTGCCCGGGGTGGATGCGCTCTTCGTCGGCCCCGGCGACCTCGCGCTCGGCTTCGGCCGCCCCGGCGCCGCCGACGATCCGGAGATCTTGCGCGTCGTGAAGGAGGTCGCCGCCGCCTGCCAGCGCCACGGCAAGCGCGCCGGCCTCCCCACCACTGCCGATCAAATCGCGAAATACCGCGCCCTCGGCTGCTCGTGGTTCAATGTGATCAGCGATTACCGCTGCGTTTCGCAGGGCCTGAAGACCGCCCGCGAAGCCGCGTTGGCCGCCGTGTCATGAACCTTCGGCGGTGCTCGCTTGGCTTTGTGCTCTGCACGGCAGTCGCGGCCGCCGCCCCCGCGCCCGTCGACTACACGATCCAGCTCGACGTCGTCCGCGAGGGCTACGACGGCGTCCACTGCTGGGTGCACCCGCGCGCTGGCATCGTGCCCTCGGCGACCGGCGGCCCGCCGGCCGTCGTGCTCACGTTGCAACAACTCTGGCTCAAAGGCAGCGATGTCTTCGGCCCGCTGCACGAACTCCGCTCCGATGATCTCGGCCGCTCGTGGTCGCCGCTTCGCGCGCACGCTGACACCCTCGGCCTCCGCCCTGAGTCCGACGGCGTGACGGTAGGCGCATGTGATTTCTGGCCCAAGTGGCACGGGAAGTCCGGCCGGCTCCTCGGCATCGGCCACACCGTGCGCTACAAGAACAACGCCGTCATCGCCGAGCGCCCGCGCGAGACGCAGTTCGCCGTCTACGATCCGGCCGCGCGCACGTGGACGCCCTGGCGCCCGCTCGCGATGCCGGCCGAGGCGCATTTCTACAACGCCGGCGCCGGCAGCGTGCAGCGGGTCGACCTCCCCGATGGCGACATCTTGCTGCCGATCTATTTCAAGGCGCGCGGTGAAAAAGACTATCGCACCGCCGTCATGCGCTGCGCCTTCGATGGCCGCGACCTCACCGTGCGCGCCATCGGCCGCGAGGTCGCCGTGCCGGGAGGCCGGGGCGTCTACGAGCCTTCGCTCGCGCGCGTCGGCGACAAATTTTTCCTGACCCTGCGCAACGACACCGCAGCCTACGTCGCCGCCAGCCGCGACGGCCTGAACTTCGACGTCCCGCGCAAGTGGACCTGGGACGACGGCACCGACCTCGGTAGCTACAACACGCAGGCCCACTGGGTGACGCATCGCGACGCGCTCTTCCTCGTCTACACCCGCCGCGGTGCGCTCAACGACCACGTCCTGCGCCACCGCGCCCCGCTCTTCATCGCGCAGGTCGACACCGAAAAACTGCACGTGCTCCGCGCCACCGAGCGCATCCTTGTGCCCGAGCATGGCGCCCGCCTCGGCAACTTCGGCATCACGGAGGTTTCGGAAAACGAGACGTGGGTCACCGTCGCCGAGTGGATGCAGGGCCCCGCGCCGATGCGCATCATCCCGCCCGACAACCCGTGGGGCGCCAACAACCGCGTCTATGCCGCGCGCATTCGCTTCGATCAAAAATCGCCGGCGCCGGAGGCGTTGCGCGCCGCGGCCCGCGCAAAGCCGCGCCGCCTCCTGTTCAACAACGACGGCGGCGGCGACACGCGCGTGCCGACCCAGCCGCTGCCCAAACCGCGCGATTTCCTGCCCATCCGGGTCGCCCCGCTGGCGGGCACGCACGTCGACACCATTGTGTTCGACACCTCGAGCGGGACCTTTGGCCGCGTGGCGCATCGCACCGCCGTTGGTGAGATGTTTCTCCAACGCGAGGGCCGTTATCGGCACAACATCCTGCCCGACCTCGCGCCGCTCGGCACGGATTCGCTGCGCGTCGTCAGCGAGCACGCCCGCCAAACGGGCCAGGAGATTTTCTGGACGTTCCGGATGAACGACACCCACGACGCGACCAATCCGCTGCTCATCCCGAAGCTGAAGGAGCAGCACCCCGACTGGCTCATGGGCACGAAGGCCCAGCCGCCCAAGCGCGGCACCTGGAGCGCGATCGATTACGGCCGGCCCGAGGTGCGCTCGCTCGCGCGCCGCCTCGTTGCGGAGGTCGCCCAGCACTACGACCTCGACGGCGTGACGCTAGATTTCTGGCGGCACCCGGTTTTCTTCCGCAAGACGGCGAACGAGCAACCGTGCGGCGACGAGGAGCGCGCGCTCATGACGCAGCTCATCCGCGACGTCCGCGCCGATCTCGACGCCGCGATGCGCCGCCATGGGCGCGCGCTCACGCTGGCCGTCAAGGTGCCGGACTCCGCCGGCTACTGCCGCGACCTCGGGCTCGACGTGGAGCGCTGGCTCGCGGAGGGCTTGGTCGATTTCCTCGTGCCCGGTGGTTATTTCCAGCTTAGCCAGTGGAGCGAGAGCGTGGCGCTCGCCCGCCAGCACGGCGTGAAGATCCACGCGAGCCTGCCCGAGAGCCGCGTGCGCGACGAGGCCGGGGCCAAGGGCCGCGCCTCCATCGAATCGCTGCGCGCCCGCGCGCTCGCCGCGTGGGCCGCGGGCGTGGACGGCATCGAGATGTTCAATCACTTCGATCCGACGTCGCCGCTCTGGCGCGAGCTCGGCGACCCCGCGCTGCTGCGCACGCTGCCCAAGGTTTATTTCGCCAGCGTGCAAGGCGCGTCGAACTCCCGCAGTTACTATCCGGCCGGCGCGCACTTCAGGCTGCCCAAGCTCACGCCGGATGCGCCCGAGCAAATCGCCGCCGGCGCGAGCCGCACCTACGAG
>JAEUHB010000389.1 GCA_016794665.1 Opitutaceae bacterium
CTACGCCGCGTCCGCCGCTGATCGACACCCACGTGCACGTATGGAGCGACGATCCCGCCGCGTTCCCGTTTGCCCATCCGACCAATCCGAACTTCCGGCCGCCGGCGATCGCGGCCACGGCCGAAGCGCTGCTCGCCGAGATGGATCGCCATGCCATCAGCCACGCCGTGCTGGTGCAGGTGATCTACTACGGCTGGGACAACCGCTATCTCGCCCGCTGCGTGAAGGACCATCCCCGGCGCTTCCGCGCCCAGGGGCTGATCGATCCGCTCGGCCCGGACGTCGCGGACCGGTTGGAAAGCCTCGTCCGCGAGCAAGGTTTCTCCGGCGTGCGCCTGAGCCCGCTCTATTATCCGGGGCGCGAGGACTGGCTGAACTCCGAGGCCCATCGCCGGCTCTGGCGTCGCGCCGAGGCGCTGCAGGCGATCCTGAACTTCTTCATCCTGCCGACGCAGCTCGCGCGCCTCGAGACCATGATCGAGCAATACCCCGGCGTGCGCGTCGTAATCGACCACCTCGCGCGCATCGACGTGAAGGCGCCGAGCGTGGAGCGCGACGTGACGTCGCTCGTGCGCCTGGCCCGGTTCCCGCAGGTCTGGGTCAAGGTGTCCGAGCTGAACAACATGTCCGCGACGAAGCAGACTCCCTATGCCGACACCTTCGACGTGGTGAAGCGCGTGTCGGATGCCTTCGGTCCCGACCGCCTGCTGTGGGGCACGGGCTTTCCCGCCGGCACCCGCGCGCAAGCCGGCCGCCCGCCGCTCGAGCAGGAGCTGGCGCTCATCCGCGCCGACATTCCGTTTTGGACGCCCGCCGAGCGCGAAAAGATCCTCGGCTGCAACGCCGCCGCACTCTGGCGGTTCAGTTGACCAAGCGGCGGACGGCGCCGTTCCGCGCGCGGCGACCAAGCGATTAGCGTCGAGCGGGTCGCGGCATCGCCCCCGCGAAACCCGTGTTGAAACTCGGCGGGAATCACTCAGTCTCCAGCCGATGAGCACCGCCACCCAAGAAATCGTCCGCCTTTGCGAGGCGCTGCCGGAGGACAAGCGCACCGAGGTGGCCGACTTCGCCCGCTTCCTTCTTTCGCGAGCCGAGCACCCCGACGACGCAGCTTGGGAGCAGCGTTTGGCCGACGCCCGTCCACTCCCGAAGCTGGCGGAGTTCCTGCGCGTGTCCGCCGCCGAGGGCAACGATGCGCCGCTCGACTTGAAGCGACAGCAAGCTCGCCCGCGGGCGAGCGTCGGTCACTTGACTTGAATCCTCGCTGCGCAAATCTCCCGCCATGTCACGCGCCGAGCTGAAATCTGTCGTCGACCGCTGCACACGGGCCGACCAGCGGTATCTCATGGCCTACCTGCGCACGAAAGATCCCGAATACCGTCGCAAGCTCGCCGCCGCAGATAGCGACATGGACGCCGGACGCAGCGTGCGCCTGCGCGCGACGCGACGCGGTTTGGTGCGAGTGGCCGCTTGAATGAACCTGCCCCGCCCCTACGAAATCGTCGCGCCCCTGACGGTTTACGAGGTGCTGGGGTCGATGCCTCGGGCCAGCCGACGACGGGTCGAGGATTTTCTCCAACGCCTGACCCGCCAGCCTTTGCTGCCCGGCGATTTCGAGGCTCCCGCCGAGGCCGGCCGAATCCACCAGGCGAAGGCCGTCGGCGATTGGCTCGTTTCCTACTGGCCCGACCACTCTGTCCGTGAAATCCGCTTGAGCGGAATCGAGCAAATTGAGTGACGGCAGCTCTCTGCCACCATGCCACTTTGCCGAAAGGCATCGGGCGCGGAACAGCCTTTTTCACCTCCGGTCGCATCCCAGCCTCGCCAACCTCCTCCTGATGAAAACACCCCGTCTCCTCATTCTCGCCGCGCTGGCGCTTGCCGCCATGGGCCCTGCCCTGCGCTCCGCTGCTGAAGCGACGAAATTGATTGCCGGCTATTGGGCGGGCACGCTCACCACGCCGCGCGGCGACCTCGCGCTCAGCGTCGAGTGGGTCGCGGCCGGCGACGGCAAATGGAAGGGCACCGTCGATTGCCCCAAGCAGGGCGTGCGCGGGTTTGCGTTTGAGACGACGAAGATTTCCGGCATCGCCGTCGATTTTGTTTTGGCCGGCCTGCCCGGCGAGCCCGCCTTCAACGGCCAGCTCTCGGCCGACGGCAAGACGATCACCGGTGAAGCCGTCGCCAACGGCGGCGGCACGCCGTTTCGCCTCGAGCGCACCAAGAAACCCGCCCCGCAGATCGATCCGCACGCGGTGCCGGCGAAGGGCGAACCGGGCAAGGGCGTCGCGGGCAAATGGCGCGGCGGCATCAAGCCCGTGCCTGGCGTCGAGCTCCGCCTCGACCTCGAGGCCACGGCCCACGCCGACGGCAAACTCAGCGGCGACATGATCAGCCTCGACCAAGGCTCCCCGCGCATCCCGCTCGGCACACTCACGGAGAAGGATGGCGCCGTGCAATTCGACGTGCCGCAGGTCCGCGGCAGCTTCACCGGCAAGCTGAACGCCGACGGCTCCGAGATCGTCGGCGAATGGACCCAAGGCAACCGCCCGACGGCGCTGGTGTTCAAGCGCCTGGCGGCAAAGGGGTGAAACAAGGCAAAGGCAGTTTGAACCACTGATGTTCACTGATGAACACTGATTCAGCGCAATGGATGAATTGTTGCTTCTCTCCCAAATGGTGAGTCGTGAACACGAAGGATTCCGCCGACATGCTTCTTCATCAGTGCTCATGAGTGCCCATCAGTGGTTAACCCGTCTGGCGAATTTGGTCCGAGCGAAACCAGCTCAAGAGCCCTGTCCCGACGATTCCGCATGGGAGCAACAGCTCGTTGATTCTCGTCCATTGCCGAAGCTGGACGCATTCCTGTGCGAATACGCCGCTGAGGAGAACGATGAGACGCTCGATCTGAAGCGGCTGTGAAGTCGCTTTCCTCGAGATTGTTTTCGTTCAGGCGACCGCTAGGGTTCGCGACATGAAAGATGCCACGGTCGAGATTCCCCTTTCTGTGCTCTCCTCGGTCGAGACGGTGGACGAACTGCAAGACTGGCTGACCGCGCAGTCGCCGGGCATTGTCGCGGAGCTACGTGCAGCGCGGGCCGAGGATACCGCCGGCAAGTTCAAGGCGTGGAAGCCTCTTCATGCCGGGTGGCGCCAGTCGTGAACGGCTCGCACGCGGGAAACGCTGCCTCGGCGGAAAGGATCATCGCCCTCCTCGCCGGGCGCAGCGGGCACTTCTGCATGGAGTCCGGCTACCACAGCGAGCGGTGGTTCGAGCTCGACCGCGTGCTGGCGCAGCGCGAGCGGTTGCGGCCGTTTGTCTCGGCGCTGTCGCAGCGCCTCGCGGCGCACCGGGTCGACGCGGTGTGCGGGCCGATGACCGGCGGCGCCGAGCTGGCGCAACGCATCGCCGCCGAAATCGGCGCGGACTATCTTTTCACCGAGCGCCTCGCGCCACCACCGAGCGAGGCGACCGGACTTTTCCCGGTGCGCTACACGTTGCCGGCGGATCAACGTGAGCGCGGGCGCGGGAGGCGCATCGCCATCGTCGACGACGCCATCAGCGCGGGCTCGGCGGTGCGAGGGACGTTCACCGATCTACGGGCGTGCGGCGCACAGGTGGTCGCGCTGGGCGCGCTCTTCGTCTTCGGCGGCGCCGCGGCGAGGTTTGCGGCCGAGCACGGCCTCGCGCTCGAGGAAATCGCGCCGATGACGTTCGGAATTTGGAAGCCCGCCGAGTGCCCGCTCTGCCGCGCCGGCGTGCCGGTGGAAAACGTCTTCGACGCGCCCTGACACGTCGCGTGTTTGCCGTTGCCGCTCGTTCGGCGGCGCCAACGCTCCCGTCATGCTCCGCCCCTCCCTTCCCCGCGAGTTGGCCAGCCTCCTCGCCGTCATCACGATCGTCTCGCCTTTGGCTGCGCAGGCCCCAGCCGCGGCTCCGGCGCCAGCCTCGCCAGCCGCGCCAGCCGTGCCGCCCGCACCCGAGCACATCAAGCGCATCCGCGACGAAGGCCTGAACCGCTCCGAGGTCATGGCCACGCTCAGTCACCTCACCGACATCGTCGGCCCGCGTCTCACGGGTTCCCCGGAATTGCGCCGCGCGAGCGAGTGGGCGCGCGATCGTTTCACGACGTGGGGGCTGAAAAACGCCGCGCTCGAGCCGTGGGGTCCGTTCGGCCGCGGCTGGTCGTTGCGCCGTTTCTCCGCGCAGATCGTCGCGCCGCAGGCGATCCCGCTCATCGCCTACCCGAAGGCATGGTCGCCGTCACTCGGCGCACGCGCGCTTGAGGCCGAAGTCGTGCACGTGGACATCAAGAAACCCGAGGACTTCGAGCGCTACCGCGGCAAGCTCCGCGGCGCCATCGTGCTCGACGGCGCGGCGATCGACGTGAAGGTGGGCTTCGAGCCCCTCGCCCGCCGGCGCACCGAGGCCGACCTCCTCGCGCTCGCCAACCACGACGGCGTGGCCGGCACCACGCGCCCCACGACCGCCTCCCCGCTCGCCAACCCGGAGCAGCGCGCCGCGCTCACACTCACCCCGCAGCGCTATCAGTTTTTCACCGAGGAAGGCGTCGCCGTCCTCCTGCAGCCGAGCCGCCTCGGCGAATCGGGCACGCTCTTCACCGCCGCCGCCACCGTCTATCCGCCGCGCGATCCCAACGCGAAGACAACGAAGGCCGAGCCCGCCGCGGAGAAATCAGCGCCCAAGAAAAAAGGCTCCGGCAAATCCGGACCTCCTGCGCCCACGGTCCGCACGGCCCAAGCTTGGAAGACCGACGCCCCGCCGATCATCCCGCAGGTCACCGTGGCCGCCGAGCACTACAACCGCCTCGCGCGCATGGCCGCCGCCGGCGAGAAACTCCGCGCCGCGATCGAGCTGCAGACCGACTACCATACCGCCGACCTGATGGCGGCGAACGTTGTCGCCGAGATCCCCGGCACCGATCTGGCCGACGAAATCGTGATGCTCGGCGCGCACCTTGACTCGTGGCAGAGCGGCACCGGCGCGACCGACAACGCCGCGGGCTCCGCCGTCGTGATGGAGGCGGTGCGCATCTTGCGCGCGCTCGATCTCAAGCCGCGCCGCACCGTGCGCGCCGCGCTCTGGACCGGCGAGGAGCAGGGCCTGCTCGGCTCGAAGGCCTACGTCGCCGCGCATTTCGGTGAACCGAAAACCGCCCCTACGCCCAATACGCCCGCCAGCGGGGAAGCCGATCCGTTTGCCGTCACGCGCCCGGCGGCCGCCGGCGATGTCATCAAGAAGCCCGCGCACGAAAAGCTATCCGCTTACTTCAACCTCGACAACGGCGGCGGCAAAATCCGCGGAATCTATCTCCAAAACAACGAGGCCGCGCGCCCGATCTTCCGCGAGTGGCTGAAGCCGTTCAAGGACCTCGGCGCCGAGACCATCTCGCTCGCCAACACCGGCGGCACCGATCACCTGCCCTTCGATCAAATCGGGCTGCCCGGTTTCCAATTCATCCAAGACACGATCGAATACAATTCGCGCACGCACCACGGCAACATGGATGTCTACGATCGCGTGATCGCCGACGATCTGAAGCAAGCCGCGGTGATCATGGCCGCGTTTGTCTACGAGGCCGCCATGCGTGACGAGAAGCTGCCGCGCAAGCCCGCGCGCCCGCAGACGACACCGGCCCCGGCGGCGGGCGCCTCGCGCTGAACGCGCGCCGCCCGCTCAGGGCGTCAGTCGAAAATTCCATTCGGCGCCGTTGATGCGAAATTGCCCCGTGGAGGGGTTACCGTCGTCGATCAGCCGGTCGAGCGCGGTCATCTGTGCGAGCGTCGCGCGATGCTGGTAGAGCGTGATGGAGACGAGCGGCGTCGCCGGCTCATAGTCCCATTCCCAAAGCCCGCCGACGGAGGGCGGCTGGTTCCACGCCGCGGGGAGCCGACCGGCCATGCCGCTCGGAATCGCGCCAGGCGCCGCGTCGGGCGGCCACGCGCCGTTCTCGAGGTTATAGGCCTCAAAGGCCTGCGCCATCGCGCGCAGGTCGTTGGCGGTCCGGGAAATCATCGTGCGCTCCCGCACGCGCTGCAGCCCCGCCACCGCGAGGACGGCCAGCAGCCCGATGATCACGACGACGACCATGATTTCCACGAGCGTGAAGGCCCGGCGATGATCCCAGCGTTGAGCGCGAACAGGTGCGGGAGGCATGGCGGTGACGACGACGCCATCCTGGCCGCAATGGCGGCCACGACACCAGCACGCAGGATTGAACGCCCGGTAAATTACCGCACCGCGGCTGCAATCCGGCCGAGGTCCTCGAACAGCGCGCCGCGCGGCGGAATCTGCACCCCAAACACGTCCGCGATCACCGTCGTCCAGCCGTGCAGAAAATACACCCAGCCATCGGCAATGCGCAGGCCGCGGGCCTTCTCCTGCGCCCGCGCTTGGTCGAGGAACACGAGGTTGCCCCGGTAATTGAATTCCCATACCACCGCGCCCTCCGGAAACCGCGCCGCGTCCGTGAGCGGCGAGCCCGGCGCGTCCTTGCCGAGGCCCGTGGCATTGGCCACGAGCGAGCCGGGGGGCAGCCGCGCCAGGATCGCGTCGGTCTCCCCCGCGCTGGCGACGACGTGGTCCACGAGCGGCGGGGCCTCACGCCACGTCGCGTGCAACGCGCGCACATGGGCGAGCCGTGCGGGCGCGCGGTCCACGATATGAATGCGCGCTGGGCGGCCGCGGACGGCGTCGGCGTTGGCCAGCTGGCACGCGAGCGCGGTGCCCGCGCCACCGGCGCCGAGGATCAGCGCCTCGGCTCCGCCGCGCCAATACGCCGGCTCGATCTGCGCCGCGAGCGCATGGCTCGAGGTGATCGGATCGACGGCACGACCGTGCAGGCGGCCGTCGCGCTTGAACACGCTGCCCACCTCGCCGAGCGCGCGCGTGAGCGGATCGAGCTCATCGAAGATCCCCTGCCCCGCCGAGAAGATCGCGAGCTTGTGCGTCGTCACGAGCGCGCCGAGCGAGAGCGGGTCGCGCTTGATGAACTCGAGCGCGGCGCGGTAGCCGGCGGCCGGCGCGCCGAGCGGAAAATCGATCCCGTGCAGCGCGCAGCGGCCGAGCCCGAGCCGCTCGGCCCAGCGCGGAAAGACGGCATTGATCGACGACTGGCCGGTCGTGACGCCGATGAAATACATCGTGGGCTGGGTGGCAGGCGGAAGGGAAGGCGGCATCGGCAGGGCGTGGCGCATCGTTGATTCCCACCGCGGCGCGCCGAGGCAACCGCGAATCCCGCGCCACGGATTCGATCTTGAGTCGCACGGGGCGCGGGAGAGGCTGCTTGCAGCCCCGCGCGTCGGGCACCCGGCGCCCCAAGGCAACCACCACGATGAAAACAAGATTCCACCTGATTGCGTTCATGGGGCTCGCCGCCGCACTGCGTGCGCAGACCGTGCCGGCCGCCCAGCCCGCGCCGCCGGCCGACGCCCGCTCGGGCGAAGCCGTGCAGCTCACGCGGTTTACCGTCACCGAGGACAAGGACATCGGCTACGAGTCGCAGCAGACGACCTCCGGCATGCGCACCGTGCAGGAGCTGAAGAACCTGGCCAATTCGATCTCGATCATGAACTCTCAGTTCATCGAGGACCTCGGGCTTACCACGATGGAGGAGATGTCGACCTGGATGGTTTCCGGCGAATCCAACCCCGATCCCAACGCCGTCGTGCAGAGCCGCGTGATCCTCCGCGGCATCCCGAATGCCTACGCCCTGCGCAACGGTTGGATCTGGTATTCACCCATGGACACGTTCTCGACCGAACGCGTCGAGGAGCTGCGCGGGCCGAACGCCTTTCTCTACGGCGAGGCCGACGTGGGCGGCGCGCAGAACCAAGTCACCAAGCGCGGGCTCTTCACGCGCGACCTCAGCCGCGCAAAGCTCATGTTCGGCAGCAATGAATTCCGCCGGGCCGAGATCGACCTCAACCGCCGGCTGGTGAAGGACAAGCTGGCCGCGCGGTTCGCCGCGGTCACGAGCAGCAACGAATCGTGGATCCAAAATGTGGAGCGCAATTTCACCGGCCTCTACGGCGCGGTGACCTACCGCCC
>JAEUHB010000416.1 GCA_016794665.1 Opitutaceae bacterium
TTACGAGGCCCGGGATTAGCACGTTGGCGTCGACCCCCACCTGCGCGCGCGTCGAGAGGTTGGCGACTCGGCCTGGCGCCCCCGGCGCGATGGTGACGGGCAACAACTCCGCGGGGAATTGCGTGATATCCAAGTCCGGCGACGTGTTCCAGCGCTTCACGTAGCCGGGCGGAGCTTGGACGGTGGTCCGGAAAATCACGGTGTTGTCGAGGTTCAGGTCGCTCGTCCAAATGAATGACGCACCGGTGAAATCGCCGGCGACGTAGTCGCCATCGGGGCCGACGCGCGCCGCCGTGTATTCCGTGGCGAAGCCCCAAGCAATGTCGTCGAAGTCGCGCGCAAACCAGCGCGCGGGCAGCGGCTCGCGCGTGACCTGCGGGTTCGCGACGTTGGAGTTGAGCGGGCCGCTGAAGAACGCCTTGGCCTTCCAACGTGCGTTGGTGACGGTGCCGTCGCCGAGCTTGAGGATAAATCCGCCGTCGCCGATCTGATTGCCATATTCGAGGCCGGTCGCGGGGTCGGCGTTGTCCTTCGCCAGCACTGCGATCGTCATCGGATATTCCGGCAGGATGCGGACCGAGATTTGGTTGTGCGGGAGAAAGTCGATCGAGTCGGCGGCGACGAGTTTTCCGTTGATGAAGATCGCGCACCAGTTGTCGGCGTAGGCGCTGAGCGTGATCGTGTGGGCGATCGTCGGCTTGACGAGGCCCGTGGTCTGCGCCCCGAGGGGCGCGAGCAGCAGCGGAAAAAGCAGCAGGGAGCGTTTCATGGCACGTCGTAGATTTCCACCAACGCGACGCCGGTGGTGTTGCCGACGCCGCTCACCTGCGCGGAGTAGGTGCCGGGGTCGAGGGTGACGAGGAGCACGGCATCGCGGGAGTTGGGCGGCAGCGCGAACGCGCCCACCTGCGACGAGACGAGGCCGATCTGCGCCGCGTTCGTCGAGGCGAGCCAGTTGTCGTTCTGCTGAATGACGGTGTTGGCGCCCTGCCGGAACAGCGCGAGTTGCGGATCGGACAGCACGCCGGTCACTCCGAACTGAGCCAGGCTCGGGCCGCTCGCACGGATGAGCACTTGCTTCGGCGCGTCTCCCTGCACGGCAAAACCAACGATGAGAATCTCAGCGCCCGTGCCAACGCGCGTGCGCGCGGATAGATTGAGCAGTCGCGCCGAGGTGTTCGTTGTCGAGGCGTCGTAGGCTTCCATGAGCGCGACGCCGGGCGCCGCGGTTTTTCCGGTGATCAACGCCGAGTAGCTGCCGGGGTTCAGATTGGCCACGAGGGCGGCGTCGAGGGCGTTGGCCCCGAGCGCGAAGGCGCCGACGCGCGTCGTGAGCGCGACGGTCTGGTTGGAGTTCGTGCCAGCGGACCAGTTGTCATTGGTCGCGACGGTGGAGTTGTTGGCATCGACGACCGTGAGCACCGGGTCGGCCAGCGCGCCCGCCACCCCGAAGGCCGTCAGCGCGGGGCCGATGCCGCGGAGCAGCAACGGAGCCGGATCGCCCTGCCCGACGACACAACCCACGATCAGGGTTTCACTGCCGGAGCCGGCCGTCGATCGCACCGACATGTTCCCAAGCCGGCTCGAACCAATCGTCAGCGCCGCGACAGCCGAAGTGACCGAGCCGGCGGAAGTCGAGACGACGACGGTGTAGCTGCCGGCATCGGCGGCTTGTGCCCGCGCGATGCCGAGCACCGCGGTGGTGGCCCCGGGAATCGCGACGCCGTTGCGCTGCCACTGATAGGTCAGGGGCAGCGCACTCGTCGCGCCAACGGAGAAGGTCGCCGCTGTCCCGGCGGAAACCGCCTGCGAGCGAGGTTGTGTGGATATCACGGGCACGTTGCTTTGCTCCGCCGCCGTGCCGACGGTGTAGGAGAAGGCCACGGTGCCATTGACGCGCTCCGTGCCGGGACGCTCGTCCGCCGGAAGATAGGTGCGCACGTATTCCACCTTCACGCCGGTAGGCGCGACGGTCACGCGCGTATAGCCGCTGTCGGGGAAGCGCTCCCCGGTCGCGTAGGCGTCGGAGTTGAAGAGCGAGTAGTTGGGATTCGCGGGTGACCCGAGCGCCTGGTAGGTCACGCCGTCGACCTGCTGGCGCACCCAGATGTGATCGTGGCCCTGGAAGAAAATGGTGACCTTGTTCGCGACGAAGAGCTGGTGGATCGGCAGCGCCCAGCCGGCGCGGTTTTGAGCGAAGCCCGGCGTGCCGTTGTTGTTCTGCCCGCCCCACTCGTAGCGCAGCGCGCCGTCGATGCCGCCGCGGCCGGTGCCCATGACGTGATGGGCAAAGACGAACTTGTATTTCGCGCGGCTGCGCTCGAGCGTGGTCTTGAGCCAGTCGTATTGCGCGCGGCCATGCGTGATGTCCCACTGGTTGGCGGTTTTCGGGCCGCCGTAAAAGTCATTGTCCACGACGACCGGCGAGCCCCAGTAGGGATCGATCGTCACGAACAGCGCGTCGCCCCACTCCCACGCGTAGTAATTTCGCAGCAGGCCGATGTGCTCGATGGTCTCGCTGTTGCCCGAGTAGAAATCATCCGGGGCGGGCTGCGCGTAGTAGAGGTTGCGCGCATTCTGGGCCCAGACCGCGACGTTGTTCGGCGTGCCGTCGAGGAGATAGCGCGCCGCCTGCTCGTGGTTGCCGTTGACAAGGAAGACCGGCGCGCTGCGGCCGATGATGCCAAGGTAAGGCCGCTGGATGTTGTAGCGCTCGACGACCTGCGGCTGCGTGACGGCGCGCGGGTTGGCCTGGTTGATCGTGTCGACGCTGAAGTCGTCGCCGCTCGTAAGGTAGAAATCGGGATTGTCGCCGGCGACGGTGTTCATCGTGCGCGTGTAGAACGCCGCGTTGAACTGGGTGTTCGCCCGCTCCGGGTGCGAGTCGCCCTGGACGCCAAACACAAACGTGCTGCCCGGCGGCCGCTGCGTCATGAACGAATACTCCGGGCTCGCGTCGTAGGCCGGCGCCCCCGGCGCACGGAAGCGGATGCGGTAGTAGTAACGCGTGTTGGCTGCGAGGCCGGTGAGGGTGACAGCCTGCGGCGTGCCCGCGACGAGGGTGACCGGATCGAGCTGGGCCGAGTAGGCGCCCGCTTGGGCGCCGTATTCGAGGTAGGCGCTCAGCGCGGTCGACGAGAGCAGGTTGGCCGCGATCGACTTGTTCGTCGGCCGGCCCAGCACAAGGGTGCCGGGAAAGTCGGCCGCGCGGCCCGCGACCGCGACGAGCGCGAGGAGAAGGAAGAGGCGCAGGTTCATGCCGGTTCGACGTCAGTTCGCGGGCGCGATCGTGTAGGTGTGCGCGATCGTGCGGTTGCGCAGCACGGCGGTCTCCTGGTTGGGGAGCGCCACACGCACGTATTCGACCTTCGCATTGTCCGGCCCGACGGTCACCCGCAGGTGGCCGGAGTTCGGGAGAATCACGCCCTGCGTGTATTCCCCGTCGCGCGCGCTCCCGGTCGAGAAGTTGGCGGTCCCGGGCTGCGGGCACTCCTGATAAACGACGCCGTCGAGCGTCTGGTAACCGTAGAAGTGATCGTGGCCGTGGAAGACAACGCTGACCTTGTTGGCGACGAGCAGTTGGTGGATCGGCATGTCCCAGCCGGGGCGCTTCGCCGCGAAGCCCTCGGTGTCGTCCGCGTTCTTGCCCCCCCATTCGTAGCGGAGCGCCGACTCGACTCCGCCTCGGGCCGAGGCGATGCCGCCGACGAGATGGTGCAGGAACAGGAACTTGTATTTCGCGCGGCTGCCTTGGAGCGTGGCCTTGAGCCAGTCGTATTGCGGCTTGCCGAGCGACCACCGCCAGTT
>JAEUHB010000426.1 GCA_016794665.1 Opitutaceae bacterium
GCATGTCCTCGCCGTCGGTCTTGAGCACCTGCGAATTGGCGCCGGTCTGGAGGAAGACTTCGCGGAGCATGTCGAGGTTGAGTCCGAGCGCGGCGCCAAGCCCGAGGCCCTCGGCCAGCGCGCACGTGTTGATGTTCATGACCATGTTGACGAGGGCCTTCACCTGCGCGGCCTGGCCCGCGGGGCCGACGTAGCGGAGCGCGGTGCTGAGCTTGTCGAGGATCGGGCGCACGCGGTCGAACGCGGCCTTGTCGCCGCCGCACATCAGGTAGAGCGTGCCAGCGCGGGCCTGCGGAATCGACGAGGCCATGCAGCCTTCGAGCGAGATGGCGCCGACGGCCTTGGCGCGGCGCTCGACCTCGACGTGCGTGGCGGGCGTGATGGTCGCGCAATTGATGAAGGTCTTCCCGCGCGCGCCGGTGAGCAGCGAGTCGCCGGTCTCGGCGAAGACGGCGAGCTGCGCCGCGTCGTCGGTCACCACGGTGATGATCACGTCGGCGGCGGCGGTGACAGCGGCGAGCGAGGTCGCGTGCTTTGCGCCGATTTCGGCGGCCAGCGCGGTGGCGGCGGGGGCGTGCGTGTCGTAGACGGCGGTGACGGCGTAGCCGACATCCTTGAGGCGGCGGGCCATGTTGGCGCCCATTCGGCCGACGCCGACAAAGGCGATGCGTTCAGTGCTCATGAGGAAAAATTCTGCGCGAGGGGGTGATAGGGTGGAGGCGCGGCGGTCCTCGCCGCGCTCCGGTGAAACGAAAGCCGCGGCGAGGGCGCCGCGGCTCCAAACCAGGGAAAGCGGAGGCTTACTTCAGCTCCGCGGCGTGGAAGGCCTGCCAGTCGTCGAGCGCGTTGAGCTCGCAGGCGGAGCTGGTGACCGAGCCGTCCTCCTTGTAGCCGGTGGCGGCGCGGATCTCCTTCGAGAGATCCTCGGCGTGATGGTAGTTAAGGATCGCGGTGTTGAGGCGGTGGATGTTGTTGCGATCCAGCTTCACGCCGGGCTGCGCCTTGATCCAAGCCTCGAACTGCTGGTAGGTGGGGCGCTTCTCGGCGACGAATTTCTTCACGGCGTCGGGATTCAGGCCGAGCGCGGTCACGACCATCATGTCGTAGCCCTTGCCGAGGCCGGGATAGCCGGCCGCGAGCTTGCCGCGGGCCTCGAGCGAGACCTTGAGCCAGAGGCGGGGGAGGTGCAGCACGCCGAGCGGGCCGGAGACGTTGCACGGGATCATCGGGACGTGGGAGCTCATCTTATCGTGGGATTTTTTGGGAAGTCCGCTTGGAGGGGGGCGCGCGCGGGGCAAGCGGCTCAGCCGCCGCGCGAAGGTTGAGCGGGCAGTGAAGGAGCTTTCCCGCGACGTTGGCAAGCGTCGCGCACGGGCCGTTTGGCCAACGTTGACCACCGGCGAGAATCGCATCGCATCGGGGCTGGCGGGCGCGCAATGCTCCCCGCGCCCCATGATTCTGAAAATGGTTTTTCGCTTCCTTTGCGTCGCGGCGCTCGCAGCCACCTCCGTGTCGGCCGCGTCAAACCGGCGTCCCAACATCATCTTTCTGCTGGCCGACGATCTTGGCTACGGCGACATCGGCGCCTACGGGCAGGAAAAGATCCGCACGCCGAACCTCGATCAGCTCGCGCGCGACGGCATGCGTTTCACCAACGCCTACTCCGGCCACAACGTTTGCGCGCCGTCGCGCTGTGTGCTCATGACCGGGAAGCATCCCGGCCACGCCTACATCCGCAACAACCGCGGCGGCATGGGCGTCGGCTCGACCACCGAGGGCCAGGAGCCCGTCCCCGCCGGCGAACTCAAGCTGCCCCTCACGCTGAAGAAACTCGGCTACGCCACGGGGGGCTTCGGCAAGTGGGGCCTCGGCGGTGTCGGCACCACGGGCGAGCCCAACGCGCAGGGCATGGACACCTTCTTCGGCTACAACGATCAGGCGGTCGCGCATAATTTCTATCCCGTCTCGCTCTGGCGCAACCGGGAGAAAGTGCCGCTGCGCAACCAAGCCCTCGCGATGGGCCAGCGCCTCCCCGAGGGCGCCGATCCGAAGAATCCCGCGAGCTACGCGGTGTTCACCGGCACCGACTTCGCACCCGATCTCATCAACGAGGCGGCGCGAAAATTCCTGCGCGACCACAAGGATCGCCCGTTCTTCCTCTACTACCCGACGACCGTGCCGCACCTCGCGCTGCAGGTGCCGGAGGACTCGCTCGCGGAATACAAGGGCGCCTTCCCCGACGACCCGCCCTACGTCGGTGGTCAGGGCTACCTCCCGCACCGCACGCCGCGCGCCGCCTACGCCGCGATGGTCACGCGGCTCGACCGCGAGATCGGCAAGCTGCTCGCGCTCGTCGACGAGTTTGGCCTGCGCAACGACACGATCGTGATCTTCTCCAGCGACAACGGCCCGCTCTGGGATCGCTTCGGCGGCACGGACTCCGCCTTCTTCGGCAGCGCCGGCGGACTGCGCGGCGCGAAGGGCGGCTACTACGAGGCCGGCATCCGCGTGCCGCAGCTCGTGCGGTGGACCGGCAAAATCGCGCCGGGCACGGTGAGCGCGCGCGTGACGGGATTCGAGGACTGGCTGCCCACGCTGCTCGACCTGGCCGGCGCAAAAAACGAGACGCCAGCTGGGATCGACGGCATCAGTTTCGCGCCGACACTGCTCGGGAAATCACAGCCGGAGCGGCCGTTCCTTTACCGGGAGTCCCAGGCCGCGACCGGCCAGCAATATGTGCGCGTCGGTGACTGGAAGGCGATTCGCCAGAACCTGCATCCGGCGGCCAACGCCAAGAAAAAGGCGTCGGCGCCCGCCGGGAGCACCGCCATCGAGCTCTACAATCTGAAGGATGATCCGGCCGAGACGACGAACGTCGCCGCCAAGCACCCGGACGTGGTAGCGAAGCTCGCCGCAATCATGAAGCGCGAGCACGTGCCCACCGCGCTCTGGCCGATCAAGGTGCTGGACGAGGAGGCGGGGAAGTAGTGGCTGGCGGCACTGGCAACGTAGCGCGGTCAGCCTGACCGCGGCCTTTTGGGTGCAAGCACGGTCAGGCTGACCGTGCTACGGACCTGCCTCACAGATCGAATCTCACTCCGAACACGAACCACCGGCTCGACGCGGTTGCCTGCCACGAGCGATGGGAAAGAAACTATCTTTTCTTTGACGCCGCGGTGTCGGCGGCGATGCCCGCGGCGGCGCGCGCACGGCGGAGGAGTTCGTCGTGGATGCGACGTGACCAGTCCTTGAAGATTTTCTCGTTGGCCAGCTCGCGGGCCGCGTTGTTGGTCCCGTCGGGCGGGATGTCCTTCAGGCTGACGCCCCAGTTTCCGAGCAGCACCCAAAACGTGGCCGAGTCGGAGTGATCGACGCTGTTGTAGACGAACTTGCCCTCGGCGAAAATCTTCCCGAGGCGGCTGACCTTGAACTGATCGAAGTAGGCCGCGCCCTTGGGGCTGCCGCTGACGATGCCGTGCTGCCCGATCGCGCCGCACTCGTGATAATCGATGCGACGCTCGCGCGCCATGCGCTTGAGGTAGGCGCAGGCGGCGGCGTCCTCGCGGCAGTTCGCGACATCCTCCGGGTGATCGGGCGTGCCTTGGTGCAGCGGTGAATCGGTCCAGTGCGCGATGAAACGCAGCTTGGCGAGAATCCCGAGGTTGCCGGTGGCGATGGCGTGGTTGACGAGGATGGCGGGCTCGGTGAGCGAGCCCCAGCAGAGGACGTTGATCAAGCCGCCCGCCGGCTCGCGGCGCGCCTCCTCGAAGAGGGCGTGCACCGTGGGATGGGCCTGCAAGGACGTGTAACTGTGCGCAGGGTCGAAGCTCTCCCCGGTCGCCTTGATTCCGGACTGCATGAAACGGACCTCGGCAGGAAAGCCGCCGCCGAGCGCACGGTTCAGATGGGAGGATTCGATCCGATAGGCGGAGCCGAACAGGGCATCAGCCCATGCAGCTTGATCGGGGGTCGAGGCGTGCTCCGCGCGGTGGGTGCTGGCGACGACAATGCCGCGGGTATCGAACTGATCGGCGAAAAGGAGATAGGCCGCCATCGCCGAGATGTCGTCGGGATCGTTGAGCGTGCCCATGTGATTGCGGCCCGGGATCGTCTTGTCCGACATGTCCGTGTAGATCCAAACGGCCGGCTTGTGCGGGGCAGCGGGCGCGGCCGCACTGTGAAATTGGCCGAAAGAAAAAACCAGGAAGAGGCAGAGGAGTCGGCGGATTGTCATCGGTGCGATGAGTTCTTGTTTTTCCTCCAGGGCGCGGAGCATGGTGGCGTCAAAAGGCGAACGACGACGTGAGCGCGTAGCTGCGCGGCTCGAGCACGCGGTAGATAACGCCGAGGCCGCGACCGGTGCCATCGCGGGCGTCGACGATACGCTGGGCCTTGAGGCCGCCGGACTCGAAGAGGTTGCTGACGTTTAGTTGCAGGCGCCAATCCACGCGACGGAATATCTTCCGCTGGTAGGAAACAATCGCGCCGTAGTCCTGAGTGGCGCTGGTCGTGTAAGGGCGGCGCGGATCGAAGATGCCGGCATTCTCGGCGAAACCGACGACGGCCGGCCCGCGCAAGCGGGCCGTGGCGCCTAGACCGAAGCCGCGCAGCCGCGACTCCGCCGGGAAGTCGTATTTCGTGACCGTGTTGAACGTCCACCGCGCGGTGAGGAGGCTGTCGGCGGGCAGGACGGAGAGCGCGCGGAAGTTGGCGAGGGAATTTTCAATCTGGCCGACGACCTGCGCGACGGTGCGAGAAGCGTCGTTGGCGGTGGGCGCCGCCATCCACGCGGCGTTGCCCTTGATGACCGGGAGCTGCTCGGCGAGGTAGCCTTGGATGATCGAGCCGCGCTCGAGGGTGCGGCCCTCGCCGCGGCGGCTGCCGTTGACCATGAGGCGCCAGCTACGCGTGAGGTTGGCGGTGACGCTGGCCTCGTAGCCGTCGGAGTAGCCGGTGTTGAGGTCGCTCCACTGGAAGAGGCCGGTCGCGTAGGGCGGCGCGTTGTATTTCGGATCGCCGGTGAGGGCGTTGACGGTGGACCAGATGTTGTTGAGGTCGCCCTGCAGGTTGCCGTGGATGCCGTTGCGGACGGAACTGTCGGCGCGGTTGTTCGAAAAGTTTTTGTAGTAGGAAACGTCGCCGCGGATTTTCCCGCCGAGCGCGCTGAACTTGATCCCGTAGTCGCGGCCCTCGCCCTCGGGATTGGGCAGGAGCGTGCCGTAGACGCTGCGCGCGGAGTCGTTGGGCTGAAAATTGTTCGACTGGTTGTAGTAGAAGCTGAGCCATGGCTGCGCGTGGAAAATCAGGCCGCGCGTGAAGGTGCGGCCCTCGCGGTCGCGACGGGAAGCGGGGGCGTCGCGCCGGGCATCAAAGTCGCCGGGGTAAGGGAAGAGCCCGTTCGCGTCGCCGGTGCCGGGGCCGGTGCGCCAGTTGGTCTGGCGATCGTCGCGCCAGCCGAAGGTCGCGACGACGCGGCGATCCCAGAAGAAGCTCTGCAGCGCGAGGGCGCGGGTGATGAGACGTGTGGTGGCGGCCGTGCCGCCGTTGCCGATATGGGCGAAGACGGGCGTGACGCCGTTGGCGTTGGCGGCCGGCAACGGCTGCCCGGCGTAAAGCGTCGGGTAGACCGACGTGAGGTCGCGGCCGGCGCTCGTGGCGCCCGTCGCGGGATCGAGGTAGAAGCGCTGCCAGACGCGATTGTTGTTGTTCGTGATGGCGGCGGGAAAGGCGGCGGCGCCGGTGAGGCCGAGGCGCGAGTTGAGCGCGAGCGGACTCACGTTTTGGGTGCGCAGGTTGCCGAGATCGAAGTCGTCGTTGACGCCGCTCTCGAAGAACGCGGCGGCCTGGTGTCGTCCCAACCAGCGCAGCCACCGCGGCTGCTTCGTCGTGAAATCGAGGGCGTAGGAGAGCGTGGCGCGTTTCGTGAGGCTCTCGCCGAGCGTGGGAATGATCGTGCCGAAGGACTCGACGTAGAGTTTGCCGAC
Organism: Opitutaceae bacterium; assembly: GCA_016794665.1. Classification (GTDB taxonomy): domain Bacteria; phylum Verrucomicrobiota; class Verrucomicrobiia; order Opitutales; family Opitutaceae; genus ER46. Next base: position 5,985 of record JAEUHB010000426.1, read on the forward strand.
GTTGGGGTTGGGCTGGCCGTTGGGGAGCTGGCGGTTCACGTCGACGTAGAGGCGGTCGAAGTTTCCGACGAAGGAGTTGTTCACGAGCGAGCGGTCGCGAGCGCCGTGGACCGCGGCTTCGACGAAGAGATCGGGCGCGAGCTGCTGTTCGGCGTAGGCCGTCCAGACGTTGAAGCGGGCGGTGCGGCTCGAGCCGAGACCGTCCACGTTGGCTTCGAAGGGAAAGAGCTGCGCGTCGGTGACGGACTTGAGATTGCTCCAGTTCGGCACGGTCGGGAACGTGGGGTTCGCGCTGCGGCCCATGTTGCGCCAGCTCATCGGCTCGACGCTCGTGCCCGCCGGGGAGAAACCGGTGAGGACCAGCGTGGGGTTGGCGCCCACGTTCTGGATGCCCGCGATGTTGGTGGGCGCGCCGGCTGTGGGCAGCAGCGGGGAACCGGCGCGCTGCCAGCCGGTCACGGCGTCGTAGACCGGCCATGGCCGGACGACAGTGCGGTGGTGGCGGCCGTTCTCGAACTCGAAGCGCAGCGTGGTCGGTTTCCACGGCGTGAACGTGACGGTGCCGAAGTGGCGGCGCTGGAGCCCGTCCGAGGGCTCGCGGAAGCCGGCGCTGTTTTCGACGAGGCCGCCGTAGCGGACGGCGAGCTTGCCGGGAACGAGCACGCGGTTGAGGTCGAGGGTGCCGCGGGCGCTGCCGTAGTTGTCCGTGCGGTATTCGGCGGAGTAGCGGTCGCGCATCCGGGTGCGTTTGGTCGAGGAAGTGAAGGCACCGGCGGGGTTGCCGAGGCCGAAGAGGATAGCGTTGGGGCCGCGGGTGAAAGTGAAGTTTTCGGAGTTGTAGCGGTCGGGCGGGACGACGGTGCCGAAGAAATTCTGGCCGACAACATTGGTGGTGCCGCCGCGCGTGACGTATTGGACGGCGTTGGTGAGGAACTCGCCCCCGTTGCCGACGGTGTCGTTGATCGAGCCGACGAACGGATCCGTGTTGGGGGCGAAGGCGAGGATCTCGTTGATCGAGTTGGCGCCGAGGTCACGCATCAGCTCCTCGGTGAAAATCGTCATCGGAGCGCCGACGTCCTTGAGCGCCGTGTTGAGGCGCGTGCCGTTGAGCGTCTCAGTGGCGAGGTAGCCGACCTCGGATGATTCGCTGACGACAAAGGGCGAGAGCACAACGGACTCGCGGCTGGAGGACGCGGCGGATTGGGCGTGAGCGTGGGCGCCGATTGCGGCGGCCAGCAACAAGGCCATGCGGGTTTTCATTCGTAATGGAAACTCCGTGATGCGACGGCACCGCGGCGGAGGATGGTTCGGCAGCCCACGGCGGTGCGGCCTGCGCGCGCCTCGCGGCAGGCTTAAAGGTCGAAGCCGACCGTGAACACAAACAGCCGCGGCTCCACGCGGGCCCACGCGACGTATTGTCCGCTCGAGAGCACGCGGTTGGGCACGAGCCTCTCGGGCTCGAGCAGGTTGCGCACGTTGAGCTGCACGCGGTATTTCACGCCGCCAAAATATTTCGCGGTGCCGCGATAGTTCACGCCGAGGTCGGTGAAGAGCTCGCTCTTGCCCTCGAGTTTCTTGTCGAGGTCGAAGCTCAGCGTGCCGTCGGGCAACGGCTTCAGGCCGTAGCCGAGGTTGGGCGCGGAGCGGTAGCGGAAGGCGATGTTCGTCCCGAGCCCGCGCAGGCGGCCCTCGGTGAACTTGTAGTCGGCGATGAAATTCCAACGCAGCCCGCGCCCCTGCGCGCGGCCGCGGCCGTCAACGGCCTTGATAAAGGCGACGGAGTTCCCGACATCCTCGGCGTAGTAGCGAGCGAAAGTCTTCGAGGCGGGATTGTTGCCGTCGAAGGGCGCGGTGTTCCAGGTCCACGTGCCGATGCTGCCGTTGCCGTCGACGTCGCGGGGGTTGGTCTTGCCGCCCTCGGGCACGTTGAGCGTCTGCCACACGGGGAGGCGCGCGGCCATCCATTGGAACCACTCGGTGCCGATATTGGACTCGACGGACTCCTGCTTCGCGGCGTTGGCCCGGAAGCTCCAGTTGCGGTTCGGCAGCCAGCTGAGGTCCAGCTCGTAACCCTTGGCCTCGCTGTCGAACATCACCCAGTAATTGGCGCGTCCCTTCTCGCGGTAGCCGCCCGCGCCGGCGCCGATGACCGGCATCTGCGGGTCGAGGAGGCGCATGTTGTTGTCGATGTTGTAGAGCTGGTCGCGCCATGGGTCGTTGAAGCCCTGGTTCCCGGCGCGCGTGGGGCCCGCGGTGTTCGTGAAGTAGCTGACGCGCGCGATGAGCTTGCCGCCGAGCAGGCCGACCGAGACGCCGGCGTCGTCGCCGACACCGACGGCGCCGGGGTATTCCTTCCCGAACGGATCGAAGCGGCCGATGTTGGGCTGGAAGGTGTCGGAGCGATTGTAGGTGAGGGAAGCCCAGGGCGTGAGGTGAAACACACCGCCATACGTGCGCGTGATGCCCGACTGGCTGAGGCCGTAGGCGCCGAAACGTGCGACCTCGACGCTCGGGTAGAGGCCGCTCCAATCACGCACCTGGTAGATCGGATCGATGGTGGCGCTCTTGGCGGTGTCCTTGCGGTAGCCGAAGAGGAGGACGAGGCGGTCCTTCAGCAGGTAATTTTGCCACGCAAACATCCGCGTCTTAACCTGCGTGAGCGTGCCCTCGGGGCCTGAGCCCGTGCGGACGAGCTTCCAGCCTTGGTTGTTCACGTAGGGCGAATCGAAGAGGTAGGCGCCCATGGGGCGGCCCGCGGCATCAGTGAAGCGCCACGTGCCGAACAAATCGCCGAACGGGAGAAACGCGCTCTCGCCCGCGGGCCCGCCGAGGTAGAAACGCGTGTTGAAGTCGCGCGCGCCGTTGCTCGCCCAGAGCTGCGTGCCGGTGCCCGTGGCCGCGCCGACCGAGCCGGTGGGATATGTGACGCCGGTCACAGTGGGCGCCTGCTCGAGGATGCCGCGCTGGAGCTGCTGGCGGCGGCTGGTGGACTCGGAGCCGGAGGCGAGCAGGGCGAAGCGGTTTCGGCCGAGCCATTTCAGGACGCGGTTCGACGCGAAGCGGCGGCCGAAGTCGAACTCGTAGGAGAGCGTGGCGCGCCAGTCCTCGCGATCGATCCACGAGTCCTCGCCGGTGCCGCGGCCCTGGATGTAATAGCGGCCGGCGTTGGGGTTAAGCGTGGTGCCGTCGGGCAAAAAGCGGTTGGCGTCGGCGAAGATCGTGCCGGGGCCGAAGCCGGCGGTGGCGGTCTTCTCGTCGTAGTCCTCCTTGTTGAACGCGAGCTCGAGGTGCAGGTCGGGCGCGAGGCGCTGCTCGACAAACACGTTGAACGAATCGGAGAGCATGCGGATGCCGCGGCTCGTGCCGTAGAGGTTGGTGTCGAACGCGGAGGCGCGCTCGTCGCCGAGCGTGAACGACTGGCGGTCGAGCGACACGTAGGGATTGTTGGGATCGGGGATGCCCTGCGGCTCACGCGTGACGACGGCGTTGTTCCAGCCGCGGAAGGTGCCGTCGAGCCCGGCGCCCGCGCCGTAGAGCCAGACGGCGGGATTTCCTTGGCGCGCGAAGAGCGGGTGCGTGCCAAGGTTGCCGACGGTGAAGTTGCCGGGGTTGCTCGCGCCCGTGGCGCGGTTGTCAAAGATCGGCCGGGCGGCCGTGTAGGGGCTGCCGCGCACGGCGCCCGCGTTTTCCCAGAGCGAAATCGCATCCACGGGCGTGATGCGCGGGGCGCGGTTGCTGAAACGCTCCACCTTCTCCGCGTGCACGGAAATCGTCGTGTGCCGGAACGGCTGCGCGGTGATCGCGCCGTAGTAGCGGTCCTGCCGGTCGAGGTTAGGCTTGGCAAACGTGTGCGCCTCCTCGGAGAGGATGGCGGCGCGGAGGGCAACCTTGCCGCGCAGGATCGGCTGGTTGAAATTTAGCCACGAGCGGCGCGAGTCCTCGGAGCTGTATTGGAGCTCGGTGCCCACGCTGCGGCGCTGGAGGTTGGCGCGCTGGAGCGAGACATCGACGATGCCCGAGGGCGAACCGAGGCCGAAGAGGATGGCGTTGGGGCCGCGCGCGATGGTGACGCGGTCGAGGTTGTAGTTGTCGGTCGGCATCGTGGCCTCGAAGAAATTGCGCGAGAGCGTGGCGCCGGTGAGGCCGCGGACGCGCGTGATGTTGCGGGGCTGGTGCGCGCCGAAGCCCGTCCCGTCGCCATCGACGATTTCATCGCGGCCCTCGATGTTGGTGGAGTAGACGAGCGCCTGCTCGAACGAGTTCACACCGAGGTCGCGCATGAAATCCATCGTCATCACCTCGAGCGGCTGCGCGAGGTCCTTGAAGTCCGTCTTCATGCGCGAGCCGCCGAGCGTCTGCGTCGCGACCCAGCCGGTCTCCTTGCTCTCGTCGATCACGAAAGGTGAAAGCTCGATGACGGGCTCCTTGGGGGTGCTTGAAGCCGGAGCGGGTCCGGCGATCGGGGCGGTCTGAGCCTGAACCGAAGCGGCGGCGAGGGCGGCGCAGGCGCCGAACCAATGCAGAGATGGGCGGGGTTTCATGAAGGTAGGCTAAGATACCAGATCTGCGTGCTGGGGGCATGAGAAATTCCACATGAAATGTGAGAAAGTGCGGCGCCAGCCGGGGCCGCCACGGCCGCGCGAGCCGGCGGTGCACTCGACGCGGAACGTCGGGCACACGCCAGCGGCACCGCGCTGCAGGATTGATCGGCGCCCGGCGGGCGCGGCCGCGCTCACGTGTGCGGGCGTCAGCGCGGACCGGGGGCGTTGATGAAGGCGGCGTTGCGTTCCGCGCCGGCCGGCGTGCCGCGGGAGGCGGCCTTGGCGGCTTTGCCCTTTGGCGCGCCGGGCGGGCGCACCGGGGTCCCGGTGTCGCGGTCGAAGCCGTCGGGCGTGAGCTGCGCCGGCACAGTGTCGCCGGTTTCAGCGGACCAGTCGGCGAGCAGTTTCGTGAGGCGAACTTTGGCGGCGCGATGCGCGGGATCGGCGGCAAGGTTTTTCAGCTGCAGCGGGTCCGACGCAGTGTGGTAAAGCTCCTCGGCCGGGCGCGGCGCGAGAAACACATCGGCTTGGGCGGGCGTAAGCTTCCCGGCGTCGCGGGCGGCGCGCAGCGCGACGTGAGAGGCGCCGCGCACGGAGTCGGCCGGTCCTTGCCAAGGTTGCGCGGGGCGGTGGTTGCGCAGGTAGAGATAGCCCTCCGAGCGCACGGCGCGGCCGTGGGCTTCGTAGTCGTGCCAGTTGTGTTCGGAGAAGGCGTGGCGGCGCACGACGGCGGCGGGATCGCGCAGCACGGGTGCGAGGCTGACGCCCTGAAAGGTCGGCGGCGCGGCGACACCGGCGAGTTCGAGCACGGTCGGGCCAATGTCGATCGTGCTGACGAGGCTGGCGGTGGGCGTGCCGGCGCGCGCGATGCCGGCGGGCCAGTGCGCGATGAAGTAGGTCTTCATGCCGGAATCGTGCAGGCGCGTCTTGGCGCGGGGAAAGGCGCGGGCGTTGTCGGCGATGACGAGAATGAGGGTGTTGGCGAGCGTGCCTTCCTTCTCGAGGGCGGCGACGACTTGGCCGACAAAGTAATCGAAGCGCGTGATCTCGTTGTAGTATGAGGCGAGGTCGGAGCGGGTGGCGGCGTCGTCGCGAAGGTAGGCAGGGACGCGGACAGCGGCTGGGTCGTGTTTCGGGCCGTAGAGTTCCGTGCGCCACTCGTTGTCGGCGTCCCAGCTCCGGTGGGCGTCGAGGGCGGCAAACCAAAAGAAAAACGGCTTCTGCTTCGGGCGATCCCGCACGACGTTGACCCAGTTGGCGTGGCCGCCGCCGTTGCCGTCGGCCTTGCCGGCATCCACGTGGTCGAAAGGCTTGGCCGGAGCGGTGCCGGGGGCGCCATCCGCAGGCGTGTCGACAGTCATGTGGTGCTTGCCGCTCAGCGCCGTGTAGTAGCCCGCGTCGCGGAGCAGGGTGGGGAACCATGGCAGATGCGCGGCGATGGGCTGGTGGAGCTCGGAGGCGCGGCCGTTGTTGTGCGGGTAGCGCCCGGTGACGATGCTGCTGCGGCTCGGGCTGCAGCTGCTGGCGACGAGAAAGGCCGCGTCGAACCGGCGTCCCTGCGCGGCGAGACGGTCGAGGTGCGGCGTCCGGGCGGCAGGATTGCCGGTGCAGCCGAGGTCGTCCCAGCTCACGTCGTCGGCGATGAAGAGGATGACATTGGGCCGGGGTGCGGCGGCGTGCAGCGCACCGGGGAGAGACGAGACGGCGATGAACAACGTGAAGGCGGCGGGGCGTAGCGTGGCGAGCATGGAGCGCAGGGTGGGGCGAGGGAGCGGCATGGCGCGGAGTGTCCGCGGTGCGGCCCCGGGATCAAACCCGTTTCCCACGGCTGATCGGATTTTCACGCCGCGAGTAGACAGCGGACGAGATTGTCTCCTACATTGTCGCCACCCTATGGCCGCTTTCCCTTCGTTGTCTGTCGCTCCCCGCCCCGCCTTGGCAGCTTGGTGTGCGCTCTGGGCGGCGTTGGCCGCGCCGCTGGCGGGCGCAGCGGCGCGCTCCGCTCCCGCGAGGCTGAGCTACAACGATCACATCCAGCCGATCCTCGCCGAAAATTGCTTCCACTGCCACGGGCCCGACTCCGGCACCCGCAAGGGCAAGCTCCGCCTCGACCGTGCCGCCGACGCCACCGCGCAGCGTGCTGATTTGCCGGCCATCGCCCCCGGCAATCCCAAGGGCAGCGCCGTCATCGAGCGCATCAAGTCGCGCGATTCGGAGGAAGTCATGCCGCCGCCGGAGACGCACAAGAAACTTACGCCCGCGGAAGTCGCGCTCCTCGAGCGCTGGATCGCCGAGGGCGCGGAGTATCAGGAGCACTGGTCGTTGATTCCGCCGACGCGACCGCCCCTCCCGAAGATCGAGGACCGGAAATACCGGGACAGGGGCGGGAATCCGATCGACGCGTTTGTCCTCGCGCGGCTCGCGAAGGAAAAGCTCTCGCCCGCGGCGCCCGAAAGTCCCGCCCGCCTCCTGCGCCGCGTCACGCTCGACCTCACCGGCCTGCCGCCCACGCCCGAGGAGATCGCAGCCTTCACCCGCGATCCTTCGCCGGCCGCCTACGCGCGCGCCGTGGACCGCCTGCTCGCGAGCGATGCCAGCGCGGAGCATTTCGCGCGGCACTGGCTGGATGCCGTCCGCTATGCCGACACCCACGGTATCCACATCGACAACTATCGCTCGATCTGGCCCTACCGCGACTGGGTCGTGAATGCGTTTCGGCAAAACATGCCCTTCGATCGTTTCACCGTCGAGCAGCTCGCCGGCGACCTCCTGCCCGACGCCACGCTCGATCAGAAAGTCGCCTCCGGCTTCAACCGCTGCCTGCCCACGACGAGCGAGGGCGGCGCGATCGCCGCGGAATACGAGGCCATTTACGCGAAGGACCGCGTCGAGACGATGAGCACCGTGTGGCTTGGACTCACCACCGGCTGCGCTGCGTGCCACGACCACAAGTTCGATGCGGTGACGCAGCGCGACTTCTACTCGCTGGCGGCATTTTTCCGCAACAACACCATGCCCGCGATGGACGGCAACGTGTCGGATACCCGCCCGAGCCTCTTCGTCCCCGCCGCGGGCGATCGCGCGCGCTGGACGGCGCTGCAAGCCGAGATCGCCGCGCTGCGCGGCAACCAAAAGGAACGGTCCGCCAGTCCCGACGCACGGGCGGGCTTCGACGCCTGGCTCGCCGAGGCCAAGACGTTGCGCGCGCCACCGCTCGACCACACCACCCGCCTTCACTTGCCACTCGTCGGAATCGACTCCTCCGAGAGCCCCGCCGGCCCCTATGGCCCCGGCACGCGCATCGACGGCGCCGACTTGTCGATCGGTCCGCCAGTGGCGATGCGCCGCGAAGCGTCGGAGAGCTTTGCCCTGTTCGTGCGCGTGGACGGCAAGCCGAGTGGCACGCTCCTCTCGTCGCTCGCGCACGACACGAAGGGCGGGGGCTGGGAGATCTTTCTCGAGAACGGCAAACCCGGGCTGCACTTCATCGACGAAAAGGGCGGGGTCACCGCGCGCGGCGTCGCCAATGCCGCGCTCAAGGCGGGCGAGTGGCACCACCTGCTCCTGAGTTACGACGCGGGCTCGCTGCGCAGCCGTGCGATCGATCTGTTCGTGGACGGCAAGGCCGGCGCGAATTCCGGCGAGGTCAGCAGCTTTCCCCAGGACATCGTCCCCACCGCGCCGCTGCGGCTCGGCTCCCGACACGGTGCGGACGGAAAGGCGGCCCACCCGATTTCCGGCGGCGCCGTCTGGGTGCAGGATCTGCGGCACTTCGCACGCGGCTTTGCCGTCAACGACGCCAAATTCCTCGCCGAACCGCTCGAAACCAGCGCCGCCCTCGCGACTGCGGCCGAGAAGCGCACGGCCGCGCAGAAAAAACGCATCCGCGAACATTTCGACGCGGCCGTCGACGGACCCGCCCTGGCGCTCGCGGCGCAGCTCGACCGATTGCTCGGCGAGGAGGCTGCGCTCCGATCCCGCGGCGGCATCACGCTCGTGATGGAGGAGAAGAAGGACAGCGAGCCGTTTGCGCACATCCTCAACCGCGGGGAATATTCCCAACCCGGCGAGAAGGTGCCCGCGGCCACGCCCGCCGCGCTGCCGCCGCTGGCGGCCGATGCGCCCCGCAACCGCCTCGGCCTGGCGCAGTGGCTGGTCGACGCGCGCCACCCGCTCACGGCGCGCGTCACGGTCAACCGTGCCTGGCAGCATCTGTTCGGGACGGGGCTCGTGGAGAGCGCGGGGGACTTCGGCGTGACGGGCTCCAGGCCATCGCATCCCGAGTTGCTCGACTGGCTCGCGGTGGAGTTTCGCGAGAGCGGCTGGGACTACCGGAAGCTTGTGCGCCTCATGGTCACCAGCGCTACCTACCGCCAGAGCGCGGCCGTGACCCCCGCCTTGCTCGAGCGCGATCCGGCGAACCGCCTGTTGGCGCGCGGTCCGCGCCACCGCCTCGATGCCGAGCAGCTCCGCGATCAGGCGCTGGCTGCGTCCGGCTTGCTCGTCGCCAAACTGGGCGGCCGCCCGGTGCGTCCCTACCAGCCCGAGGGCATTTGGGAGGAGGTGGCGATGAAGCAATCCACGACGCGCTTCTACAAGACCGACGTCGGCGACAACCTTTTCCGCCGCTCGCTCTACACGCTCTGGAAACGCACCGCGCCGCCGCCGGCGATGGACATCCTCAACGCCCCGAGCCGCGAGGTCTCCTGCGTTCGCCGCGACCGCACCAACACGCCGCTGCAGGCGCTCGTCACGCTCAACGACCCGCTCTTCGTCGAGGCCTCGCGCCAGCTGGCCACGCGCACGCTCCGCGCCGAGTCGCGCTTCGATCCCCGCCTCGACGCCATCACGCTGCGCTTGCTGGGCCGCACGTTGGCGAGGGATGAACGCGGTGTCGTGCGCCGCACCCACGACGCGGCGCTGACCACTTACCAAAAGGATCCCGGCGCCGCGCGCCAGCTCATCGATGTGGGTGAATCGCCGACGGACGAAAAACTCAAACCCGCCGAACTCGCCGCATGGACCCTGGTCGCAAGCCAGGTCATGAACCTCGATGAGTCTCTAACCAAGTAGGGACGCCGCTCGCCGGCGTCCGCGGACGGCGACGAGCGCCGTCCCTACAAATCAAGTTCTCCATGAATCTTCCCCCCGACTGGCAGCAATCAATCGAAACCTACAACGCCGCTCTCACCCGCCGGCAGTTTTTCCGCCGCAGCGGCACGGGCCTCGGCGTCGC
>JAEUHB010000450.1 GCA_016794665.1 Opitutaceae bacterium
CGCCGCGTCACGCCAGCCCAACATCGTCTTCATCTTCTCCGACGACCACGCCTACCAGGCGATCAGCGCCTACGGTGATTCGCGGAAACTCCTCGAGACGCCGAACATCGACCGCATCGCAAAGCAGGGGGTGCGCTTCGACCGCTGCCTCGTCACCAACTCTATCTGCGGCCCGGCGCGCGCCGTGATCCTCACGGGAAAATACAGCCACCTGAACGGCTTTCCGAACAACTCCAACTCCACGTTCGACGGCTCGCAGGTTACGTTTCCCAAGCTGCTCCAAAAAGCCGGCTACCAGACCGCGATCGTCGGCAAGTGGCATCTCGGCTCCGATCCTACCGGGTTCGACTTCTGGCAAATTCTCCCCGGCCAGGGCATCTACTATAACCCGCCGATGATCCGCATGGGTGAGCGCATCACCGAGCCCGGCTACACGACCGACATCATCACGGAGCGCTCGATCGACTGGCTCAAGCGCCGCGACAAGACGAAGCCCTTCACGCTAATGATGCAGCACAAGGCCCCGCACCGCGAGTGGGCTCCCGCGCTCCGCCACCTCGGCGCCGACAAGGATCGCGTTTACCCGGAGCCTCCGACGCTCTTCGACGACTACGCCAACCGCGGCCCCGCCGTCGCCGGGCAGGACATGACGATCGCAAAGACCTTCACGGAGCGCGACGCCAAGTTCGTCCTCCCGGCCGGCATCAACGAGGAGCAGACGAAAGTCTGGAACGCCTACTACGAGCCCCGCAACGCCAAGGCCAAGGCCGCCAACCTGACCGGCAAGGATCTCGTCCGTTGGCGCTACCAACGCTACATGCACGACTACCTGATGACGGTGAAGGCCGTGGATGAAAGCGTCGGCCGCATGCTCGACTACCTCCAGCAGGAGGGCCTCGCGGACAACACCATCGTCGTCTACGCGAGCGACCAAGGCTTCTACCTCGGCGAGCACGGCTGGTTCGACAAGCGCTGGATCTTTGAGGAGTCCGTGCGCACGCCGCTCCTCGTGCGCTGGCCCGGCGTCGCGAAGCCCGGCACGGTGAACCGCGATCTCGTTTCCAACGTCGATTTCGGCGAGACCTTCCTCGATGCTGCGGGTGTCGCCATCCCCGCCGACATGCAGGGCCGCAGCCTCGTCCCGATCCTGCGCGGCCAGAAGCCGGCCGACTGGCGCACCGCCTTCTACTACCAGTATTACGAGTATCCCTCGCCGCACCGCGTGCGCCCGCACTACGGCGTTGTGACCGATCGCTACAAGCTCGTGCACTTCGAGGCCATTGGCGGCCCCGCCTACTGGGAACTCTACGATCGCGAGAAGGACCCGCAGGAGATGCGCAATGTGATCGCCGACGCGAGTTACGCCGCGACGAAGGCGCAGCTCGAGAAACAGCTCGCGCAGCTGCGCACCGAGCTGAAAGTGCCGGCGCAAACGCCCGCGCGATTCTACGGCAACCAGCCGGTGGATGGCAGCGCGCCAGCGCCTAAGAAAAACAAACAGGGCAAGAAGCAGCAGGAGTAGCGCGTCGCGCTCCCGTGTCCGGTTCAGCCGCCCGTAGTTCCGGCTTCAGCCGGTCAGGAAAAAACCAAGGCGCCGCCTGAACGCGGAACGACGGGCGCCGCCCCATTGACTGCCTGATTCTACTTTCCCCATGAAATCCCCGCTCCGCCTCGCTTTGTTCTTGCTCGTGGGCGCCGCTGTGTCGTTTGCCGCCGCGGCCGCCAAGCCCAACGTCCTCTTCATCGCCGTCGACGACATGAACAACGATCTCGGTTGCTACGGCAGCCCGATCGTCAAGTCGCCGAACATCGACAAGCTCGCCGCGCGCGGCGTGCGCTTCGACCGCGCCTACTGCCAGTTTCCGCTGTGCAGCCCGAGCCGCTCGTCGATCATGACCGGGCTCCGGCCGGACACGACGAAGGTCTTCAACCTCCAGTATCACTTCCGCACGGGGCTGCCGGACGTCGTCACGATCCCGCAGCTCTTCATGCGCGCGGGCTATTACGCCGCGCGCGTGGGAAAAATTTACCACTACGGAAACCCTGGCGACATCGGCACGAGCGGCCTTGATGATCCGCCGTCGTGGAAGGAATTCTACAACCCCGCCGGCACGGACAAGACCGCGCTCGAGCCCGACATTACCAATCACACGCCGTCGCGCGGGCTCGGCTCCGCGATGTCCTACCTCGCCGACGCCATGGGCCGCGACGAAGACCACACGGACGGCAAGGTCGCCACGCAGGCCATCGCGCTCCTGGAGAAGCACAAGGCGGAGCCCTTCTTCCTCGCGGTCGGTTTCTACAAACCGCACACGCCCTATGTCGCGCCGAGGAAATACTTTGATCTCTATCCGCTCGAAAAGATCCAGGTGCCGCAGCTGCCCGCTGGCTATGAAAAGACCGTGCCGGCGGCCGCGCTCATGGCCACGCGCCCTTGGCCGAACTTCGGCACGACGACGGAGCAGGCGCGCCGCAGCAAGCAGGCGTATTACGCGACGATATCATTCGTCGATGCGCAGATCGGCCGCGTGCTCGACGCCCTCGATCGCCTCGGGCTGCGCGACAACACCATCGTCGTCTTCTGGAGCGACCACGGTTACTCGCTCGGCCAGCACGGCCTTTGGATGAAACAGAGCTGCTTCGAGGACGCCGCCCGCGTGCCGATGATTTTCGCGGGCCCGGGCATCAAGGCTGGCACGCCCTCGCCGCGGACGGTGGAGTTCGTCGACGTTTATCCCACGCTCGCCGACCTCGCCGGGCTGAAGGCGCCCGCAAACCTCGCCGGCGCGTCGCTTCGTCCGCTGCTCACCAAGCCCGACGCCGCGTGGGCACGGCCGGCGTTCACGCAAGTGCAGCGCGGTGATTTTCCCGGCCACAGCGTGCGCACCGAGCGCTGGCGTTACACCGAGTGGGATGGCGGCGCCCAGGGCACCGAACTCTACGACCACAGCTCCGATCCCGGCGAGATGAAGAACCTCGCCGGCGATCCGGGGCACGCGGCCACGTTGGCCGAGCTGAAGGCGCTCGTGAACAGGAACTGGCCCGTGCGCGTGACCGGTGGCGCGGCCGATGCCGGGGCGAAGAAGGCGAAACGGGCGAAGAAAGCCGAGTAAGTCATGCGTGCTGTCATCGCCTTGTTCGTGTCGTGGCTCGCGACTTTTCTGGCCGGCTGCGGTGGCCCGTTGGATCAGAAAGTGTCGGCCAAGAGTCCCGCGGCCCTTGCCTCATGGCGCGCCAACATCGCGGGCAGCTCCAGCGCCGAGCATCGGCGCCGCGTCGAGGACGCTTTGCAGGAAATCCGCATGGCCGTCGCCGCCGAGCGCGAGCGCAAGCGCCTCCTCGGCCAGCCGATCGCGCCCGGGGCGGAGGCGGTGGACATTGCGCTGGCCGAGCGGGTGCACGGCCGCCGGGTGGGCGAGATGCTGCAGCTCGTCAGCGAGCTGCGCGTGCGCCGGCTGGCCACCGAGCTGGCCGGGCTGGAGGACGCGATGAACAAGAATGCCCAGCTCATCACGCGACCCGGGGACTTGGCTTCGCGGCACCACCTCGACGGCCTGCGGGATCGCCAGAAAGCGCGCGTGGACAAGTATCGCGAGGAACTCGCCGCGGCGGAGAAGGAGCTCGCGCCGCTGCTCGCCGCGAGCGGACGGCGCCTGCTCGGTCCGGAGGAGGTGCCGCTCGTTAACGCGCCCGAGGAGGCGCCGCAGCTGCTGAAGAAGTAGCCTGCCGGAAGACTAAGGCTTCAGGAGGTGCTCCGCTGCGCGCGCGACGTAGTTCTCGCCGCGGCGGCTTTCACTCTTCGTCGCCGCCTCGAACAACGGCCGGAACAACGCCGGCCGATCCGGGAGCAGGGTGAGGTAG
>JAEUHB010000453.1 GCA_016794665.1 Opitutaceae bacterium
CAAGCTCGGCTCGCAGGCCTATGGCACGCCCGTCGTGGCCGGCGGCCGCGTCTATGTGGGCACCAACAACGAGACGCCCCGCGATCCCAAGCAGATCGGCGACCGCGGCGTGATGATGGTCTTCGACGAGAAGACCGGCGCATTTCTCTGGCAGCTCGTCGTGCCCAAGCTCGGCTCCGGCAAGGTCTCCGACTGGGAATACGTCGGCATCTGCTCCTCGCCCGCCATCGAGGGTGACCGCGGCTACGTCGTGACCAACCGCGGCGAGGTCGTGTGCTTCGACGTCAAGGGCATGGCCGATGGCAACCAAGGTTTCGCCGACGAGGCCAAGTTTGGCGCCACCGAGGGCAAGCCCATCGAGGTCAACGCGCAGACCGCCGACATCCTCTGGGTGAGCGATGTGCGCACGGAGCTCGGCATCTTCCCGCACAACATCTCGAGCTGCTCACCGCTCATCGTTGGCGATCGCCTCTACATCGCCACGTCCAACGGCGTCGACTGGTCGCACCTCAACATCCCCGCGCCCTTCGCGCCCGCGCTCGCGGTGCTCGACAAGCGGGACGGCAAGGTCATCGGGGAGGAGACCTCAGGCGTCTCGAAGCGCGTGCTGCACTGCAGCTGGAGCTCGCCGACGTTTGCGACCGTCGGCGGCAAAGGCATGATCGTCTGGGGCGGCGGCGACGGCTGGTGCTACGGCTACGATCCCGTGCCCGTGCCCGACAAGGACGGCACGCCCATCCTCAAGGAACTCTTCCGCTACGACGCCAACCCGCCCGAATACCGCCTCAAGGACGGCAAGCCGATCAAATACGCCACCTTCGACGGCCCCAGCGAACTGATCTGCACGGTCGTTGTGCAGGACGGCCGCGCCTACATGTCCATCGGCCAGGACCCCGAGCACGGCGACGGCATCGGCATGTTCAGCTGCATCGATCTCACCGGCACCGGCGACATCACCGGCAAGGCCATCTGGACCAACAAGTCCATCGGCCGCACCATCTGCACGCCCAGCGTCGCCGACGGCCTCGTCTACATCGCGGAATACAAGGGCGACATCCACTGCCTCGATGCCAAGACCGGCAAGACGCTCTGGACCCACGCGACCAACAGCCGCATCTGGTCCTCGACGCTCGTCGCCGATGGCAAGGTCTACTGCGGCACCGAGGACGGCGAGCTCGTCATCCTCGCCGCCGGCCGCGAGAAAAAGGTGCTGAACAAGGTCGAGTTCTACTCCCCGATCTACTCCACGCCGGTCATCGCCAACGACACCCTCTTCGTTTCCACGATCACGCACGCCTACGCGATCGGGAAGTAGCCTGCCGCCCTGTCGCCGGTTGCCGGCCGGGCCTGGCGCCCGGCATAGGATTCGTAGCCCAAGCCTCAACTCTATCCGCCCATGTCCAGCAAACTCACCGTTCCCCAAGCGCAAGCCGCGCTCGACGCGCACACGCGCAAGATGATCAAGTGGCACTTCTCCCCCGAGACGGGCTGCGACTACTGGCTCAAGTGGGCCAAGGCCGCCGGCTGGGATCCGCGCAAGGAGATCACGTGCTTCGCCGACATCGCGAAGAAATTCCCGCACTTCGACGACGACGTGCTCCGCACCGAGCAGCCCGAGCGCTTCGTGCCCAAGGCCTACGCCAAGCGCCCCTACAACGTCTTCGAGACCGGCGGCACCACTGGCATGCCCAAGCAGCGCGTCGGCTGGGATGACTACAAGACCGACTACGAGGAATACAGCGACCACTACGGCCCGCACTTTTTCCCCAAGGGCAACTGGCTCATGGTCGGCCCGACCGGCCCGCGCCGCCTGCGCCTCGCCGTCGAGCACCTCGCCAACTACCGCGGCGACTCCTGCTACTTCGTCGATCTCGACCCGCGCTTCGTGAAGCGTCTGATCGGCACCGGCGAGATGGCGATGGCCCGCAAATACCAGGAGCACGTCATCGATCAGGCCGCCACGATCATGCGCCACCGCAAGATCGTGAACATGTTCACGACGCCGCGCCTGCTCGAGAACCTCGCCGAGCGCATGTCGCTCGTGAAGGCCGGGCTCAAGGGCGTGTTCGTCGGCGGCACGACGATGACGCCGCAATACGTGCGCTTCGTCGTCGAGGAGGTGCTCGAGGGCAAAATCAACTTCGCCCCCACCTACGGCAACACCCTCATGGGCCTCGCCATCTCGAAGAAGCTCACGAAGGCCGACAACTACTCGATCACTTACTACGCGCCGCAGCCGCGCGCCACGCTCCGCATCGTCAACCCCGACAAGCCCGAGGAGCTCGTCAACTACGGCGAGTATGGCCGCGTCGAGCTCACGACGATGACGAAGGAATTTTTCGTCCCGCGCTTCCTCGAGCGCGACGAAGCCATCCGCCGCAAGCCCTGCGACGAATTCCCGTGGGACGGTGTCGGCGACGTCCGTCCGTTCCAGTCCCTCACCAAGACCATCATCGAGGGCGTTTACTAAGACTCAGCAGGAGTTGCCCACGAAACACACGAAATACACGAAAGAAGGAGAAAGCGCCCGAAAGCCGGTTTTCCTTTTCGTGTATTTCGTGTGTTCCGTGGGCCAAAAAAATCCGCCATGAGCGCCATCCACATTCCCATCCTCCGCCTCGGCCGTCCTTACCGCAGCCTCGACCTGCAGCGGCACACGCTCGCCAACGGCGACACGCTCGAGGTCAGCGTCGCCAACTCCGGCCTCATCCGCCGCGACCTCGCGGGCCTCGCTGCCTCCGGCGAGGCGCTCCGCGCGATCCCGACCGAGACGCTCGTCGGCTACATGGAGAAAGCCGCCGAGCTCTATCTCCACGGCAACCTCCCGTGGGGTGACGGCGACCGACTCCAGTCGCCCGCCGACTACGCCTCCGCGCTTTCGCTCATGACCGGCCTGCCGCACAGCCTCGGCCGGAACAACATGGGCAAGGTCCACGCCGCGATGTCCAACATCCGCGCCGTCATCGCCGGCCTGACGCGCCGCCTGCCGCTCGAGCTTTTTGACTCCGGCGTCGTGCGCCAGGATGGGCTCGACGTGAACTTCTTCCCGCAGACCAACAGCCTCGGCGTGCTGCTTCCGAGCAATTCCCCCGGCGTCAATTCGCTCTGGCTCCCGGCGCTCGCGATGAAAATCCCCGTCGTGCTCAAGCCCGGCCGCGAGGATCCGCTCACGCCTTTCCGCCTCATCCAGGCGATGATCGCCGCGGGCTTTCCGCGCGAGGCCTTTGGATTTTACCCGACCACGCACGATGGCGGCGACACCGTGCTCTTCGGCACCGGTCGCGCCATCGCGTTTGGCAACGACACCACGCTCAAGAAATACGCGCCCTACCGCCACATCCAGGTCCACGGCTCGGGCCGCAGCAAAATCCTCATCGGCGATGATTTCGCGGACGAGTGGCAGCAGCACCTCGACCCGATGGTCCACGCGATCTCCGCCAACAGCGGCCGCAGCTGCATCAACTGCTCCTCGATCCTCATCGGGAAAAACCGCGATGCGCTCGCCGATGCCCTCGCGCGCCGCCTCGCCGCCATCGAGCCGCTCCCGCGCGATCACCCCGAGGCGATCCTCAGCGGTTTCGCGAACCCGAAGGCCGCCAAGGCCATCGACGAACGCCTCGAGGAGCTCCTCCAGACGCCCGGCGCCGTCGACCTCACGGCGAAATACCGCAACGGCCCGCGCCTGGCCGAGGCCTACGGCCAGACCTTCCTCCGGCCCACGCTCGTCGTCTGCGACGATCTCGATCACCCGCTCGCCAACACCGAGTATGGCTTCCCCTTCGCCAGCATCCTGCAGGTGCCGCAGGCGAAGATGCTCGATGTGATCGGCGAGACGCTCGTTGTCTCCGCCTTCACCAAGGACCGCGCGTGGAGCGCTGACCTGATGACGAGCACCAACATCGAGCGCCTGAACCTCGGGCCGTATTCGACGATGCGCGTGCAGTGGGAGCAGCCTCACGAGGGCAACCTCTTCGAGTTCCTCTACCGCCGCCGCGCCCTGCAGGGCGACCTGGTCGCCGTCTGAGTTTCGCACCGTTCCATGCCTGTCTCCTTCGCCTCGCGCCCTGCGCCCAAGCTCGTCTTCGGCCCCGGCACGCTCGGCGAATTGCCCGCGCTGGTGCGCGAGGCCGGCGGCTCGGCGGTGTTCCTCGTCTCCGACACCGGCATCGCGCGCGCCGGCCACACCGGTCGCGCGCAGCGCTTGCTCGAGGCCGCCGGCATCCCGGTCGCGCTCTACGACCATTCGCACGAGAATCCCACCGAGGCTGACGCCGCCGCGTGCCGCGACGCCGCGCGCGCCGTGAAGTTCGACTGCTTTGTCGCGCTCGGCGGCGGCAGCAGCCTCGACACCGCCAAGGCCGCGAACTTCCTGCTCACCAATGGCGGCGCGATGCGCGACTTCCACGGCTACGGCAAGGCGACGAAGCCGATGCTCCCGCTCATCGCCATCCCCACCACCGCCGGCACTGGCAGCGAATGCCAGTCCTACGCGCTCGTGAGCCGGGACGACACGCACGAGAAAATGGCCTGCGGCGATCCCAAGGCCCGTGCCTACGCCGCCATCCTCGATCCCGAGCTGACCGCGACGCAGCCTCGCTCGGTCGCGGTGCTCACCGGCCTCGACGCGCTCTCGCACGCGCTGGAGGCCGCCGTCACGAGCAAGCGCAACGCCCTCTCCACGCCCTATGCCGAGGCGGCGTTCCGACACTTATCGTCTGCCATTGGCCGCGTGCTCGCCAGCACCGCGACGCTCGACGACCGCGGCGCGATGCAGCTTGGCGCCGCGCTCGCCGGGCTCGCGATTGAAAACTCGATGCTCGGGGGCGCGCACGCCTCGGCCAATCCGCTCACCGCCCGGCACGGCGTCACGCATGGCCACGCCGTCGCGCTCATGCTGCCCGCCGTGATGCGCTTCAACGCCGCCGATCCCGCCGCCGCCGCGATCTACGCGCGCCTCGAGACCATCCTCCGCGAGATCGACCCCGGTGCGCCCGGCCTGATCCCGTGGGTCGAGGATATCGTGCGCCGCGCCGCCTTGCCGCCGCTCGATGCGCGGGCGATGGACTTCGCCGCGATGGCGGATGACGCCACGCGCCAGTGGACCGGCAAGTTCAATCCGCGGCCGTTGCAAGCCGCCGACTTCGTGGCACTCTACCGCCATGCGTTCGGAATCTAGAGAGCACGGCTGGGCCGTCAGGGTAGGGCGAGGCGTCCCCGCCGAGCCGCGCCTCACCGAGGCGGGTGCGTGCCACCGCCCCTCGTTTCTCGCCCGCTCTCCGGCTCTCCTTCTCCCCCTCGTCGGCCTCGTCTTTCTCACCGCGTGCGGCGAACGCACCGCGTCCCCGGCCGCAAAAGCCAAGACGGCTGCCGCGGCGCCGGAAACGTCGTGGCCCATGACCCGCGGCGATCCCGCGCTCAGCGGTTCCATCGCCGCACCCTTGCCGCGCAATCTCGTCACCGCCTGGACCTTCACTGCCAACGGCGCCGTGCAGGCCGAGGCCGCGATCGCGGGCGGCCGCATCTTCGTCGGCACCACCAAGGGCACGCTTCACGCCCTCGCCACTGACACTGGCAAGGAGCTGTGGCGCTTCGAGACCAAGGACGCGATCATGGCCGCGCCCGCCGTCGCCGCGGGAAAAGTCTTTCTCTCCTCCAACGACGGCAAGCTCTACGCCCTCGACGCCGCCACCGGCGCGCCCGCGTGGAATTTTTCCACCGACGACAAGGTCAGCTCGGGCGCCATCACCATCAAGTCCCCGACCGGGTCCGGCGACTGGGTGCTCGTCAACGGCTACGACGGCACCACGCGCGCGCTCGCGGCCGCCGACGGCAAGCTCGTCTGGAGCTACAAGGCGGAGGAGCCCATCAACGGTTCGCCCGCCATCGTCGACGGCCGGTTCCTCGTGTTTGGCGGCTGCGATTCGCAGCTCCACGTCGTCAACCTCGCCGATGGCACGCTCGTCCGGAAAATCGCCACGAGCGCCCAGATCCCCGCCTCGATCGCCACGCACGGCACGATGGCGTTCTGCGGCAACTACGCCAACGAGGCCGTCGCCTTCGATGTCACCGGCGGCAAGGTCGCGTGGACCTACCAGGATCGCCAGCTGCCCTTCATGAGCGCGCCGGCCGTCAACGACCGCCTCGTCCTCCTCGGTTCGCGCGACAAGCAGCTGCACGCGATCAACCGCGCCGACGGGCAGGCGGCCTGGACCTTCAAGACCGGCGGCCGCGTCGAGGGCTCGCCGATTCTCTTCTCGGATGGCGTCGTCTTTGGCTCGACCGACGGCCGCCTCTACGCCGCGAATCTGGAGAAGGGCGAGGAGCTCTGGCAGCTGGACCTCGGCGAGGCGCTCGTGGCCTCGCCCGCCTATGGCGCGCGGCTGCTGGTCATCGGCGGCGACAAGGGCACGGTATTCGCCCTGCGTGCTGGACCTGCCGCGAAATAGCCACAACCTGCCGGATGCGCGGTGCGTCTGTCCCCCGCGCGCCCGATGAATACCGCCACTCCCACTCCCGCGCCGACGGTGCCGGCGAAGTCCTCCACCGTCGCGGGGAACTATTTCATCTCCAACTACCCGCCGTTCTCGTTTTGGTCCGAGAACCAGAACGCCGAGGTCGAGGCCGCGCTCGATTCCGCGCCCGCTCCGGGGGCCAAGCTCGGGCTCTACCACCACATCCCGTTTTGCCGGAAGCGCTGCCACTTTTGCTATTTCCGCGTCTACACCGACAAGAACGCGAAGGAGATCCAGACCTACCTCGACGCCACCGTCGCCGAGCTGAAGTCCCTCGCCGCGCGCCCGCTTTATCGCGGGCGGAAGCCGCACTTTGTCTACTTCGGCGGCGGCACGCCCTCGTATCTTTCGGCAAAGCAGCTCCAAGAGCTCACCGATCAGCTGAAGGCCATCCTGCCCTGGGACGCGGCCGAGGAGATCGCGTTTGAGGGCGAGCCCGGCACGCTCACCGCCGCCAAGCTCGCCGCGATCAAGCAGGTCGGTGTCACGCGCCTCTCGCTCGGCATCGAGCACTTCGACGATCACGTGCTCGAGATCAACGGCCGCGCCCATCGCTCCGGCGAGGTCTACGCCGCCTACGAGCGCGCCCGCGCCGAGAACTTTTCCCAGATCAACATCGACCTCATCGCCGGCATGGTCGAGGAGACCGAGGCCCTCTGGCAGCGCAACATCGAGGAGACGATCAAGCTGCGGCCGGATAGCGTGACCATCTACCAGATGGAGGTCCCCTACAACACGACCATCTACAAGGAAATGAAGGCCGCGGGAAAACTCGTCGCGCCGGTCGCCGACTGGGCGACGAAGCGCCGCTGGGTGAAGGAGGCCTTCGCCGCGCTCGAGGCCGTCGGCTACACCGTCGGCAGCGGCTACACGGCCGTGCTGAATCCTGCGCGCACCAAGTTCCTCTACCGCGACGAGCTCTGGAGCGGCGCCGACCTCATCGGGCTCGGCGTCGCGTCGTTCTCCCACGCCGCGGGCGTCCACTACCAGAATGTCACCGAGATCGAGCCCTACCTCGCCGCGATCAACGCCGGCCAGCGCCCGACCAAGCGCGCCTTCCGCACGAATCAGGAAGAGCGGATGATCCGCGAATTCATTTTGCAGATGAAGCTGGGCCGCGTGGTGCTCGGCTACTTCAAGGAAAAGTTCGGCGTCGATCTCGCGTCGCGCTTCGCCGCGCAACTCGGCCACCTCGCCGCCGAGGGCTTCCTCACCGTGGACGCCACGCACGTCCGGCTATCGCGCGACGGCCTGCTCTGCGTCGACACGCTGCTGCACGAGTTTTTCCTGTCACAGCATCGGACGACGAAGATCGTGTGAGGGATAGCAGTCGCGTGACGGATGAAATACGGGCGCACACTGAGCGGAGAGATCGAGCTATGGCTGTCCGAAAACCCCGATCAGTTCGAGGCGCTGGCTAAGTCGGTTCAGGCAAATCTTGATGGCCGATGGACAAGGCAGCTCGATGGTTTGGATGAATCATACTGGGACCTGAATGTTCGCGGCGCTAGTGTCACCGTGCACCGGCAGCATCAGCTGGGGGTTTCGGTTTTCGCGGAAGATAATCCGACTGGAGTCGAGTTTTTGAAACGACTCGCGAAAGCGCTTGGAAGCGGCGTGCCCGATTCTTCGCTGTCTTTGCAGCTACCATATGCGTTGCAGGCGTTCCTTACGAGCTCCTGCGGGGTGGACGTTGCAAAGTTTGCGGCGGTGTTTGGTTTCGATCTCCCGCAACCGGATCGCAGCCTCCTTGACCACGACCGCGACATGACCTCCACGCTCGCGACGCACCACGGCAGCGCGCTGCGCGTCGAGGTGCTGCGTTGTCGCACCGAGGGCGGGCTTTATCTTCGCGAGGTTTTTCTCCGCACAGTCGCTGCGGACAAGATTGTCGAATATGGTGTGCTCGCGGTGGCGCTTACGGCGTTTTCCGCCGAGGCCCGGGCCGCGATCGAGGCGGGCCGCACGCCGCTCGGCGCTATTTTGCACCAGTTCAAAATTCCGTTTGTGAGCGCACCGATTGGGTTCTTCACGGCGGATGCGGCCAGCCTCGCGGCCACGCCATTCACGCTGCCGGCAGGGGCCACGGCCAGCGGCCGCTTCAACCGTCTTGCCACGCCGGCCGGTGAGACGCTGGCTTGGATCATGGAGATCCTCCCGCCGTGAAAAGACCGGAGACTAGGAAAGATCCTCAAATCCCCGGTGCGATTCTTGGGATTGTGGTAGCCCGCCTCGTGAGAGGCGGGACGGAACGCCGTTCAAACTCCCGCCGGTCCCTGCTCTCACGAGCAGGGCTACCAAGCGCACGCGTCGCGGGCGGAACCGTGACCGCTGCACACTCTGAGCTCCGGTCGATTGGTCCGTTGTTCCCTAGTCCTTGGTCCGCGGCGCAGCCGTCGCCGCCATGAAGATCGTCTTCCTCACCGCGGGCACCGGCAGCTACTACTGCGGCGCGTGCATGCGGGACAACACCC
>JAEUHB010000455.1 GCA_016794665.1 Opitutaceae bacterium
GTCGTCGAGGTCTAGCTCCAGACCGGCCTCGCGGAGCCGCCTCATGAGCTGGCCGCGGTAGTGCGCGGGCACCTCCGGCGCCCGCGCGGCGATGGCCTCGACCTGGCGGTGCAGCGTCTCGGCGCGCTGGAGAAAATCGACAAGCAGCGCCTCCCCCTCCTTCGCCCGCATCGCGGCGAAGGCCCGCAGCGCCTCGGCCAGCGTCGCGGTCACCAGGGGCGCCGCCGTGTCGGCCGGAGGAAACTCCCCGCCGCGCTTCTGCGCGCTGACGATCTGCCAGAGGAGATCGGCGCTGGGCCGGAACGGCACCTTGCGTTTCGCCGCGAAACTTTTCACGCGCTTGAGCGCCTCGGTCGCGGCGACTTCGTCCCACGCGAAGGTGGCGGACTTGTCCCCGGTCACCTCGATGTCGACATGCACCTTGCCGCGCGTCGCGTGCCTGCGCACCAGCTCGCCGATCGCCGGCTCCAGGCTCTCCCACTCGTCGGGCAGCCCGACCGTCAAATCGAGGGTCTTGCGGTTCACGGAGCTGACGACGACCGTGAGCGAGAAATTGCCGATCGCCGCCGTCGCGCGGCCGTAGCCGGTCATGCTTCTCACAGCTTCACCCCGAGGATTTTCGCGACTTGGTTCACGTCCTTGTCGCCGCGCCCGGAGAGATTGATCACGAGCACCTCGTCCCTGGGCATCTGTTTCGCCCGCTTGAGCCCGTGCACCAGCGCGTGGGTGCTCTCGAGCGCCGGGATGATGCCCTCGAGGCGCGAGCAGAGCTGGAAAGCCTCCATCACCTCGTCGTCGCAGGCGTAGGCGAACTGGATGCGGTTGCGATCGCGGTAGAACGCGTGCTCCGGCCCGATGGCGGCGTAGTCGAGGCCGGCGCTCACGGAGTGAGTCAGCTCAATCTGGCCGTCCTCGTCCTGCAGGACGTAGGTCTTGCAGCCTTGGAGCACGCCAAGCTTGCCGCCCTCGAAGCGCGCCGCGTGGTCGCCGCGCCTGATTCCGCGGCCGCCGGCCTCGACGCCGATGAGGCGGACCTTGGACTCCTCGAGAAATTCAAAGAAGAAGCCGATGGCGTTGGAGCCGCCGCCCACGCAGGCGATCATCTCATCCGGCAGACGGCCTTCGCGCGCCAGGATTTGCTCGCGCACCTCGCGGCCGATCACGCGGTGAAAATCGCGCACCATCATCGGATAGGGGTGCGAGCCGAGGGCGGAGCCGAGGATGTAATGCGTGCCGCGGACATTGGTCACCCAGTCGCGCATCGCCTCGTTGACGGCGTCCTTGAGCGTCTTCTGGCCCGCCTCGACTGCCACGACCTTGGCGCCCATGAGGCGCATGCGAAACACGTTCAGTGCCTGCCGCTCCATGTCGACGGCCCCCATGTAGACCGTGCAGTCGAGACCGAACTTCGCGCACACCGCCGCGGTCGCCACGCCGTGCTGGCCCGCGCCGGTTTCCGCGATGATGCGCTGCTTCCCCATGCGCCGCGCGAGCAGGGCCTGGCCCAGCGCATTGTTGATCTTGTGGGCGCCGGTGTGCAGCAGGTCCTCGCGCTTCAGGTAAATCTTCGCGCCGCCGCAGTGCGCGGTGAGGCGCTCGGCGAAGTAGAGTTCGGTCGGCCGGCCGGCGAACTCCTTCAAGTGGTGGCGAAGCTCGGCTTGGAACTTTGCGTCTTCACGCGCCACCGCGTAGGCGGCGCTCAGCTCCGAGAGCGCCGTCATCAGCGTCTCCGGCACGAACACCCCGCCATAGCGGCCAAAGTGCCCCCCGGAGTCGGGCAGGGAAAGTCGATCGAGCGGAGCGGCGACGGAAGCGGACATGTTGCGCCGACTCTGACGAGCCCCGCCGAGCCGAGGCAAACCGGAATCGCAGGCGCGGCTACGGCGAGCCGAGGCGCTGGCGCAGAATCGCCATGACGTCCTCGAACTTCGCGCGGTTCGATTCGTCGGCGGCGACCAGCTGCTCGTGGGCGGCGAGGACGAGGCGGGCGCTCTCGATCTCATTCGGGGACTTCGACTCGAGGCCCGTGGTTGCGCCGGTCGCCGCGGCCGGCGCGACCGCCGGCGCGAGCGTGAGCAGGCGATGCAGCCCGAGGCTGCGCATGAGCTGGAGGTTGGCCGGGCTCGGTCGCGCGGCGACGAGGCTCGCCTCGGGCCCGAGGCGGCGGAGCGCCATCGCGGCGCCCGCGAGCACCCCGAGGAACGTGCTGTCCATGCTCGCGCAGTCCCGAAAATCGATCACGAAGCGTCGCCGGCCCTCGGCCGCCATCGTCGTGATGAAATCGCGCAGGCCGGCGCAGTTTTGAAAACAGGCCCGCCCGTCGATGCGCACGAGCACGGGGTCGCTCGCGGCGTCGACGAGGAAGACGGGCTTGGATGCGGATTCGGCCATGATGCTTTTCGCGGGGGACTCCAACCGCGGCCGGCTTCGGAAAGGCCGGCGGCGGGTTCAGCTCCGCGCCACAATCTGACGCAGCACGTAGGGCAGGATGCCGCCGTGCTGGTAGTAGTCGATCTCGATGGGCGTATCGATGCGGCAGCGCACCGGGACGTTGAGCACCTCGCCGCCCTTGCGCGTGATCTTCAGGACGAGATCCTGCTGCGGCTTGATGTCGGGGCTCAGGCCCACGACGTCGTAGGTCTCGTGCCCGTCCAGCTTCAGGGTCTGCGCGGTCGTGCCTTCCTTGAACTGCAAGGGCAGCACGCCCATGCCGACAAGGTTCGAGCGGTGGATGCGCTCGAAGCTCTGCGCGACGACGACCTTCACGCCGAGGAGGTTGGTGCCCTTCGCGGCCCAGTCGCGCGACGAGCCGGTGCCGTATTCTTGGCCGGCCACGACGATGAGCGGCGTCTTCGCCGCGATGTGTTTCGCCGCCGCATCGAAGATGGCGAGCTTCTCGCCGGTGGGCTGGTAGATCGTGTTGCCGCCCTCCTCGCCGCCGAGCATCAAATTCTTGATGCGGACGTTGGCGAACGTGCCGCGCGTCATGATGCGATCGTTGCCGCGGCGCGAGCCGTAGGAGTTGAAGTCCTCGAAGGTGACGCCGTTCTCCAGGAGGAAACGTCCGGCGGGCGACGTCTTCTTGATCGCCCCCGCGGGCGAGATGTGATCGGTCGTCACGGAATCGCCGAAGATGCCGAGCGCGCGGGCGCCGGTGATCGGCTGGATGGTGCCGGGCGACATCGAGAACCCGGCGAAGAATGGCGGCTCCTGGATGTAAGTGGACTTGGCGTCGAATTGGTAGACGTTGCCCGTCGAGGCCGGGATCTCATTCCACTTCGGGTTCTGCGCGGCGAAGTTGGTGTAGAGCTTGCGGAACACCTCGGGCTTGAGCGCGGCCTGCATCTGGTCGCGGACTTCCTTCAGCGTCGGCCAGATATCCTTCAGCATGACGGGCTGGCCATTCTTGCCGGTGCCGATCGGATCGGTGGACATGTCGATGTCGACGCGGCCCGCGAGCGCGAAGGCCACGACGAGCGGGGGCGACATGAGGAAGTTGCTCTTGATGTTCTGGTGGACGCGCGCCTCGAAGTTGCGGTTGCCCGAGAGCACGGAGGCCGCGACGAGATCGTTCTTCACGACCGCTTCCTCAATCGGCGCGGCGAGCGGACCGGAGTTGCCGATGCACGTCGTGCAACCGTAGCCGACGGTCTGGAAGCCGAGCTGGTCGAGATAGGGCGCGAGGCCGGTCTTCTCGAGGTAGTCCGTGACGACGCGCGAGCCGGGAGCCAGCGAGGACTTCACGATCGGGTTAACCTTGAGCCCCTTTTCGACCGCCTTCTTCGCGAGCAGGCCCGCGGCGAGCATGACGGACGGATTGGAAGTGTTGGTGCAGCTCGTGATCGCGGCGATGAGCACGGAGCCATGGCCGACGCGAGTGCCACCGACCTCGGCGGAGACGGTCGAGAACTCCTCCGCCTTCTTGCCAAAGCCATTTTCCGTGACCGGCTTCGAAAACGCCGTCGTGAACTCCTGCTTCATCCTCGGCAGCTCGATGCGATCCTGCGGGCGCTTCGGGCCCGCGACGCTCGGCACCACGCTCGCGAGGTCGAGCGCGAGATCCTGCGAATAATCGATCGCGCCGGGCTGCGGGATGCCCCAGAGATTCTGCGCCTTGTAGTAGGCCTCGTAGAGCGCGACGTGCTTTTCGTCGCGACCGGTGGCGCGCAGATAGTTCGAGCACTCGGCGTCGATCGGGAAGAAGCCCATCGTCGCGCCGTATTCCGGCGCCATGTTGGCAATCGTCGCACGATCAACCACCGGCAGCGCCGCGGCGCCGGGGCCGTAGAACTCGACGAATTTTCCGACGACCTTCGCCTTGCGCAGCATCTGCGTGAGCGTGAGCGCGAGATCGGTCGCGGTGACGCCTTCGCGCAGGGCGCCGGTGAGATGCACGCCGACCACATCGGGCGTGAGAAAATAAACCGGCTGACCGAGCATGCCCGCCTCAGCCTCGATGCCGCCCACGCCCCAACCCACAATGCCGATGCCGTTGATCATCGTCGTGTGCGAGTCGGTGCCGACGAGCGTGTCCGGGTAGTAGACGCCGGCGCTGTCGTTGAGCACGCCCTTGGCGAGATACTCGAGGTTCACCTGGTGGACGATGCCGATGCCGGGAGGAACGACCTTGAACGTGTCGAACGCCTGCATGCCCCACTTCAGGAACTCGTAGCGCTCGCGGTTGCGCGAGAACTCGAGGTCGAGATTTTTCTTCAGCGCATCGGCGGAGCCGGCGAAATCCACCTGCACCGAGTGATCCACGACGAGATCGACGGGCACGAGCGGCTCGATGATCTTCGGGTTCTTGCCCATGCGCGCGACCGCGGAGCGCATCGCCGCGAGGTCGACGAGCAGCGGCACGCCGGTGAAGTCCTG
>JAEUHB010000459.1 GCA_016794665.1 Opitutaceae bacterium
AGTGCACCGACATCGAGGCCGCGCCCGAATTTGTCATCCGCGACGACGGCGCCACGGTCGACCTCGGCTACTCCTGGTCCGTGCAGCTCGACGACACACGCGTGCTCGTCGCCTACTACATGAACACCCCCGGCAACCCGCTGCCCTACATCGCCGGCTCAATCCTTGAGGTCCGCTGACCCAGTCTCCGCGCGTTCCAACTTCATGAGCGACGTTTCCGATCCCTTCCGCGACGCACGCCAAAAGGACGGCGTGCTCCGGTGCCCTTTCCAAGGCGAGAATCTCCCGATGATTCTCCGCCACGCCGACGTGCGCGAAGCCGCGCGCGACTGGCACACCTACAGTTCCGACGCTCCCTTCCGCGTGCCCATCCCCTCCGAGGAGGCGGTGCGCACCATGCGGCAGCTCCCGATCGAGACCAACCCGCCCGAGCACTCCGAGTATCGCGCGATCGTCGAGCCGTTTTTCCAACGCGCGCGCCAGCCCGAGGTGATCGCAAAGGTGGAAGGCCTGGTTGCCGAGAAGCTTTCCGCCGCGCTCGCCGCCGGCCCGCTCGACGTGATCAGCGACTTTGCGCTGCCAATCCAGTCGCGCGCCCTCACCTACCTGCTCAACGTCCCCGAGTCCGAGGCCGACATCTGGATTGGCTGGGGCATCCACGTGTTCAAGGTGACGGGCGGCGAGTTCAAGAAAGGCACCGTGCTCGAGGACTACCTGCACGCGGCGTTCGACCGCGCGGAGAAAGCCCCGGGGGCCGACATGTTCAGCGCGCTTACCCAAGCGACCTACCGCGGGCGCCGGCTCACGCGCGAGGAGATGATGGGCTTCGGCAACCTCACCTTCGCCGGCGGGCGCGACACGATCATCCACAGCATCACCAACATCGTCGCTTACCTCGGCCGCCATCCCGCCGCGCTCGCGTGGCTCCGCGCCGACCCGCGCCGCATCGTGCACGCGGGCGAGGAGTTTTTTCGCGCGTTCATGCCGCTCACGCACATCGGCCGGGTTTGCCCGGTCGAGACAGACGTCAAGGGTGTCACCGTGCCGCCCGGCGGCCGGGTGTCTCTCGGCTGGGCCGCGGCAAACTTTGACGAGACCGTCTTCGAGGCGCCGGAGGAAATCCGTCTCGACCGAAAGCCCAACCCGCACCTCTCGTTCGGCTTTGGCCCGCACCTCTGCCTCGGTGCCCACCATGCGCGCCTGATCGTGCGCACGCTGTTGCAGGCACTCGTCGACCGCGTCGCCACCATCGACGTGCTCGGGGCGGTGGCGCATGTCGAGCGCGAGGCCGCCTACGAGCGCACCAACGGATTCGACACACTTCGCGCCCGGTTCAACCCGGCGGCGCCTTGACTCGCCGCGACAATTTCCAACACCTGCGCCATGCACCTCCGCGTTTCCCTTTGTCTCGCCTTGCTCGCCGCCGCCGGCTGCTCGCGCAAGGACGACACCTCCGCCGCCCCCGCTCCCGCGGCGCCCGCCGGGCCGATGTTCGCCGTCATCGAGACCGACCGCGGCGCCATTGAGTTCGAGCTGCTGACCGCCGACGCGCCCAAGGCGACGGAGAATTTCCGCCTCCTCGCCGAGCGCGGCTACTACAACGGCCTCACGTTCCACCGCATCGTCAAGGGCTTCATGCTTCAGGGCGGCGATCCCCTCGGCGACGGCCGCGGCGGCGAGAGCGCGTGGGGAGGGACCTTTGCCGACGAGATCGTGCGCGACAACCAGCTCTACCAAAGGGGCGCCGGCTACCGGCGCGGCATCGTCGCGATGGCCAACCGCGGGCCCAACACCAACAGCAGCCAGTTTTTCATCATTCACCAGGACCACCCACTGCCGCCCAGCTACACGATCTTCGGGCGCGTCACCAAGGGCATCGAGGTCGTCGATGCGCTCGCCGAGCTGCCCACGGAGCGGGGCGCGATGGGGAGCGAGCGCAGCAAGCCGGTGCAGCCCGTGGTGATGAAGCGCGTGTCGATCCGGCGCTGAGCGCGGCAAGCCATTTGCAGGTTGGCCGGGACGGTTTCGTCTTTCGGCCCTCCACCCGGATGGGTGCTTGCACCGTCGCACTGTTGTAACACAGTTGCGGTCCCCCTCCGCGACTGTCCGTTCCCATGCGCCGCCTCCGCCACGTCTCGCTCCCCTTGATCGCGCTCGCGTTGTTTGCCGGCGGTTGCGCGACCGCGCCGACCACGTCGCAACCCGCCGGGCTGGCCACCTCCGGAGCCACGGGCACCGCCAGCCAGACCAAGCCCGCGCGCACGCTCTCGGAGCTCGTTCACGAAACGGTCGCCACCATCGACCAGATGCTCGGCCGCTACGATGCGATGCTGAAGACCATCCAAGGACTCTCCGACACCAAAGCCGCCGCCGTCCTGCTCGATGAAATCGGGGCCTACGTGAAGGACGACCGCTGGGAAAAACCCGACCCGATCCCCGAGGAGAAACTGCAGGCCGCGATGCTCGAGGAATTTTCCCGGCCTTCGCGCACGGTCCTCACCCACACCAGCCTCAACAAGGAGCTCGTCGATCTCTCGCGCCGCCTCATCGCCCTCAACAACCGCACCGCCGAGCTCGCCGCCAGCTATGCGCAGGGCAAGACCCTCCGCGCCTACGCCGCCAAGATGCGCCGGGAGGTCATGCCCCTCATGGCGCAGCTTCGCGCCCTCGCCGTCGCTGATACCGCCGATACCGCTGGCATCGCGCACCTCGACGCGGAGACCAAGAAGATTCTCGCCACCAGCCGGCAGTCCCTGCGCGCCCTCGAGCGCGAGACCCATTCATTAGAATCAGAAATCGGAGGAAAATGACATGACCACGAAAGTCCTCGTCAGCGTAGGATCCAGCATCGCCGCCGTCGTCGCGGCCGGCACGGGCACCCAGATCTATCAGCGCAGCCAGCAGGAGCGCGAGGAGGCCCGCGTGGCCACCGTCGCCGCCCTGCAGTCGTTCGACCAGGCCATCGAGCGCGTGAAGACCTCCATCCGCCAGTCCACCGAGATGCGCGACGACCTGCTGAAGCGGACGGACGCGCTGTTCAAGGACGCCGGTTCCACGGAGCAGGAGCTCCTCGACCACGGCGAGAAGGCGCGCGAGCTGCAGAAGCGGCACGCCACCGTCGCCGCCGAGGCCGGCAAGCTCGTCGCCGACGCCAAGCGCTCCCTCGGCGAAGCCACCGCGGCCGTCGGCGTCTGCCGCCAGATCTTGCTCAAGGATTCGCTCAAGGCCGACCAAGCGTCCGCCGTGCAGGAAGACATCCGCACCAAGACCGCCATCGTGAAGGACGTCCGCGCCCGCATGGACGAGCTCACGCGCCTCGGCACCCGTTGCGAGGCGCTCGAGCACAGCCTCGCGATGTTCGTCCAGCAGAACAAGGGCGCCGTCGCCCGCGTGCGCGAAATCCGGGAGGAGGCCGAGGAAAAGCTCGCCGCCCAAAAGACCCGCCACGCCCGCGCCCAGGAAGCCGCCGACAAGCTCGCCCGCCTCCAAGCCGAGATGAAAAAAGATCTCGAAGCCATCAAGGTGGCGAAGGAAACGAAACAGGAGCCGTGAGGGATCCCGCGGCGCATGCGGGCTAGGGGGGTTCCCAATCATGGCTCTTATCGCCGGCTACTTCGTTGGTGGCCTAGTTGCGATGACGTGGCTCGCAGTGAGAAGGAAGGACGCCGTCGCGGGGATGTTCAATTCCGGATTTTCGGAGCCGCTGTGGTGGATCGTCGGACTGCCCCTCTGGCCAGTTTGGATTGCGGTGGCGGTCGCCGATGCGCGATTGCCGCAACAGGACAAAGGTGATTCCGCCAGCGCGGCGCCTGATTTGATCGGCGCCCATGGTGTCGTGGTCGTCGAACTGAGGCCGGTCGGAAAGGTTCAGGTCGCCGACAAAGTGTTTGATGCCCGGTCCGACGGCGCGTCGCTGATCGCGGGAACAACCGTAAGAGTGGTAGGTCGCTCGATGTCGGACTTGATCGTGAAGCCTCTGCCCGACGAAAGAGCGTAGTTGCGACGCAGCTTGGCCGTCGCGCCCCTTGACAACCACGTCGCGCGTTTCAGCCTGCGATCACAGGTGCACATGATCAAAATTTCCGCGCTGTTTTCCCTTCCCCGCGCGCTCCTTTCCTGCCTCGCGCTCGGCGCGAGCCTCGCCGCCCAGCCCGCGGCCGAGACTCCGCCCGCCAAGACCGCCGACGATCCGGCGCAGCAAGCCGAGTTGCTCAAATCCTACCTCAAGGTCCGCGAGGAGCTGCACCAGACCCAGCTCGCGATCGTCAATAACCGTGTCGCCGGCGTGACCGAGAAACTCGACTCCATCCGTCTCGCGATGGAGGCCGAGCGCGAGCGCCAGCAGCTCGAGATGCAACGCCAGGCCGCGGAGCGCGAGCGCCAGCAGGCCGAGACGCAGCGCTCCAATCGCACCATGCTCTGGGTTGCCGCCGCCTTCGGCACGCTCGGACTCATCGCCGTGCTCCTCATGCCCGTGCTCCAGTGGCGCACGATGAACCGCATGGCCGAGGTCGCCACGCTGCGCGCCGCGCAGCTCGCGCCGCCGGGCTCCGGCCCGTCGCTCCTCGGTGCCGGTGACTCCGCTCCCGGCGAGCAGGCCGTCTCCGTCTCCAATCAGCGCCTGATGGCCGTGATCGACCGCATGGAGCGGCGCATCTTCGAACTCGAGCACTCGACCGCGCCGACACCCTCGTCGTCCGCGACCGTGCCCGTGCTCGCCGTGCCCTCCGCCGCCGTCAACACCACCCACGGCACGCATGCCAACGGCACCACGCAGACCAACGTAACGCTTCCCGCCGACACCGCGCGCCGCGCCGCCGTCTCCTCCGATCAGGCCACTTGGATCGCTGTCCTGCTCAACAAGGCCCGCTCCCTCGTCAGCACCAACAAG
Source organism: Opitutaceae bacterium (assembly GCA_016794665.1). GTDB lineage: Bacteria > Verrucomicrobiota > Verrucomicrobiia > Opitutales > Opitutaceae > ER46. Next base: position 4,892 of record JAEUHB010000459.1, read on the forward strand.
GCCGTCGAGGCCCTCTCCTGCTACGACGAAATCCTGCGCCTCGATCCCAAGCACACCGAGGCCATGATTCGCAAGGGCACCACCCTTGAGCGGCTCAACCGCTTCGAGGAAGCCATCCAATGCTACGAGCGCGCGATCGAGGCCGACAGCAAATCGACCCTCGCCTATCTCTCCAAGGGCGGCGTCTGCAACCGCCTCGGCCGCTACGACGAGGCGCTGAAGTGCTACGAGCTCGCGCTGCAGGCCGAGGAAAAGGCCAAGTAGCCGCGGGGCTCCTCGCTCAAGCCTGCCCCGCGCGGCTCCGCTCGCGCTCGACCATCAGCTGCTGCTTGGCGACCGAGATGCGCGCGCCGATGAGCTCGCGGTTCTCCTCGCCCTTGGCCGCGAGATCCTTTTCCAGCTCCACGATGCGCGCCTCGTAGGCGCTGATGCGCTGCTGCAGCGGCGCGTGGAGCTGCTCGAGCCGCGTCTCGAGCTCGCGAATCTCGGCCTCGGCGCGCTGCTGCACGGTGAGCAGATCGGCGCGCTGGCCGACCAGCGACCGAAAAACCTTCTCCTTCATCCAGCCCATCACCCCGGAGCGAATCGCATGCTGGGCGCGCGCCGCCTGGCCCTCGGCCGTCAGCGCCCGCTCCCGCCACGCGGCCTCGGGCAGCGCCGCCTGCGGCGCCGCGCCGCCGGCCAGCACCAGCGCGGTCGACGGCCGCGAACGCAGGCGCCAGAGGATGAGCCCGAGCGCGAGCGTCACAATCGCGAGCCCGCCGACGATCCATTTCGTCTGCCGCGTGATCAGACCGGCGAAGGACTGGCCTTCCTCGATCTTGGCCTGGAGGGTGCCGATAAGGCTCTTCTCGCGCACCGCCGCCAGCGCCGCGAGCGCCTTGCGGTCGATGGTCTGGCCTTTCTTCACGACAGTCTGGCCCGGCTCAAAGGTGTCGTTCACGGTCACGCCGTCCATGCGCTGCGCGCGCGCGACCTCCGTGAGCTCGGGGTCGGCCTGGGCGTTGGCGCGCACGAAGAGCGCCGCGTATTTGCCCAGCGCCTCCTGACCCGCGGGGAAACTCGTCTCCGCCAGGCGGCGCGCCCGCCAGAGCGTGATGATCTTTCCCACCTGCATGAGCGAGCCCCCGCTCTCCAGTTCGCGCGCGGTGGGCGCCGTGATGAAGCTCTTCACGGGCAGCAGCCGGACGGGTTGGTTGGGCGGAAAGGTCTGGTCGTTCTTCTGCGCGACAATCGGCTGCGCCATGATTTCGCGGATCGCCTGCACCATCGCGGCGACGTGCGGCTCGTCGCTCTCGCCGCGCACCCACAGCGGCGCGAGCTTTTCGAAAGGCAGATCCCGGGCCGCCTGCCGGCCCGCGCGCAGGGCGCTGGCGTAGGCCGGCGTCTGGAGATCGGCCTCGGTCAGCGTCGCCCGCTGAAGGGCGCGCTCCATGCTGACGCGGAGGTTGGCCTTGGCCGTCGTGATCCGGCGGCGCAGCTCCGCCTCCGCTTCCGCCGCCGTCGTCGGCACATGGCGCACGATGAGCGAGACCTGCTGCGCCACTTTTTGCCGCAAGGCCTCCGTGGCCTCAGGGTTCACGATGAGCAGGGGCACGGGCGTCACGACATCCTCGGCCGCGACGTCGCCAATCTTGTAGTCAGGCACGGCCGCCGGGACGGCGGAAACGAGCAGCGCAACGGCTGCGAGAAGGGACACGGAACGGACACGAATCATGGGCATGAGTGAGGGGAGTGGCGTCGGCGCCGCGCCCCGGGCGGTGAACTCGCTGCAAGCCCTGAATTCGTCACCCCCGCGTGACGCCGTTCCGACGGCTGCTTCACGATCTCAATGCGCGCCGCCGCGGAAGCGCGCAAGCGTTTTGTTCGCGACGCGAGCGCGGCGCCGCTTGCACGCCGCACCGGGCGGCCCCACGCTCGGCCCGCCATGCACCGCCGTGATTTTTTCCGCACTGCCTCGGCGCTCGCCGCCCTCGCCACCCTGCCCGCCAGCCGTGCCGCCGGCCCGATGAAACCCCGCCGTAAATTCACCATCGCGCTCACGCCCGGCTCCATCGGCGTGACGGTGAAGAGCCAGCGCGAACTCATCGACCTCGCGCACCGCCACCGTTTCGAGTCCGTCGAACCGCGCGCCGACGAGCTCGCCGGCCTCGCGCCCGCGCAGCTCGCCGAGCTCGCCGCCGAGCTGAAGGCGAAAAGTCTCTCGTGGTGCGCCACCGGCCTCGTCGCGGATTTCCGCGCCGACGACGCCAAGTTCCGCGAGGGCCTCGCCCGCCTGCCCCGTCTCTCCGCCGCGCTCCGCTCCGCCGGCGCCACGCGCATCGGCACTTGGGTGCCGCCGAGCCACGACACGCTCACCTATCGCGAGAACTTCAAGCTCACCGCCGCGCGCCTGCGCGAGGCCGCGCGCATCCTCGGCGATCACGGCTTGCGGCTCGGGCTCGAATACATCGGCACGCAGCACCTGCTCGTCGGCAAGCGCTACCCCTTCATCCACACGCTCGCCGAAACCCGCGAGTTCATCGCCGAGATCGGACTGACGAACGTCGGGTTCGTGCTCGACACCTGGCACTGGTGGACCGCCGGCGACACCGCGGCCGACTTGCTCACGTTGAAAAACAGCGACGTCGTCAGCGTCGACCTCAACGACGCGCCGCGCGGGATCGCGAAGGAGCAGCAGCGGGACAACGCCCGCGAGCTCCCCGCCGCCACCGGCGTGATCGACATCGGCGCCTTCGTGAAGGCCCTCGCGCAGATCGGCTACGACGGCCCGGTGCGACCCGAGCCGTTCAACGCCGCGCTCAACGCCCTCGACAACGAGCCCGCCTGTGCCGCCGCGTCAGCCGCGTTGCACAAGGCCGCCGCGCTCGTGCAGGCGTAGCCACGCCTGATCCCCGCCGCTTTTCCCCCACCCCCTTGCCCCGCCACCCCGCCGCCGAATCCACCCGCCTCGCCGCCGCCAACGCCGGCAAGGAACTCTGGCGCCGCTGGGGCCCCTACCTCGCCGAGCGCCAGTGGGGCACCGTGCGCGAGGACTACAGCGCCGGGGGCGACGCTTGGGATTATTTTCCCCACGATCACGCGCGCAGCCGCGCCTATCGCTGGGGCGAGGACGGCCTCGCCGGCCTCTGCGATCACCGCGGCCGCCTCTGCCTCGCGCTCGCGCTCTGGAACGGCCGCGATCCCATCCTGAAGGAGCGGCTCTTCGGCCTGACCAACCGCGAGGGCAACCACGGGGAGGATCCGAAGGAGCTCTATTACTTCCTCGATGCCACGCCCACCCACTCGTGGCTGCGCATGCTCTACAAATATCCGCAGTGCGAATTCCCCTACGCGCGCCTGATTGAGGAGAACCGCCGCCGCGGCAAGGACCAGCCGGAGTTCGAGCTGCTCGACACCGGGATTTTCGACGACGACCGCTACTTCGACGTCTTCGTCGATTACGCCAAGGCCTCGCCCGAGGATCTCCTGATGCGCGTGACCGTGCACAACCGCGGCCCCGAGGCCGCGGACCTGCACGTCCTGCCCCAGCTCTGGTTTCGCAACACTTGGTCATGGCGCGCCGGCACGCCGCGGCCCTCGCTCTCGGCGACCGGGCCGCAGACCGTGTTCGTGCGCCACGACGTCCTCGGCACGCGCGTGCTGGAGTGCGACGGCACGCCCGAGCTGCTCTTCTGCGACAACGAAACGAATCTCCGCCGCCACGGCGGGGCGGGCAGCGCTCCCGGTTATTTCAAGGACGGCATCAACGACGCCGTCGTCTCCGGCCGCCGCGACGCCGTGAATCCCGCGCACGAGGGCACCAAGGTCGCCGCGCACCACCGCCTCCGCGTGCCCGCCGGCGGCAGCGCAAGCCTCCGCGTGCGCCTGCGCCCTTCGGGCGTGCCGAAGCCCGCGATGGCGGACTTCGACGCAATCATGGACGCACGCGAGGCCGAGGCCGACGACTTTTACGCACACCTCCAGCGCGACCTCGCCGACGCCGACGCGCGCCGCGTGCAGCGCCAGGCCTTCGCCGGGATGATCTGGTCGAAGCAATTCTACTACTACGACGTGCCCGAGTGGATCGCCGGCGATCCCGCGCAGCCGGCGCCGCCCGCCGCGCGCCGGCGCGGCCGCAACCACGAGTGGCATCACCTCAACAACGCCGACGTGATCTCGATGCCCGACACCTGGGAATACCCGTGGTATGCCGCGTGGGACGTCGCGTTTCACTGCATCCCGCTCGCGCTCGTCGACGCGCACTTCGCCAAGCAACAGCTCGTGCTCCTCACGCGCGAGTGGTATATGCACCCCAACGGCCAGCTCCCCGCCTACGAGTGGGCCTTCGGCGACGTGAACCCGCCCGTCCACGCCTGGGCCGCCTGGCGCGTCTTCCAAATCGACCGCAAGCAGCAAGGCGGCCCGGGCGACCTGGCGTTCCTCGAACGCGTCTTCCACAAGCTGATGCTCAACTTCACCTGGTGGGTGAACCGCAAGGATGCGCAGGGCCGCAACATCTTCCAGGGCGGCTTCCTCGGCCTCGACAACATCGGCGTCTTCGATCGCAGCAAGCCGCTGCCGACCGGCGGGCACATCAACCAGGCCGACGGCACGAGCTGGATGGCGATGTATTCGCTCAACCTGCTGCGCATCGCGCTCGAGCTCGCGCGGCACAACCCCGTCTACGAGGACATCGCGACGAAATTCTTCGAGCACTTCCTCGGCATCGCCGAGGCGATGAACAACATCGCCGACGAGGGCCTCGGCCTCTGGTGCGACGAGGACGCGTTCTACTACGACGTGCTCAACCTCCCCCACGGCGAGTCGCGCGCGCTGCGCATCCGCTCGATGGTCGGCCTCATCCCGCTCTTCGCCGTCGAGACGCTCGAGCCCGCGATGCTCGACGCGCTGCCCGACTTCAAGCGCCGCCTCGAGTGGACGCTGAAGCACCGCCCCGCCCTCGCGCAGCTCGTCTCCCGCTGGCAGGAGCCCGGCGCCGGCGAGCGCCGCCTCCTTTCGCTCCTTCGCGGCCACCGCATGAAGGCCCTGCTCCGCCGCATGCTCGACGAGACCGAGTTCCTCTCGCCGCACGGCATCCGCGCGATGTCGCGCGCGCATCTGGACCAGCCCTACGAGTTCGCCGAGGGCGACGTGCGCCTCGCCGTGGGCTATGAGCCCGGCGAGTCCTCGTCGTTCCTCTTCGGCGGCAACTCCAACTGGCGCGGCCCGATCTGGATGCCGGTGAACTACCTGCTCATCGAGTCGCTGCAAAAATTCCACCACTACTACGGCGACGACTTCAAGGTCGAGTGCCCCACCGGCTCCGGCCAGTATCTGACGCTCCAGGAAATCGCCGCGGAGCTTTCCCGCCGCCTCGCCTCGCTGTTCCTCGCGGACGCCCACGGCGAGCGCCCCGTCCTGCAGTCGCACCCGAAGCAGGCACGCGATCCGCATTTCAAGGACTACGTCCTGTTCGCCGAGTATTTCCACGGCGACACCGGCCGCGGCCTCGGCGCGATGCACCAGACCGGCTGGACCGGCCTGATCGCCAAGCTCCTCCAGCCCCGCGCGAGCGATCACTCGGCCGCGCCGTTTCACTGGGCGCCGCCGCGGAAACGGAAATGACCCGCCGCGCTCAGTCCGAGGCCGCCAGCATCCGCGCTGCCTCCGCGACGATCCCCTCGATCGGCCACAGCCGCCCGACGCCCTCGTAGCCACAGGCCTGCATGCCTTCCTCCGGGCCGATGAAGGCGTGGCCCCGCGCGCGCAGCGTCGCGACGTTGGCCTGCGTCGCGGGGTGCGACCACATCTTGCCATTCATCGCCGGCGCGATCAGCACCGGCGCACGGCAGACGAGGTAGAGCGACGACAGAAAATCCGGGGCGAGCCCGTGCGCGAATTGCGCGAGCGTGTTGGCGGTAGCCGGCGCCACCAGCAGCAGGTCCGCGCGATCCGCGAGATCGACGTGCGCGACCACCGCGGGATCATTTTCGCTCCACAGATCGGTCGCGACGGGATGGTGCGCGACGGCCTGCAGCGTGAGCGGCGTCACGAACCGCTGCGCGCCCGCCGTCATCACGGGCCACACCTCGGCCCCCGCCCGACGCAGCTTGCTCGCGAGGTCCGCGGCTTTGTAGGCGGCGATGGAGCCCGTGATGCCGAGGACGATGGTCGTGCCGACGAGGGCGGGAAACGGGGAGTTCATGCTTCGACGGCGGCAAGTGTCCCCGCCGGCGCCTCGCCGCGCAAGTCCCGCACCGCCCGGTGCAGCTCCGCCGCGAGCACCTTGCGATCCGATGTGGCGGTGACGGGCTCGCCCCACCTGACGGCTGCGCCCACACACGGCAGGCCAGCCAGGCCAAAGAGGTGCGGCGCAAGCGTCATGTCGCCCCACCAGCAAACCTCGCGCTCCGCCGAATGCGGCGGCGGCACGGCATACGCGATGGCCACCGGCACCGCGGGCCAGCCACCCCGCGCGACGGGTTCAAGCAGCGACGAACGAAAGGGCAGAACCGCGCGCCCGTCCGTGCTCGTGCCCTCTAGGAAGAGCACGAGGTTCGCGCCCGCGGCGAGCACCGGCGCAAAATCCTCCGCCACCCGCGCGACATCCGCGCGCTTTTCCCGATCGATGAAGCGCGTGCTCGAGCGGCGCGCGAACCAGCCGAACACCGGCCATCCGCGCACCTCGCGTTTCGCGACAAACACGCACGGTGCCTGCGCCGCGAGCACGAGGATGTCGAGGTAGCCGAGATGATTCGCCGCGATGACCGCGCCGCGCGGCGCCCGACCCGTGGTCGTGACGCGCACGCCCAACACGCGCAACGCGCGGCGGCACGTGCGGTGGAGCCAGCCCGCCCGATCCCGCTCAAGCGTGAACAGCGACTCCATCGCAGCCCACGCCAGCACCGCGCCCAATCCAAGCAGACGAAACACCGCACGCCGTTTGTTGTAGGCGGGGTGCGCCCACCCCGCTCCTCGCCGCGCACGCTCATCCCCGCGGGGTGAGGGCACCCCGCCTGCAACCATCGCGCCCGACTTGCTCCGGTCGCTCAAAGTCATCCTAAAAATCTCCGCCACACCGCCGCCGGAAGCGCCTCCAGATCGAGCCAGGTCAAGAAATCCACCGTGCTGAACTCGCGATCGATCGCGGGTTCGCCGCAGATGCGCGCTCCCAGCGCCAGGTAGGCGCGGAGCAGCCGCGGCACGGGCAGCGCGACCGCCACGCCTTTTGTCCCTTCGCATTCCCAGCCCGCGCAAGGTCGCGTGCGCCAGCGCGGCTCGACGTGGCACGAGCCGGCGAGCTGCCGCCAGGTCGCGAGCGCCGCCGCTTCGTCCTGGGTGGTCAGCGAGCTGCAGCCGGTGAGATACCGAGCGCCATGCGCCTGGGCATAGCGCGCGATGCCCTTCCAAAGGAGGCCGAGCACGGTCTGGTTGCGGTGCTCGGCCGCGACGCAGGCGCGGCCGAGCTCCACAAGTGCGCCACGCGCCGGCTCGAACGGCGCGAAGTCAAACTCCCGCGCACCGTAGTAGCCGCGGTGGGCCGCCGCACTGCGGCCGGTCTGCAAACGATAGGTGCCCACAACCGCGCGTGTTCCCCGATCGCGCACGATCAGGTGGTCGCAGACTTCGTCGAATTCGTCGGCGTCGAGCCCGGTCACGAAGGCCTCGGGCAGGCCTTCATGCAGCTCAAGGTTGAAGACCTCGAACCGCAGCCGCTGCGCCGCGCGCACCTCAGCGAGGTCGGCGGCGAGCGAGAGTTCATAGCGTTCCGTCGCGGCGAGCGGGGCGTTGAGCGTGGTCATGGCCACGCATATGAGCCACGAGCAGGCGCCAAACTTCCCCAAGGGTGAGCGGAATTTTTCCGCGCGCGCGGTTTTCCGCCGCGATCGCGTAAGCGATGCGCCACTGCCGGCAGAGCGTGCGCCACCCGTGCCACGCGCCGTGCCGCGGATCGTAGATGCTGGTGGCCTCGGAGGTCAGGCCGTTCAGCTCGATCACGGTGAACTCGCCGCGCTGGAACGCTTCCGCCGAGGGCGCGCGCACATCATAGCGGCCGAAATGAAATCCCTCGAACGCCCGGCTCACGCGCTCAATTTCCGCACGCAGCGCGGGCGTCGCTAGCGCCGTCCCATCGAGAAAGAGCGCGCCCCGGCAATGGGTGCCGAGCTCGCCGAGCATCACGCGCTCGCCCGCCGCCGGCACATCGTCGAGCCGCAGCGTGAATTTCTTCAGGAAGAACGGCGCCATGCAGATCGCGCGATCGTCGGCGAGGATCAGGTCCTCAAGGCAGCGTTTCCCGTCGCCCGTGACGCCCACGAGGCGCTTGTCGGTCACCGCAAGAACCTCGCCGCAGTCGGCCGAGGGCCGCCGGTGGTAGAACACGCCGAACTCCACGCCCGGCACATACGCCTGCGCGATGAGCGGCCCGGCCGTCACCTCCATCGCGGCGCGGGCCTGCGACTCGTCGCGGGCGATGACGACGCCATCACCCCGCTCGCCGACATCGGGCTTGAGGACGATGGGAAACGCGAGCGCGTGGTCGGCCATGAAACCCTCCAGCGCGGCCACACGCTTCTCCGCCCCGCCCGCCTCGATCCGACTCCACTTTGCCACGCGCTCACCCGCGCCCGCCAGGCCCCGCAGGATTTCGCTCTTAGATTCGCCGACCAGTCCGCCCCCGGCCCCGATGCCGGGGTTGACGGCCGTCACGAGCGCGAGGCTGCGGTGCCGGAACGCCAGCCACAAAATCTGCAGCAGCACGGGCGCATAAACCACCCAGCGCGGCCAGAACTCGAACCGCGTCAGCCGCCGCCAGCGGCAGAGCAGCAGCCGCCGCCCGCGCCACGTGGCCAGGCCGAGGCCGATTTGGGCGACGAGCCACGCCAGCAGGCCCGCGCCGAGGAGCGCGGGCACCGCGCTCGTCCACGTCGCGAGCATTTCCGTCGCCCGCGTGCCGAGCCAAGTCGCCGTCCCCACCAGCAGCGGCACCCAGATCGCGCATGCGAGCGCGAACCACGCCGCGAAGCGCATGAACGGGGCCCGCAGCACACCCGCGGCGAAATAGGTCGGGACCCGCGTGCCCGGCATGAACCGGCTCGCGAACACGATGCCCGGCCCGCGCCGTGTGAACCACCGCTCCGCGCGCGCGACCAGCTCCTCCGAGAGCCACCACTTCAGGGGCGCCACCCGCAGCGACGGCCGCCCGATCGTGCGCCCCATCAGCACGAGCAGCAGATCGCCGAAGAGGATCCCTGCATAGCACGCGCCTGTCGCCGGCCAGAACGCCAGCGACCCCCGCGCCACCAGCAGCCCGGCGGCGATGCAGGTTAGGTCTTCCGTGAGCAGCGTGGCCAGCGCCAGCGCGATGAGAGCCGTGGGGCCGCCGTTCGCGGCCAGGTTCATCGCCCATTCGACGATGTCGTTCATCGCGGCCACGGCCGCCCCGGCCTCCTCATTTCCTCAGGAGTTTCGGCCAATGCGCATCCGCCTTGGCGATGTTACCCGGCTCGTCGCCGGCCCATTTTTTTTGCACGGCGGGGTTGTAGTTGAGATAAAGTTTCCCGGCGACGATTTTCCACGCCTCCGGATCAATGCCGGCCGTGTAGCCTTGGCTGACGGCCCACGCGCAGTAGCCGCCGTATTGCGGCGCGAATTTTTCCGGCGCGGCCTTGAAGGCATCGCGATTCGCCTTGCTCGCGAAGCGCCAGGTCGCGCCGCCCCATTCGTGCGTGAAGGCGCTGTCGCCCTTCATGGGTTTGCCCGCCGCAAAGTATGCGACCGGATCGTAGCCCTTGATGGCGACGCCGAAGAGCGTGGCGTTGACGGGCGCGACCGCGTTGGCCGACAGCACGCAGAACAGGAACGCGAGCAAGCGCAGGAGCGTTTTCATGGCTGGAGAACCTCAAAGTCTGGCGCCGATGATCGGCAGCGTGCGCCGGTGGACCCACAGGAGGAATGCCGAGAGGGTGAAGACCACGACCGCGAGCACGAAGAGCAGCCCGCCGTCGTCCTGCACCACGATGCCGAGCTTCGTGAGGTGGAAGAAAATCGCGCCACTCATCGTGCCCAAGGCGAGGGCCGCGCCCACCGCCACGGTGCCGGGCACAAACAAGAGCACGCTGGCGATCAGCTCGACGACGCCGGAGCCGTAGCGGCCCCACGGTTCCTGCCCGACCGTCTTGAAAATAAAGACCGACTCGGGCGCGCCGGTGAACTTGAAGAACAGCGTTTGCAGGAGGATGACCGCGACGACGAAGCGCGCGATCCAGCTCGCGATCGCGAGCGGACGAGGAAGCGGGATAGTTTGATTCATGACGCGCGTGAGAGTCGCTTCCCCGCGGGAAATTCCTGCGTCGCGGAATATCCCGGCCGCCCTACGCTTCCCAACCTTGCCTGCATGACTCCCCCGCTTCGCTGCCTCCTCACCGCCGGTCCGACCCGCGAGCACCTCGATCCCGTGCGGTTCCTGAGCAACGGCTCGAGCGGCAAGATGGGCTATGCCCTCGCCGCCGCGGCCGCTGCGCGCGGCTGGCACGTGGACCTCGTGAGCGGGCCGGTTGCGCTCGCGGCACCGCCCGGCGTCGCTGTGCATCGGGTCGTCTCGGCAGCCGAGATGCTCGCCGCGTGCGAGCCGCATTTCCCGGCGTGCGATCTGTTCATCGCCGTCGCGGCGGTCGCGGACTACCGGCCACGGGAGATTTCCGGGCGAAAGGAGAAGAAAAAAGGCGGCCCGGTGACGCTGGAGCTGGTGCCGACCGTGGATATTCTGCGCACTCTCGCCGCCCGCAAAAGCCCGCGCCAAACGGTCGTCGGTTTTGCCGCTGAGACCCATGACGTCGAGGCCTACGCGCTCCGCAAGCTCACCGAAAAGAACCTCGATTGGATCGTGGCCAATGATGTCAGCCGCCCCGACGTCGGGATGAACGCCGACGACAATACGGTGCTGCTGCTCGGTGCCGTGGGCGCGAGGCACGCATTCGGCCCTGCGCCAAAACCCGCGGCCGCCGCCTTCATCCTCGATCACATCGCGGCAGCTCGTGCCGGGTCGGCGTGAACACCGGGCCGATGGCACCCCACGCCACGGCGTCATAGTCGAGACACACCTGCGCGGGGCCAACGCGCACGCGGCTGATGCTGCGGGTCGCTGCATCGGGCCGGCGCATGAGGACCGAATCGGCACCCGCCCGCAAGTCATGCTGGCGGTGGTAAGCGGCCAGCTCGTCCGAGGTCGGCGCTGCGGGCTCACGCACGTAGGCGGAGAATCGCCGCACGCGTGCCGCGATCACGGCGGCCGTCGCGAACGAGGACGACGAGAGCGGCGCGGACAAGGTCGCACCGCGGCTCTCGGCCAACCCGGCCCCATCCCAATGCAGCCGCAAAGGCGATGCCCCCGGCACGATCGCGACGAGATGGAAAGGTGCGACGCGACCGAGCGGTTGCGCGTGAACCGCCGCGGCCACGCCCTCGGGGCTGGCCGCCGCGGCGCATGCCAGGACGACTTCCCCGCGGGAGCGCGGCTCCAAGGGACGCCACGGACACGAATAGTCGTTCAGCAGGCACACGGTTACGCCGCGCTCGTTGACGAGCAGCCACGTGCCGCCGCGGGCGCCGTCCCGCGGGGCAAGAAAAGCCACGCCATCGCGCTCGTGCCGCTCGGGCGCCGACTCGGGCGCGCGAGACTGCAGCTCGTCGCGGTTGAAGAACAACTCGTAGCCGTCGGCGTCGCGACGCCAGCTCACCGTGCACATGACGCGGACTCGCGTTGCTGGAACCGAAGGGTGGAAGGCGCTACCCCGAACGCCGGGTCGGGTTCACAGCCCTGCAGCCGTGCCATCACCGCGACCAGCGCGTAGTGGTGGATGGTGTGGCTGAGGAGGAACTCCAGCTCGCGCAGCACCGTCGTCGCCGTGGCGATGCCAGGCGCGGTCTCGGCGCAGACGTGCAGGCTGCGGTTGCCGAGCGCAGGAGCCAGGCCCGCAAGCCGATCCGCGGCCGCCTCGAGCTGGCCGAGCGCGTAGCCTGCGCTTGCTTCCACCAGCGGATCACGGGCGCGCTTCTCGTAGTCGACTTCACCGTCGCCGAGCCCCGTGAGGAACCGCTGGTAGTGCTCGAGGATGTGCCGCACGTGGCCGCCGATGGAGGCGTTGAAACACAGCGGATGACGCGCCGCGAAGCGCTCGTCGCCCAACCGCGGGAGCAGCGCGATCGCTTGGCGGATGACAGCGAGGTTGGCCGCGACGGCGGCGGCGACGGGGGACGGCGGGCTCATGGGAACGCGCCATGAGAGCCCGGGCCCGGGGCGATTATTCCCGCGGCTCTTTCGCCAAGGCGTCGCGGAGCGCCGCGAGCCGGACACGGCCGTCTTCGTCGCCGGAAAACTTTTCCGCAAGCTCGGCCAGGACGGCGGCCTCAGCCGGGTAGCCGTGGCGCAAATTGACTTCCGCGGCGCGCAACACGAGCGCGGCGCGGCGCGGGAAGAGCCGCACGCCCTCGTCGAGCACCGCGAGGTGGCCGCGCGTGGCCTTGGTCGCCGACACCGCCCACACATCGGCGATCAACTCGTAGACCTCGGGCAACGGCGGCTCGGCGGCGCGCGCGGCAAAAAGCGGCTTCAGGATCTCCGCGACCTGCTCGGTGTCGATGAGGGCGCCGGGCCGGCCAGGCTGGGCGCGCGCGGCGGCGAGGCGCAGCCGCGCGAGCTCGTGATTCGCACGCGGGCGCAACGCGCCGAGCATCGCGGCCGCCTCGAGCAGCTCGCTGGCGGCGGCATCGTCGCCGGCGTCGGCCTCGCAAAGGCCCATCGCCGCGAGCAGCCGTGGATCGCGGTCGCCGCGATCGTAGGCGCGGCGGAAAGTGCGGCGCGCCTGCTCGAGGTATTTCTCCGCGAGCCGTGGCTCGAGTCTTTTCACGTAGGGCACCTCGAGCCGCTCCCAGTCGCCCTTGAGGCGCGCGATTTCCGTGTCGGTGGCGTTGCGCAGCGCGAGGGGCGCGGGCTTGGGCGCGTCGCGGGGGATGCGAAACACGGCGGTGCGCCGGACGGCGACCGCCAGGTAGGCCGTGAGCTTCGCGTGGGCCGCCGCGAGGTCGAAGCCGAAGCATTCGGCGAACAGGTCCGCGTTGCTCCCGTGCACCGCGGCGCGCTCGGCAAATTTCCAAAACGCGGCGCGGTGCGCGCCGCCGTCGGCCTCGATCCCCCAGCGCGCGAGGAGCGCGGCCTGCGCCTGCCAGGCCTTCATCGGCTCGAAGGCGGGCGGCTCACCCGGCGCCGGCATTCGCAACGCAAGAAAATCGGCGAGCGGCTGGACGGGTGGCGCAGTCTTCGGGTCCCTTTTCACGGCCGCGGTGTGCGCCGGCGAAATCCACTCGAGTTCGTCGAGGACGAGGCGCTCGCCCTCGTTGTGCATCTGCCCGTAGAGCGTGAGAAAGCCCGCGACGAACCACGGCGGCAACGAGGGCACGCGGTTCTTCACGAGGAACGAGATGTAGTCCGTCGTGAGTGTGAGCCGGTCGGCATCGAAGTCGTCGCGCCGCACGATCATGAAGACCGTCATGGCGTCGCGATCCCAGAGGCGGAGGTTCGGCAGGAAGCTCATGCGCCGGGTGGGCATGACAGGCCGGAAGCCACGTCCGCCCGGCGGCGCGGGAAAATCGTCGGCCGGCGCGACTGCATCCTGCCGAAGGAGCCGCGCGATCACCTCGCGCGAAGCGGCGGGCTGCAGCTCCTCGTCATAGAGGATGAGCGTGCGCGGGAGCGTGCACTGGAATTGCAGCGCCGGCGGCAGCACCTCGGCGAGGAGCTGGTGGAGCCGCTGGTGCGTCGCGACGACACGGCGCGTCACCGAGTCACCGCAGCGCGAGAGAATTTCATAGCCCGGCGCGGTGGCGTAGCGCCACGGCGGGCCCTTGCTGGCCTCCTCGACCAGGAAGGGCGGGAGCGCCACGGGCGGCGGCTCCTCGGCGGCGAGGAGTGCGCCCGTCCAAACCAGCGCAAGACCGATCTGGCGGAGGGCATTCATCGCGCCGCACTCCGGCCGCGGGAGATTAAGATGACGACGCGCCCTTGCCCGTGAGATCGGGCACGATGTAGGGCGCGCGGTATTTGCGCGTCAGCAGCGGCGTGGCCTCCTTGGCGAACTCGCCCGTGAAGGCTTCCTTGCCCGGCGCGATCGTGAGAGGGACGCCGTAGGTGAGCGGGGTTTTCGCGAGATCCACCTTGTTCGCGGCGAGGTGTTCGGCCATGCGGGCCGTCGCCTCGGCGAGCGCGGGGCGGGACCTGATTTTCTCGCGGAGCACGTCGGGCGCGAGGCCCCGGCCGAGCACGTGGGAAATGTTGCCGAGATGACAAAGCGCGCTGGAAACATGGCCCTCGAGGATCGGGCCGTATTGGTCGGCGATCTTCCGGGAGCGGACAACGTCGATGAAGTTCTGCATGTGGCGGTCGGAGCCCTTGAACTCCTTCAAGACCTTGCCGGCGTTGTCGTAGGCGGTGGCGGAAAAATACTCCGTGGTGACGACGGAGCCGCCCTCGCACTCGACGACGTTGCCGACGGCGACGCCGCGGTAGTTGTCCATCGCGCTGGCGGGGCGGCCACCCGCCTTGCGGCCCTTTGCCCCCTTCGCGACGGCGGCGTTGGCCGCGTCCGCGCCGGCTTGATCGCCGACGGCCGCGGCCACCGCAGCCTCGGCCTTGGAGGGCAGTCCGCGCACCTCGAAAATCAGCGGCGCGCTCGCGTAATCGTGGATGACGACCTGGGTGTTGGGCGTGTTGCCGTCGTCGACGTAGCCGAGGCGGCCGCCGATGCTGAGCGTGCCGCGCGGAAGACCGGGCTCGCCGAGGAACCAACGCGCGACGTCCATCTGGTGGATGCCTTGGTTGCCGACGTCGCCGTTGCCGGTGAGGTAGTCCCAGTGCCAGTCGTAGTGCAGGCGCGCGCGGCGCAACTCGGCCGTGGGCGCAGGCCCGGACCAAAGATCATAGTTCACCGTGTCGGGGATTTTCTGCGGGCCCGAGGTCCTGCCGATGGAGTCGCGGCGCTTGTAGCAGAAACCGCGCGACGCCGTGATTTTTCCGAGATTCCCCGCGCGCACCCACGCGACGGCCTCCCGCAAGCCCGCGCCCGAGCGGATCTGCGTGCCGCATTGGATGACGCGGTTGTATTTCGCGGCGGCCGCGACGAGCTGCCGGCCTTCCCAGACGTTGTGGGAAACGGGTTTCTCGACGTAGACGTCCTTCCCCGCCTGCGCCGCCCAGATGCCCTGCAGCGAGTGGAGGTGATTCGGCGTCGCGATGGTGATCGCATCGAGGCCGGGCATCGCCAGGAGTTCGCGGAGGTCGACAAAGGTGCGCACGCTGGCGCCCGCCGCACCGAGACCGGCCTTGGTCTTCTCGAGCACCGCGGTGTCGACGTCGCAGATCGCGACGAGGCGCACGCCCGGGACCTTGGCAAGGCTGGCGAGGTGAGACCGGCCGCGCCCGTTGAGGCCGACAACCGCGACACGCACATCGGAGTTGGCGCCGGCGACCTGCGCCCACGAGCGGGCGGAAAAAGCGGCGGTCGCCGTGGCGGCGCCCGCGAGCGCCGTGTTGCGGAGGAACGCGCGGCGCGAGAGGTGTTGGATATGGAGGGGCATGGCGGGGATTTTGTGAGAGGGGTGTCGAAAGCAGCCGGCCTCGCTGGCCGGGTGGATGAGCCGCGCCAGATCAACGAGCCGGCTGGAGCTTACTTTCCGGCCACGAAGGCTTGATACTGCTCCGCGACCTTGCCGGCTTTTTCATCACCCATGTGGAAATAGAAACGCCAGCGGAAGGTCACACTGCCGCCCGCCGGGATGTTGAGGTCGCCGGCCGTCGGCTGGTTCTTGAGGTTCTCGAAGTCATGCTTGCCAAACGGATTCGCGGCGAAGAGCGCGTAGGAGCGCACGTGCCACCACGTCGGGTGCCGCGGATTGCCCGGATGATCGAAGATGGCGACGCCATAGGTCTTGCCGTCCTTAGGCGCGTGGTAGTCGACCCAGGTGGAGCGCTTGCCCCAGGTGGCGTCGTTCTTGATGCCCTCGGCGTTGACGATGGTGCCCTTGCCCTCGTGCTTCACGCGCTTCTTGTTCACGGAGTAGCTGTGGTCCGGGGTCATCCAGAGCGGCAGGCGGATGGCCATGGAGCCTTCCTTGGTGTCGCCAAAGGTGACGGGCTTTCCGGCGGGGGCTTTCAACGTGACCTCGTAGTCCAGCACGCGGCCACCGGGGACGGCCGCGGCGCGGACGACGGTTTCGTCCGTCAGGTGAACGGCATCGTCGGGGCCGACCCACTTGTTGCGCGCACGGATGACAGCGGCCCCCTTTTCCACCGCCGCATCAACCTTTTCACTGATGATGCGGCCCTGCTTCGCGCCGCCGGCCTCGGCCCAGAAATCGAGACCATTCACATTGCCGTGCGTGAACCAAAGCGAGCGGTGGTGCGGGTGGTCGTAGGCTTCGCCGGGCACCTCCTTCTTCATCGGGTAGTGGCGCATCATCTCCGTGCCATCAGCGGCGAGCACGGGATAGAAAAACGGCCGCGGCGCGCCCTTGAACACATACTCGGTGAATAGCTTGCCGCCGATCTCGACGCGCACGCGGTCGGAACCGGTGGTGACTTTGGCCGCATCGGCAGCAGACAAGGCGGCGGAAAAGACGCCGCACGAAACAAGGAAGGGAAGCAGACGGATGGTCTTCATAGGGGCAGGCGAAGAGACGAACCGGCCGCGGAAAGGGCGCAACCCGATTCGCGGCGGCCCGTCCGGCGACCCGCGCCCGTGCGGGAGAACAAAAAAGGGCCGCTCACGCGGCCCTTGGTCAAGTGGGGTGGATTGGAAGTCAGCGCCGCCGTTGTTCGCAGCGTGGGCGGGCTTACTTCCAGTTCAGCACGAGGCGGGTGAAGTAGGTCGTGTCGAGCTTCTTCACGCCGCGACCGGGCTTGCTGTTGTAGTCGTTGGCCACGCCCATGCGGAGCTTCCACTGGGAACCCGTCACCGGCAGCTCGAGGAAGCTCTCGTGCGTCAGGACGAAGTTGCTGAAGTCCTCAAACGTCGGGACGTAGGAGATGCGGTTCACGAGCACCGAGTTGTCCATCTGGAGGCGGTGCGCGAGGCCGAAGTCCAAACCGGCGCTCTTCACATCCTCCGTGCGGGGATTCTTGTAGCCGGCATAGCGGAACGACACACCGGCGCGGCCGGTCAGGGTCTGCTTCGGCTCCTTGATGAAGTCGTAGCCCAAGCCAAAAGCGGCGACGTTGTAGAGCTCGATGTCCTTCACGCGGTCAAAGCCCGCCTCGTCGCGCACATACCACGACTTGTGGCCCGAGAAGTTATTCGCGTAGTCAACGCCGGCCTTGAACTGGTCGGCGGACTTCACGCCGTCCGAAACCTGCCGGTCATACGCGGTGTAGAACTGAAGCGAATCCTGGGAGCCGGCGAGCGTCGCGCGGAACGAGAAACCCGTGCCGAGCTGCTCCTTGTTGCCCGTCTTGCCGGCGACATCGACGGCCGCCTCATACGCCCAGCCGCGCTCGAGCGCCGCCACCGCCGGATCCTTGCCGCCCGCGGCCCAGCTCGCGGCGACCTTGCCGACGCTCGTGGAGATCGAGCCGTCGCCACCCGTGATCTGGAGGGCGCCGCTGGCGCCGCCAGTGATCTTGCCATCGATGCGCGTGCCGCTGTCGAGGCGCACCGCGACCGGAGCGTCGGTCGAGATGCTGGCCACTTCAGACTGCTTGATGGCGATGGTCCCGGCGAAAGCCGTATCGACCGACACCGTGCCGGCATCGATCTTGACGACCTTGCCGACGATCTTGGCGCCGTTCTTGGTTTCGACGAC